>JAQTQE010000003.1 GCA_028712365.1 bacterium
AAAAAAGTCTGTAAAGTAATCGGCACCAGATTGAAGGGTAAAGGAATGTAGATCAGGCTTCCGGCAGCGGTCAGGCTGGCAAAAAGACTAACCTTGACCATATCGTGGGTACTTAAGCGCATCGGGACACCACTTACTGTTAACTAAATCACATTACTAGTTAACTATTGATACAAAAAAAATAATTGGTAAGGTGCTTCTAATATTTCTTTATATTTGCTGATTCAAGACACGAGGAGTATGGCCCGCCAACATCTGCGTCGCTTCTCCCTGCCTACCGGCAGGCGGGCTTGACGTATCTTCTAGACACACCATACTAATCCAAAAACGAGCCCCCATTAGTTTATCCGAATGGGAGCTCAAAAACTGTTTGCCCCGTTAGGAACTTTGTTTCTAACCGGGTTTGCTTAAAAAACTGTTTAGCTATCTTTTTTTCTTCTTTTTCTTCTCACCACCGCGAGCCATTTTCGCTCTGGAGATGTCACCTTGCTTGTCAATGAAATAAAGATACCCAGCCTGTTTCTTAACACCGCATTTCATTACTTTCTCGGCCATTATTGTTCACCCCCCCTCGCCTTATAATAATGAGAAAAATGCTTCAAGTCTCTTATACACTATCCTTTTGGACTTGTCAAGAAAAATTATTCTTTTTTACGACGAGCCTTATGACGATGAAAACTACACGGTCAGGGCCATGAAGATCTCTTTGGCTTGATCAATGATCTCACCGTCGAATTGGCTGCCTTTTCGCCGGTCCAATTCAGCCAAGGCCTCCTGTATGCTTCTCATCCTTTGATATGGGCGAGGGCTAGTCATAGCGTCAAAAGCATCGGCCACGGTAATGATCCTGGACAGGTATGGTATTTGCTGTGTTTCCAGTTTATCCGGATAGCCTTGTCCGTCAAAATGTTCATGATGATGGCGCACCGTAGGTACCAGGTTCTTAAAAACATCGATATATTTTATAATTTCCGCGGTTATCTCCGGATGTCTTTTGACCAAGGCGAACTCCTCTTCATTCAATGGTCCTGGTTTATTCAGGATAGACTGCGGGATGGCTACTTTACCGGCATCATGCAGCAGGCTGGCCCATTTTATACGGCTGATCTCATCATGATCAAGATGCATCGCTTCCGCCAGCAGCATGGAATATTGCGACACTCTTTGCGAATGACCGCTAGTATAGAGATGTTTAGTATCGATAACCCTGGCAAAGACCCGCAGGGTGACCCCGATAACATCGCTTTTAGTCTGGCATTGTAGTCTAGGAAGGCCTTGCTGCAATTCTATAAACGCCTCTTCCAAACACTCATCCTGATTTATTTCCCGGCAATACTGGTTATGCGCCAGGACTTCGCTAAAAGCTTCATACACCGAAGAACAAAATTCCTTATTCTTTTGTTCCCCTAAAAAATGCATCGCCTGGTCATAATCCAATTGGGAATTATCCTGCAGATAAAAATCATACGCATCAGCGATCCTCAGGCATTGGGCGCCAAAATTTATATCTTCATTCCGTTTATGATGGGGGTAACCTTCTCCATCCCAACGCTCATGATGATCCATGATAATTTCCGCCGCCGGTTCCATCCCAGGTATTTCCTGTACTATTCTGGCGCCTTTGACCGGATGCTCCAGTATCACCGGATGGGCCCGCTGTTGAGCCAGGGACAGCTGCTTAAAAATATTATGATCAATACTAACTGTTCCTACGTCGTGTAACAAACTGGCGTAAAAAACCTGATTGATATCTTCCGGCGTTATTTTTCTGGCTACTTCCGTGGCCAGAACAGCTACGCGCCAGGCATGAAAGATACGCTGATGATTCTCCAGGGCAATAATTTGCGAAAGCGCATTGATGATCTGACTGAAGGAGCTTTCCAAATTAAATTCCACAGGGTCCTCCTCTTTTTTAGTTGCTCCTAAAAACCATTCTGGCAAAAGCTTTAACTCTTTCAGGAGCAAATACTTAATATATTATTCTTTCTAAATAATAAACCCGGGATACAATTAATCCCAGGTTAGTATAGTGCTATTCAGATAAGCGTTGCTGTTGTCTAATCCGTCAATCTTAAACATACGGCACTCCCAAAAGCCAATGTTTTCGCTTTGACTATCAAGCGCAAGCTTCGATTTTCTATTCTCGATTTTCGATTGCTCTAATTCTGCTCCGCAGAATTTGGCGCCAACGGGACTTCCGCCTTAAAGCCTGGCGGACCTTGCTTCTCGTCCCTTTAAATTTGGCGCCAACGGGACTCGAACCCGTAAGCTCTGCCTTGAGAGGGCAGCGTCCTAACCAATTAGACGATGGCGCCGCATCAATTCAATTAAAAATCACCTATTTTGCCGAAACTATAAAAACACTTAGCAAGGTGCTGATAAGGCTAAGAATAAGCGCGCCAAAAATAGCCCATAAAAAGCCTTCAATGATAAAACCAGGGATAGCCCAAGCGACAAAACTCAGCAACATACCATTGATGATAAAGGTCAACAACCCCAAGGTTAATACATTTATGGGCAGGGTTAATAAAATGAGCACCGGCTTGATAAAAGCATTGACTAATCCCAGTAACAACGCTGCCATTAAAGCCGCCCAAAGGCTGTTAATGTGAATTCCCGGGACAAAATAACCGGTCAAAATTAAAGATAAAGTATTGATTCCCCAACGTATTAGAAAATGCATCTGATACCTCATAAACAAAGAACTATTTTACAGACTATCAACAGTTTTTTAAACTGCCCGGCCTGGACTTCCGCCTTAAAGCCTGGCGGACCTTGCTTCTCGTCCAGCTCCTTTTTGTTCTCGTTTTTCCAATCTGCTATCTCCGCCAAAGGCGGATCAGCCTCTGGCTGAAACTACGATCTATCAACAGTTTTTTAAACTGCCCGGCCTGGACTCGAACCAGGAGACTTCTGCTCCAGAGGCAGACGTGTTACCAATTACACCACCGGGCAATCGCTTCATTAAAACCGTTCGTCGTCCCCCGCCAATTAATTGGCGGGTCGTGGTTCATCGTTCGTAGTTATTTATATGCTTTTACGACCAACCACGAACGACTAACTACTAACGGGCTTACTGGATTCTTCGACATAATTCAATTCCAGATCAGCTAAGATGCCTTCGATCATTTGCTGCTCTTTAGGATTAAGGTTCCCTTGGGTTTTCTTCTGCAGCATGCGCAACATATCGATCATCGATCTGGCTTGTTTCAGGTCTTTCTGGACCTGGTTATTGACTGGATGGGCCTGTTTCCCCAACCAGGACCAGGCTGCCTGGCTCAAAGAATAGACCAGGCTCAGGAAACTAAGCTCTTCTTCATTTACTTTATTTTTTTCTTTTTCTAATTCATCGCTCATCACACCCTCGCAAGTTATATGTTCTCTACTGTTTGTTTGATCCGGGCTACTACTCGTTCCCGGCCCAGAACCGCAAGCATTTCAAATAATCCGGGGCCAGTCGTCCGTCCGCTCACAGCCACACGGACCGGATGAAACACTTCCCCGGTTTTATAACTATTAGTTTCGCATAACTGTCGTATAACTTGCTCCAGCCCGGCCACTGAAAAATCCGGGGTATGAGATAATTCAGTTTCAACTTTTGCTAAGATCTCTTTCACATTAGGCTTGGCCAGTGTTTTGCGAGCTTTATCATCAGCCAACTCTATCTTTTCTTTAAAAAAGAAATCTACTAATTCCGGTAATTCGCCTATAGTCCTGATCCGCTCCCGTTCCAGGGAAATAACTTGGCTAATATACTCTAAATCCGTGCTTTCGTCTATCAATTTTTTTGCGGCCAAGAATTTTATTCCCAATTGGACCAGTTCTTCCGGCCGCAGTTTATGACGAATATATTCGCCATTCAACCATTTTAATTTTTCCGGGTCAAAAATAGCCGCGTTTTTAGCGCAACGGTCCAGGGAAAATTTTTCGATCATTTCCGTTAACGAAAAGATCTGTTGGCTGTCTTCAGTGGCCCAACCAAGTAATACTAAATAATTCATGATCGCTTCCGGCAAATAACCTTGTTGGATATATTCATCCAGGGCAGCCGCACCATGCCGTTTACTCAAGCGGGCGCCATCCGGTCCCAGGATCATGGGAATATGCGCGAATTCAGGTAATTCCCACCCAAAAGCTTTATACAGCATGATCTGCCGGGGCGTGTTGGAGATATGATCATCCCCGCGAATGACATGAGTTATATTCATATCATGGTCATCACAGACTACGGCAAAATTATACACCGGCACTCCGGAGGATTTCAGGATCACAAAATCGTCCAAGAGAGAATTGTCAAATTGGATCGGCCCCTTTACCAGGTCATTGATCTTGGTCACGCCGGAATCAGGCATCCGGAAACGAATTACCGGCTTACGGCCTTCCTGTTCAAAAATTTTTCGCTGTTCCGCTGAAAGAGAGCGGCACTGGCCGTTATATTTAGGCGGTAGTTTTTTAGCCATCATTTCCTTGCGCCGTGTTTCCAGTTCTTCCGGTGAGCAATAGCAATAATAAGCCTGTCCCATTTCTACTAACTGTGAGGCATACTGCTGGTGTTTGGCCTTATGGTCGCTCTGTAAAAATGGCCCTTCCTCCCAGTTCATACCCAGCCATTCCATGCTGCGCAATATCTGGGCGGTAGATTCTTCAGTGGAACGGGCCTCGTCAGTATCCTCTATGCGCAGGATAAAGACCCCTTTTTGATTCCTGGCAAAAAGCCAATTAAACAAGGCTGTCCTGGCTCCCCCGATATGCAGATAGCCGGTGGGAGAAGGAGCAAACCGTACTCTTACTGTCAATTATTACCTCCAAAGTATTTAGTAGATCACTTTATTCAGCGGATATTCAATAATCCCTTGGGCCCCAGCCCGTTTTAATTCCGGAATGATGCGCTTGACAATTTTTTCTTCCATGATCACTTCTAAAGCGACCCAACCTTTTTTTGTTAAACCTGATACGGTCGGATTTTTTAGCGCTGGCAGGACAGCCAATACTTTCTTCAGATTAGCATCAGCCACATTCATCTTTAGGCCAACCATACCTTCAGCAGCCAGAGCTCCGGTTAGTAAAATAGAAAGGTTTTCTATTTTTCTTTTTTTCCAAGTATCTTGTAAAGCAGCCGAATTGGCGATCAACCGCGTAGTCGATTGCAGCACCGTATCGATAATCCGTAGTTTATTAGCTCGTAAGCTGGACCCTGTCTCGGTCAATTCGACAATAGCATCAACCAGCTCCGGGACCTTGGCTTCCGTCGCTCCCCAGGAAAACTCTACTTCTGCTTTGACTTTATTCTGTTGCAGGTATTTTTTGACTATATTTACAACCTCAGTGGCGATCCGCTTGTTTTTCAGATCTGTTACTTTGCTAAAAGAGGAATTCTCACTGACCGCCAGCACCCATTTTACCGGACGATACCCGCTCTTGGCATAGATCAGTTCTGTTACTTCCTTTACTTTGGCGCCGGATTCCACGATCCAGTCATACCCGGCCAGGCCGACGTCAAAAACCCCGTCTTCCACGTATTTCGGGATCTCCTGGGTCCGGACCAGCATTATCTCCAGTTCTTCATCATCACAAGAAGGAAAATAGCTGCGATCATTCACGTATATATTTACCCCGGCCTTTTTAAACAAAGCCAAGGTTGATTCTTGCAAGCTTCCTTTCGGAAACCCTATTTTTAATTTTTTCATTTTCATTTCCCCGCTATTTCTCGTTTTTTCTATCAACTATCAACGATCAACTTTCAACTGCTTACCGTTGCCAGATGCAGATTTTGTTTTTACCTTCTTTTTTTGCCTGATACATGGCTTCATCGGTCTTTTGGATAAAATCTTCTTTCAAATATTTCTTGGCGAACTGGGCAATACCGCCGCTGATAGTAACTTGCCCGATATTTTTAAAGTATCCCTCTTGCCGGGTGCTTACTTCCACCGCTTCCCTGACTTTGTCCGCGATAGACATACCGCCGACAGCTTCTGTTTCAGGCAGGATCATCACAAATTCTTCACCGCCGTAACGGCAGACGATATCAACCTCACGGGCATTACTTTTAATGGTCGCGCTGATATGCTTAAGGATAATATCCCCGGTCAGGTGCCCAAAACGGTCATTATAAGATTTGAAATTATCTATATCGAACATGACCAGGGAGAGTGGTCGGCCGTAGCGCTTAGCCCGGTTGATTTCTTTAGCCAGCTGCTCCTGGAAATAACGGTGGTTAAATAAACCGGTCAAGGCATCGGTAATAGCCAGGTTCTTCACTTCTTCATACAAACGCGCGTTTTCAATAGCCACCGCTGCATAGTTGATGATAATGGAAAGATAGTTCAGGTCATCTTCGTTAAAGATCTTTAAACCGTTGTCTTTTTTATCGGTAACGCTTAAGACCCCGTGTATCTTGTCCTTGTGTATCAACGGTACGCTGATAAAGGATTTGCCCAGGTAATGAGGACGGCTATCTCTCTTGGTACGTTCATCAGTCTCTATATTCTCGACCAGCATAGCTTCGCCGTATTTAATGACAAAACCAGCGATCTTATCACCGATCTTCATTTTAGTCTTATTGATGACTTCATCGGACAAACCGATCGCTCCCTTGATGATAAGTTGCCCGGTTGCTTCATCCAGGAGCATTAAAGAACCTTTTTCCGCTTTCAAAACTTCAGTCGACTTTTTTACGATAAAATCGATCAATTCGCGCAGGTCCAGGATCGAAGACATCATTTTGCCGATTTCCAGCACTGATTCAAGTTTGTCTTTTTCTATTTTCAGGCTGGAGAGCAGCTCTTTATTTTCCAGGGTCAGCCGTTGTTCTTCCAAGCCACGCTTGATGATCATTTTAATGCGATTAATGTCAAAAGGTTTAATGATATAGTCATAAACACCGGCTTCCAGGGCTTTGATCGCTGTTTCCGTCGTGGCAAAAGCAGTCACCATCAAAACCACAGTTTCCCGGTGAGCTTCTCTGATCTGTTTCATCACTTCCATACCGCTCATGTCCGTCAATTTAATGTCGACAATGGCAATATTGAAGAACTTCTTTTGTATCTGGTCTATACCAGCGGCGCCGTTTTCCGCCGTGGTTACATTATATCCTTCACGTACCAGGAGGGCTTCCAGCATTTCCCTGATAACTTTTTCATCATCAACGATAAGTAATTCTGGCTTGTCCAGTTTTTTAATCATTGATCACGGCTACCCCTTGTATTGTTTATACTGCTTGCGCAAATTTGGGGAAACTGACAATAAACGTAGTCCCTTGGCCCAATCTGCTTTCCACTGAAATTGTTCCCTGGTGTTTTTTAACGATCTCGTTCACGATGGATAATCCCAGGCCAATGCCTTTATCTTTAGTGGTAAAGAATGGCTGGAAAATACTCTTCAGGTTCTCCTCCGATATTCCTACACCGGTATCCTTGATCTTGACTTTAATATTATCCTTTTCTTCCAGGCTAATGATGGTCAGCTCACCGCCTGCGCCCATGGCTTGTAAAGCATTGTTGATTAAATTGTCAAAAATTTGCTTCAACTGGTCCCGGTCAGCTTTAATGACGCTCTTAATTTCCTGGAGCTGTTTAATCACCGTTATGTCATGGAGTTCAGCCTGGTATTGCTGCACCGGCAGGATTTCCGCTAATACATCATTCACATTTAGCGTATTAAAGATCGGACTGATCGGTTGTGAGAACGTTAATATTTCCATAACGATCTTGTTGGCCCGGTCAGCCTCTGACTCGATGTCAGAAATGCTCTTATTCGCCTCAGTGTCCTCGCAATTCACTTTATCCCGCAGAAAATAAGCGGCCATCTTGATGCCGGTCAACGGGTTTTTCAATTCATGGCTTACGGCCGCGGCAATTTGGCCGAGAGCCGCCATTTTTTCCGATTGCAACAGCTTTTTCTGCGCTTCCTTTAACTCTGCAGTCATAGCGTTGAAAGCGTCAGCTAATTGTTTCAATTCATCATCAGTGTCTACTTTGATCTTATGGTCAAAATCACTATTGGCTACAGCGAGCGCTCCCTGGCGCAGGCTCTCAATCGACCTGGTCAAAGGCCGCCCTACGGAAAAACCAATGGCTAAAGCCAGCAGGATGCTAAATCCGGCCATAAAGATGATCGAGGACATTACTTTTCTTTTTATATCCAGGAACCCTTCTTCGCTAGCCCGTATATACAGACTGCCGATAACCTGGTTATTGGCATTGCGCAAGGGGATATAGCCGTTAATATAGCCTGTGCCAAAAACTTCGTCTTCGCCGATATATTGTTTACCGCTTTGCAAAACCATTTCCGTGATCTTACCATTGGTTTTAGTACCCATGACCCGTGTGCCATTGCGGTCACGCAGGCTGCTGGAAACAATCATATCCCGCTGGAAAATCGCAGCCTGAGCCCCGATCAGGTCAGTGATCAGGTCAACGATCCCATGATTATTATTGAGCAGGTATCCGGCGATCATTACCGCTCGTACAGTACCATCCGGTTCTTTTACCGGCATAACCACCCTGATCATTAAGGCTTCGGCAGTGGCGCTTTTGATCCCCTCGGTCTGCATTTCGCCAATACTGACCAGTTCCGTGGAAACTATATCTTCGCCGTCAACAGCCCTTTTAAAATAAGCCCGGTCTGACAGGTTATCGCCCTTGAACATAGGCAGGTTGCCCCGGGCAATGACCCGCCCTCTCCGGTCAGCCACGACAAAGACATCCAGGTTATTCTGCTCGGCAACAGCCTTTAAAAAAGCCGGCATATCATCCAGTGTTTCCGTATCAAAATAATATTTAACCCGGCTGCTCTGGTCCCGGATAGTATAGCGCAGCTGGTGCTTGATCTTATCATAAATAGCGACAGCGACATTCAAGTCGCTGACAATGCGTTGCTGGATTTCTCGCTGTATCCCTTTAATGATCAGGTTAACACTCAGAAAAGACATTATACTAATAGGAATAAAAACGACAAAAAGCAATACTACCCCTAATTTCAATTCAATTCTTTGCCGAATGAAATTGAACATTAAGTCTCCAAATTTTAAGTTCCAATCGTACTAGTAACTATACCACAAAAACCTATGCCTGTAAAGGAGATTTTTGGGATTAAACCAAAGGTTAACCCATCGATTACGCGGATAAAAACAGATTACCCGCCACTAATCCTCCAACAAACTCTGGCGGACTAAAGAACTTCGGCGGGCGCAGCGCAGATTAAATAAAAGAGGATCGCGGATAATGACCGGTTAACTGTAGGCTCCCAGGTTATACAACCACATAATAACCGCGTCTTCCAGGTTATCAGCGTAGTAACTCTTGCGGAGAGCAATGTTCTTAAAACCAAGCTGCTCATACAGTCTCTGAGCAGCCTGATTGGAAGCTCGTACCTCTAAAGTAGCTTTTTTCAAACCCAATCTTTTGCCGTCACATAAAATATAGTATAACAGGTGCTTTCCCAGGCCTTGCCTCCGGTATTCAGGATGAACAGCCATATTGATCAGATGGAGTTCATCTACTACCTGCCAATAACCGGCATAACCGATTACTTCTTTACCAGGCAGGGCCTTGGCGACGAAAAAGTGGCTAGTGGGAATATGTAATTCTTGTTCGAACATGCCCCTGGTCCAAGGAAGCGGAAAGCTGTTTTGCTCAATTTTTAACACCGCCTCCAGGTCTTCTTCTTTCAGATGTTCATAGATAACATCCACATCATTTCCCTTTCCATCGTAATTCAGCTTCTGACGGCCGGATATAATAGGGTACGATCTTACTCCATGGTTGGGGGGAATATTGAGCCCCAAGTAAACTGATCCAGGAGGCGGTTGGCCGCCATAAATTTGGCATTGTAAAGCTGGCTTTATTAGGCCAAGCCTGCGGCAAGATTCCCTTAAGATAAAATAACGCTTCTCCCGTGAAAATTATTCCTGGTGGGTATTTTTTCAGGTCCTGGGATAACTTTTCCAGTGAAACTAAGTTATAGTCCGTAACTTTTTTGCATCCCTGGCCGGCAAGATATTCATACAAAGCATAATAAACTTGCCCCTGTATGGCTGGTATTAACGGACATACCAGACCCTTACTGTCTGGCACCATAGCTGCCAGGCAATCCAGGGTAGGGACACTTACCAGCTCTTTGCGCAACATTTGAGCCATAGTCCTGGCCACGGTTATACCGATCCTTAATCCGGTAAAAGATCCTGGCCCTGAAGAAACCGCGATACGATCAATAGCGGTAAAACTTATTTTTTTTGCCAACATAATTTTTTGTATCGCCGGCAATAGTTTTTCAGAATGGTTCATGGCTCCATCCAGGTCAGCTGCTGCTACTACTTTTCCGTTTTGGGATAAGGCCGCGCTACCGATCTTGGTAGAAGTTTCTATGCCTAAAACTATCATTTCTTCCTTCTCCAATCAGTCAGGATAATCTTGCGGGTATGCTCATCGACCCGGCGCAACTCGATCCGTAAATATTGTTTAGGTAAAAAAGGAATGATCTTTTCCGCCCATTCAACCAGGGAAAGGCCTTGGCCATAAAAATACTCTTCATAACCCAGTTCGCGAAGATCAGTCAATCCTTCCAGCCGGTATAAGTCAAAATGATAAACCGGGATCTTGCCCGCATATTCATTAATGATCTTGAAAGTAGGACTATTGACATAGTCTTTGACCTGCAAACCACGGGCAATACCTTGGACCAAGCAGGTTTTCCCGGCACCCAGCCCCCCGCTGAGGCAGACCAGATCTCCAGGCTTTAATTGCCGGGCTAATTTCCGGCCAAAGCGCTGCGTTTCCGCAGCGGATTTGGTTATAACGATTTTATTTAGTTTTGAAATGCTCATAACCTGTATTCCTTGTTATAACTTCCCGGCCATTCTGGTCCAGTACTTTACAGATTTTGTCCTTGGTTATTTCCCCGATCCAGCCGTGAGGAAATAAGGCGAGCGCTTTCCGGATTTTATTTTGGGGGACTGTAAATAGTAATTCATAATCTTCACCACCGCTTAAAGCTAACTGCAAGGCATGTTGATAGTTGATCGTTTCAGCCAGAGGCTGATCCGCCTTTGGCGGAGATAGTTGCTTGTTTAAAGGGATCTTATCCAAATAGACTCTGGCGCCAACTTTTGATCGTGCGCAGAGCAATTTTATGGAAATGTGCAAACCATCGCTGATATCGATCATGCTGGAAGCTAGTTTATTTTTCACTATTAATACAGACTCTTTTACTCTCGGTTCCGGTCTTAGATATTTCTTCACGATTTGCTTTTTAATCTTCGGCCAACCGTTAACGGCTAACTGCCAGCGGTCTTTTAATACCGCTAGTCCTGCCGCTGCTTCACCTACCCGGTTGGTAACAAATAAAGCGTCTCCTGGGCTGGCACCGTGCCGGTACAGGATATCCTGGACCGGTGCTTCCCCTAAAAGGGCTATGTTAACTACCAGCCGGTCAGGGGACTTAACTGTATCCCCGCCGATTATTCCTATCCGGTACTTACGGGCCAGCTTGGCCACCCCCTGTGCCAATTTGTCCACATTATCCACAGGAATACTCACAGGAACTCCCACAGAGATCACCCCCCAGGTAGGGGTAGCGCCCATACTGGCTATATCGCTGATATTAACAGCCAGGGCTTTCCAGCCAATATCCAAAAAACCTTCATATTTCAATGAAAAATGGACATCTTCTATAAGGATATCTGTGGTATAAAGCAGGGCTTTATTGTGGCCAATTTTAACCACAGCAGCGTCATCCCCTATACCCTGTACCAATCCTGGCCGGTTTGGCCGGCCAAAAATACGCTCAACCCGCTGGATCAGGCCAAACTCCCCTATTTGCCCCAATGTTAACCTTTTTCCCTGAGCCATGTTAACCTTTCTTCTCAAATAGCTTTAATAACCCTGATCTCTTGATCGTCATAGCCCTGGCTGGGCATAATTCTATACAGCAAAAACACTCTATACATTTTTTATAATTAATCCGGATATTCCCTTGGTAGTTGTCTATCGCCTTAACCGGACAGCTCTTCACACAAACCTGACATTTAGTACACAATTCATCATTGACTACTGGGTCAGTTAACCTGATCAACCTGGCAATATAACTCAAGAGGGGCACCATGAATCTTGGTATTTTATCAGCATAAGAACCCGGCGGTAAATTAAATTTCACCGGTCGGAGTTCTTCCAGTGAAGCCCCCGGCAGGTCAATTTCAGCCAGGGTTTTTGGCCCTAGGCCAGCTTTTATGGCCACGGCAATGACTGGAACATTTTCTAAAGCAATTCCCATTATGCTGGCTTGTACGATATCCATAGCTAAAGCATTATCCGCCGCCAGCAGAAATCCGGTCGCGATCGGGGTGCCGCTGGAGCCTGGACCTTCTCCCTCCATCCCGATAATGCAGTCCATTATATTGAGCTGAGGGATAACCTGAGTAAATAAAGATACCAATAGCTCACTTAAGTCTTCTTTTTTCGGCGCTAATTTATGAAATTGTATTTTGGTCAATCCAGGCATAACACCAAACATATTCTTGATCGCGCCGGTAGTGATGGTCAGGTCATGGGTTTTGAATTTAGGCACATTGATCACGACATCGAAGTCTTCCAGTACGCAGGCGGCCACAGGTATTTTAACTTTCTTTTTCCCGAGAGGAAGTTCCAATTCCTTGATCCGGCTTTTCTCAAAATTAACCAGCGTGGCCCCACTGGCCGCCGCGGCCTGTTTCATACCAGTGATTTCCCATAGTTGTTCGATCCGCTCCAGGATACCAAATCCTCCGGGGCTGTCTCCGATAAACGGGAACGCCCCTTGTTGCTTAATCGCCTCAGCGATAACCGTGACGAGCGCGGGATGGGTAGTTACTGCTGTTTCCGGGGGACGGGGAGCCAGAAGATTGGGCTTGATCAACACTTTCTGGCCAGGTTTGACATACGCGCCAAGGCCACCGATATGATCAAGGAGAGCAGTTAAAGCTTGCGTCACTTCACTTTTTTCATATGTTCCGCATTTGACTGCAGAGACCTTAAACCTTTTCATTTCTACTGCCATGACCAGACGCTTTGCGCCAGGACCGCCGCCCCTATAGGTAAGGCCTCTTCATCCAGGTCAAAGCAGGCATGGTGCCAGGGATAAGTGATCCCTTTGGCTTTATTGCCTACCCCCAAATAAACAAAAGCTCCTGGCACTTGCTGTAAATAACTGGCAAAATCTTCTCCACCCATGGAAGCGCGGTTAATAGTGACTATATTGTTACTTCCTAATATTCTGGCCGCGGCACTTTTAATAAGATCGACTACCTGATCATTATTCACTAACGCTACTCCCAGTACATTATATTCCAATTTGTAACTGGCGCCAAAAGCAGCGGTAATCCCGCGCGCAATTTTTTCTATCTTCTTAGGCATTGCCAGATGGGTTTTGTCATTCAAGGTCCGCACCGTGCCATTCATCACAACCTTGTCCGCCAAAATATTGTATTGCGTGCCGCCATTGATCGTACCGATGGTCAGTACCACCGGATCTGCCGGGTCAGTCTGGCGGGAAACTACTTGCTGTAGCGCGGTAACTACTTCTGCAGATATCGCGATCGCATCTACACCCTTATGCGGCGCTGCCCCATGGCCGCCTTCACCGGTAATAGTTAAGGTAAATTCATCTACGTTGGCCATCATCTGGCCGTATTTTAGGCCGATCTTGCCGACCGGCAGCAAGGTATACACATGCATCCCAATGATCGCTTCGACCAAAGGATCCTTCAGGGCTCCAGCCTCGATCATTCTCTCCGCGCCGTTGGAAATTTCTTCTGCCGGCTGAAAAATAAATTTCACCGGTTTGGTAAGCTTATCCCGGTGGGCTGCTAATAACCCTGCCGCTCCCAGGGCGCAGGTCATATTACCATCATGACCACAGGCATGCATGATCCCTTGAGAACGGGAAGAAAAACTTTTTCTAACCGCTTCCTGAATTGGTAGGGCATCCATATCGGCACGAACGGCGACACAACCAGTTCGCGGACGGCGGACGGCAGATGGCGGTTCAAGCAAACCAATAACGCCGGTACCGCCGACTTTTGTTTTAACTTTGTAGCCCCATTTTTTCAACAGGGCGGCAATATAAGCGCTGGTTTTATATTCTTTGTTGCTTAATTCCGGTTGCTGGTGCAGGTGCCGCCGGATCTTGGTCAGTTCTGATCTTAATTTATTCGCTTCTTTCAAGAAATTCATTTTCTCACCTGTCTTTTGTTTTTACCGCTGACTGCCGACCGCTAACTGATAACTGTTTTTAACGCCTTAGGTATAGCTTTAATTATATCGCTGGCGACCAGGCCCATTTCCGTGGTCTCTTTGATCGCCATATCCCCGGCCAGGCCATGTATATATACAGCCGCCTTAGCGGCATCCATGATATCCAATCCTTGGGCTATTAAACCACCCAGCATACCGCTTAATACGTCACCGCTGCCGGCTGTAGCCATGCCCGGGTTGCCGGTATTATTCACTACTATTTTTTGCCCGTCTGTAATGATCGTCTGGTAACCTTTAAGAACGCAGATCGCTCCTGTGTCTTTGCTAAACTGAAGTGGATATTTTCCCCGGGCTTTCTTAATATCCGTGGCATGAGCAGCGATCAGCCGGCTTAATTCCCCGGCATGCGGCGTGATCACTATCGGGCCGCGAGCAGATTTAAAGATCTCTAATTTTCCAACCAGCGCGTTGATAGCATCGGCATCAATGATCAGGGGAATTTTACTGGAAGCTACAAAACTGCGCACTAATTCAACTGTTTCCGGATGAGTAGATAATCCCGGTCCGATAACCGCCACATTGATATTACGCAATTGGATTAAATTGTTGATACTGTCCAGCGCTTTCAAGCTTAACGTTTGTTCTTCAGTCTCGGCCAGCGGCTTGGTCATTACTTCAGTCAGCTTTACTGCTACTATCTGGTTCAAGCTTTTCGGGATCCCGAGGGTCACCAGCCCGGCGCCAATGCGAATGGCTGCCTCACTGGTCAAGGCAGCCGCTCCAGTCATGCCTGCGGACCCAGCCAGTACGAGCACATGCCCAAAGATATTTTTGTAGGCATCTTTAGGACGTTTCGGTAAAAGCTTTTTGATCTCTTCTTTGGTTATGAACTTTTCCGTCATGAGATCCTCTTATCTAAAATAGATTGCCTGAGCGACAGCATAATCATCACAATGGGATAAGGAAACTGTAATATTTTCCCCCAGCTTCTTTAATTTCCCGCTTAATACCGGTTCTGGCTTTCCGTTGTCCAGGTTTTTGATACTGATATCGATTAAAGCGATACCTTTAGAGCCCAAGGCTTTCAAGATCGCTTCTTTGGCGGCAAAACGTACGGCATAATGCTGGTATTTATTAGCTTTACCTTCGCAATAAGCTATCTCCCGTTTGGTAAATACTCTTTTCCGGAAAGCCTTGTTTCCGGCAATCACTTTTTTTATTCTTTTTATCTCAATAATATCAATCCCAGTTCCTAGTATCTTCAACTTTACACCTCTATACCTTTACACCTGTATACCTTTTTATTCGAATATCTTCCCCGGATTCAGTATATTATTCGGGTCAAAAGTCTTTTTAATTTGTTTCATAATATTTATCTCTGCCATGGATAGCACCCGGGACACGTATTTTTTCTTGGTCACCCCAATACCATGTTCACCGCTGATGGTCCCGCCCACTGCCACGGTAATATCAAATACACCATTAATAGCTTCCCGCAGTATTTTTTTCCATACCTCATCTGCCAATTCCTTTTTCAGTATATTCACATGGATATTGCCGTCACCCAAATGTCCAAAGCAAACTATCTTCACAGCCAGTTTCTTACTCAGCTCCTGGAGCCGGCTAAGTACTTTCGGCATTTGATTGATCGGCACGACAATGTCTTCGCTTACTTTCAATCCGCCGGTGAGTTTCAGGGATTCACTGATCTTGCGGCGCACTTCCCAAAGTTTTTCCTGGTTCGCTTTGGTATCAGCCACAAGCACATCCTGAGCGCCCTTATTCAAACACAATTCACCCACCATCTCGGCTTGTTTTTCCAAATACTCTTTGTCATCCCCATCCAATTCTATTAATATCTGGGCCTCTGCATCCCGGAAAGGCAGCTGCCGGCCCAGGCATTTTTCACACGCGAGGATACTTTCCTTATCCATGAATTCTATGGCTGCCGGGACGACTTTGCTTTTAATTATTTCCACGATAGTCTGGGAAGCTGTGGCATAGTTACCAAAGGGCACCAGCAAATCGATCTTGGCTTTAGGAAGCGGCACCAGCTTCAGGATGATCCTGGTAATAATAGCCAGGGTACCTTCACAGCCAATGATCAAACTGATCAGGTCATATCCCACCACGTTTTTCAACAGCTTGCCGCCTAATTTGATTATTTCCCCGCTTGGTAATACTGCTTCGAAACCGACTACATAATCCTTGGTCACTCCATACTTGACCGCTCTGGCGCCACCGGCGCATTCAGCCAAATTACCACCGATATGACAAGAATCCAGGCTGGCTGGATCAGGCGGATAAAACAATCCTTTCTTCTCCACTTCAGCTTGTAATACCCCGGTAATAACCCCCGGTTCAGTTACGATCATCATGTTCTCTTCATCTATTTCCAGGATCTTATTCATCTTTTCCAGGGAAAGGACGATACCACCGGAGATCGGGACCGCGCCGCCGCTTAAACCCGTTCCAGCGCCGCGAGGTACTACCGGCACCAGGTACTTATTAGCTACTTTCATAACCGCTGAGATCTGGGCCGCTGTTTCTGCCTTTACTACCAAGTCAGGGTTTGCCTGTAAGCCCATAGTTTCATCATGGCTATAATCCTGTATAGCCGCTTTGTCAGATAATATATTACCGGCCCCGACAATGGCAGTCAATTTCTCTTTAATCTCGTTTATATTGGCTATCGTCATCTTGGTCTTATTTTACCTCATTTCCGCTCTTTATTCAATTTATTTCTTGCCCGCTTCTTCAGGTTATGTTAGGATACAAATAATTAAATACCCCCAGAGTTATGTCAGGCCTTTCGCCGCACCAGGGTAAGCCATCCAGACTCGGGAGACCAAAGTTCCCAAGAGGATGGTTTTTATGGCTTACGTATTACTGGATACTGCTCTGGAAGACTCGGAAAACAAATCTTCCTTTCTCTTCATAAAACCACAAACCATAATTACCTGCCACTCTAGTGACCAGATTGATGCCTGCTTGAGCCAGCTTAACACAGCAGTCAAGAAAGGCTTATATGCTGCTGGTTTTATATCTTATGAAGCTGGCTGGCAGCTACAAGGCTTGGATAAAACTAAGCGCTCCTCTTCCTTTCCTTTGCTCTGGTTTGGCTTATTCAGCAAACCGATTAGGATTAAGAACTTCCGTGAAGCACAGCCTTATCTTTCTCTTCCTGACACCACAAATTACGCAACCCTAACAAAACTACACCTTAATACCACTAAAAATGAATACTGCCAAAATGTTATACGCATCAGGGAATTGATCGCCCAGGGTAAAACTTACCAGGTAAACTACACAATGAAATACAAATTTAAATTTGCCGGTTCCCCGGGCAACCTCTATCTCCAGTTGCGGGCAATCCAGCCAGTCAGTTATGGGGCTTTTATTAATACGGGAGAAGCCCAGATCCTTTCTTTTTCCCCGGAATTATTTTTGCGCCGGAAAAATCATACTATTTCTGTCCAGCCAATGAAAGGGACTACAGCGCTGGATCAAAACATTAACCTGGCTATTGATCCTAAAAACCAAGCTGAAAATATCATGATCACTGATCTTATGCGTAATGACCTCGGTAAAATATCCATCACCGGCAGCGTACAAGCGTATGATATTTTCAGAACACATAAATATAGTACCCTGTGGCAGATGACTTCTTCGGTAAAAAGTCATTTACGGCCTAAAACATCCTGGCAAGAAATATTTAGCAGCCTGTTCCCGTGCGGATCAGTCACCGGAGCGCCAAAAATAAGCACCATGAACATCATTAAATCACTGGAAAAAGAAGACCGGAAAATATATACGGGTGCCATTGGATATCTTAGCCCGGATAACCAAGCGGTTTTTAATGTCGCCATCAGAACAATTCTATTACAGGGAGGACTGGGAGAAATGGGAGTGGGGGGCGGAATCACTTTTGATTCTGACCCGGGGAAGGAATGGGCGGAATGCAAACTCAAAGCTTCCTTCTTATTAAAAAGCACTTTCCGGCTTATTGAGACTATGCGCTGGTCATATTCTACAGGAATACCACTATTAAGTTTACATTTAAAGAGGCTAAAAAACTCCGCTATGTTCTTTGGCTTTCCCTGTAACCAGGCAAAAATAAGCGCTCTTTTATACGCTTATACCCGGGCACTGGATAAAAAGAGTTCCTGGAAAATAAGACTCCTGCTCAAAAATAACGGGGTTGTTTCCCTACAGGCGGAAGCGCTGCCTGCTCCTGTAAAAACTACGTCCTTAGTAGCTATTTCCAGGGTGCAGACCGATCCTGATGACCTTTTTTTGCGTCATAAAACCACGGAACGCAACAGGTATAACCGCGAATTCAAACACTATAACAAACTTGGTTATTATGATGTTCTTTTCACCAACAGCCGCAATGAACTCACCGAGGGAACCAGGACCAATATTTTTATCAAGAAGGGCCGGCGGTACTATACCCCCCCTGTTCGTTGCGGTTTATTGCCCGGAATATACCGGGAATATTTTATCCGCCAGCACCACAATATTGTAAAAGAGAAAATACTCTGCCTGGATGATCTGTATTCCGCTGATGCGATCTTTCTTACCAATGCGGTACGCGGTTTGGTGCAAGTAAATCCCGTTAGCAAAGATTTTCTAACGAGATAAAGCTTGACGAATAACAACTATTCTGGTAATATGTTAACCTATTATATAGAAAGGTTAACATTAACAATGAAGAAGATATTATTAACGCTAGTTTGTCTCTTCCTGGCGGGAATTGGGTCAGGCCAGGAAATATATCTGGAAACCTTATCGGTCAGATCGTCGTCTTTCCCAGCGCATAAAAGTATCTTCACCATTACCAGGCAAGATATTGGCAATAGTACCGCCACTAATATCGCTGATCTGCTGTCCCGGTACGGGATAGCCACTATACAGCGCCGGGGAGCTTTTGGCCTGTCGGGAGATATCAGTATCCTGGGAACCACCTTTGACCAGGGGATAATCAAGGTTAATGGACTGATAGTGAACGATCCGCAAACCGGGCATCATAATCTGGACATACCTGTCCCCTTAGAGTCAATTGAACGCATCGAGATAACTCCCCAAGCGATAAACATAATAACGATCAAGCAACCTCTTACCCGGTTTAAGCTGGATCTGCTGGGGGGCCAGCACCGTCTATGGGGCGGGACACTGGCCATAAACAACATTACCTACCAGCATCTAGCTTCAAGCGGGTGGCGGGACAATACCGAATTTAACAATGACACCTGGTATTATCAGCTAAGAGTGCCATCCAGCAAGAGAATTTCTATTATTACTTTTGGCTATGAGCGTAAAGATTTTGGCGCTTACAGGTTCTACTCACAGAATTTTCCCGCGGAAAAAGAAAAGACCAGCACTCTACTGGCTTCCGGCCAGACAGAATACTACACCGGCCTATGGCACTGGCAACCGCAAGGCAGCTTCCGCTTGCATCGGGATTACTTCATTCTAGACAGAGATCGGCCAGACTGGTCCTTTAATGATCACCGCAATAGCACGATCTTTCTTGGCTTGCCAGTCACCTTGCCTATTAAACAACACAAGCTTATAGCTGGTTTTGATTTTAAACAAGAGGCTATTAACAGTTCCAATTTGCAGCAACATCATCGTAATACCTATTCCTGCTCAACCAGGTTCCTGCCGCAGCTAAACGCTCCCTGGCAAATGGAACTGGGGCTGAGAGAAGATTGGTATGCTCCAGCTCCGGTCAGGCGAGTATTCCGGCCGGCAATAGAAATGGACTATGGATTAAGTGAAAACTGGTCCTGGCAGACTGGCCTTAACCGTTTTTACCGCTTACCCACGCTCACTGAGTTATATTACAAAGATCCGGCTAACCAGGGCAGTATTTCCCTGGACGCGGAAAAGGGCTGGGATTATCATATTGGAGTAAAATATGAAAGCGATAAGATCTCTTGGCAGAATATTGTCTTATGGCGAAATATAATCAATGCTATTGATTGGACAAAATACTCTGGTGAAACCATATGGCAGGCAAGAAATATCTCAACTATCAGCGCTTATGGCCTAGATAGCGCTTTTGTTTTTAACACTATCATAAAAGTACATTACCAGTATTTAAACCATCATTCTGCATCCGGGAATTACCTGTCCAAATATAACACCAATTTCCTGAAACACCATGCTAGCTTGCATTGCAGTTATACCTTACCCGGACAGATAAAAAATGACTGGGTCGCTGCTTATCGCAAACCCAGTCAACTTTCACCCTATACCCTGCTGGACCTGAAAATTTCCAGGCCATTCAGTCATAACTTAACAATTTATATTTCCGGCACTAACCTGCTTAACACTTATTACGAAGAAATCGCCGGGATACCACTGCCTGGCCGCTGGCTATTATTAGGATTACAATATCAGCACTAATCCCTGCCTACCGGCAGGCAGACGAGTAATCTTTATCAAAAACTAGGTTCAATACAAAAGATCCGATATTTGAATTTGCTCATCCCCTGCCAGACACCTCTGATGAAA
The DNA here is from genome assembly GCA_028712365.1 of bacterium. GTDB lineage: Bacteria > CAYTYR01 > UBA6262 > UBA6262 > UBA6262 > UBA6262. The sequence continues at coordinate 20,748 of JAQTQE010000003.1, forward strand.
TGCCAGTTAGAAAGATATTTTATCTTGAACCAGTATAATAATTTGCTTTTCGGTTCCCAAAAGAAACACCAGTAGAAAAAGCGATAAGCGAAAAATACAAACAAGAGCAAGAGGATCATAAACCAACCGGCAGAAGTCCAAGTAGCGGTGGAAGCAAATAGTCGCACGATCAAATTGATCAAACTAATAACGGCTGCTAATCCAAAAATATGCATCATCTGGAAATTGCCGAAATAGACAAAGCCTTTAATAGGGAAAGGGATCTTGATCCGCGGGCAGGATTTCAGGAATTGGAATACCAGCTCAAAATGGTTGGTAGCGTATTTATCCAACAGGGCCAGGTGCCCTTTAGCATAACTGGCCCAGACTTTATAAAGAGCGGTGTCTGTGGCCCGGTGCATATGATCAACGCTCGCTTTGGGCGCAAAGAAAGATTTCCAACCGTCTTTTTTGATCTTTAAGCCGAATTCTATATCCTCGCCGGTCGGCAGGTCCCAAAAACGCGCTTTGGCGCGTTCTACCGCGACCCGGCGGAAAGCTACATTTGCCGTCACCATAAAATAAGCCCGGTGGCCACAGATTTCCGTGGGTGACCTATCAGACATCGGCGGGAAATAACTTTCCCCGATCCCGCCATAGCGCCAGCTGACATTATTAAATCCAAAATACTCACAAAAAGCTTCCACCAAATTATCTTTTTCCACCCGGATAGTCTTGATCTCGCCGCCGACAATGCCCACTTCCGGATCCTGACGGAAATGTTTAAGTATTTCATAAATCCAATTTTTAGTCGGGGCACAATCACCGTCAGTAAAAAAAAGGTATTCTCCTTGCACTACATCCAGGGCTTTATTGCGGGCATATCCAGGCGAGGGACAATTCGGGACGTCTACCAACTTAATGAAGGGATATTTATTTTGCCAGGTTTTAATGATTTCTACAGTTTTATCAGTACTACCGCCGTCGGCGATCACTATCTCCATCCGGTCCCGGGGATAGTCAACCCCGAATAAGTATTCGAAAGTCTTTTCCAATGTTCTTTCCGCGTTGCGTACCGGGATAATGATAGAAATCATCGGATCTTTCATTACTGCCTCCTCTACTATTTTTATATTAATCAGTTAAAGGAGTTTCCTTAAGGGGTTTACTATGAATACGATTTTAGCAGAATACGCCAGCAGAGTCAATTATTTTAAACCGGGCTTAAAACCTTTTAGTAAACATAAATAACAAACCGGGTACAAAATTATATAATTATTGTAACTTTTGTACCCGGCTATTTATTTTAATTTTAACGGATTTATAATTGTACTTCCGCCAGCCATTTGCCATGGATATTGCAGCTTTCAATAACCGTGATCTTGCCGGTGCCTGATTTAAAATGGATACTTACTACCGGATTGATCTTATCTGCGGACATTTGGTACCTGGCAACCCATTTATAATCTTGGTATACATCGATCCACATGATCCAGTGCTTAGCCTCCATCACATGCAGGATCTCTCCGATCTTAATATGCACATCCACGCAACCCGGCGCCAGGCTGCATTGTTTATTCACTGTCAATGCCGGGATATGCTTTTTATCCAATTCAGACGGTTTTTGCGGGTCCGCTGGTTGCACTAAAGCCTTGGCCTCTTCTTTAAAACTCTTTTTTGGCGCGCCGCACACCGGACAATGCTCCGGGGCCTCTCCAAACTCTATATGCCCGCACATGCCGCAGACAAACATCTTCATTTTACTGCCTCCTCCCGGACTGCGTAATCACCTTTACGCCGGTCGTCAAGTTCTCCCAGCTTGGACTTATTCCAATTACTGGTCTTACTATAATATCCCACGATCCTCGTAATATGATCAATGATCCTGGCTTCCCCGCCATCTAATACCCGTTTCAAATTAAGCCAATCATAATTCAAGATACTATCTATGGTGATCTTATATTTTTGGTTATCCCTGGTATTGAGCACTACCACATAATCATCTTTACTCGCGCCGCTGTGATCTTCAGCTACGAGCTGTAAATATCCGCTCTTCTCGATTTCATCGACAAAGTTCTGGATATCTTGCATGTTTCTACCTCCTTTTTTTATGGTTATAAAACTATTTTTCTGCCTGTAACCGGGCTTTAACCAATGCCGCTAATTTCACTTTATATAGAGCTTTGTCAATATTCTTTTGCACCTGGCGCAGCTGCTTATGGATCGGGCAATTCTTGATCCGGGAACAGCGGTCATGTTCTATAAAACAACGGTTGATAGCGAATTTACCCTGGGAAATTTCCATTATTTCCAGTAAAGAGATATGGCGCATTTCCCGGTTTAAGGAAAATCCCCCGCCAAACCGGCCGCGATAAGATTTAATAATACCCCGCCGCTGCATTTTTTGCAGGATTTTATGCAAATATACCAACGGCACTCCTTCACTGGCAGCCAGTTCCCGGGCAAAAATAATATGGCCTTTTTTATATTTGCCCATCAGGGTCAGCACCCGCAGGGCATAATCAGTATTGCGCTTGATCAATTCCATAATATTTTTAACCTCTTATTTAAACAAGACTATAATAATCTAATATAAAATACTTGTCAAGACAATTCTTGCTATTTCCTAAAATAAGCGCTGAGGACCCGGCTTAAAGCCGCACTTTTTACAAAATTCTTCGTCTGCCACGATTCACCCATGGCTTTGGTATTTTTATGCCAGAGCCGACCATAAGTTTCTACCCCCGTAGTCTGGCTCCAACGGTTGATCCAGGGAGGATTATCCAGGTATTGGTAAAGGCCATCCGGGAAAAGTCCGCCGGCCACCGCCTTATAGGTCCAATAAGTATAATGTATCCCATATTGATTGAAGATAGCGAGCACATCCCTGACCCAGGCCAGTTCCGTGCCACAATCGGGGCAACGCAAATTAACCCCGAATTCCCCGCAGTATATCGGGATCCGGTATTTTTGCTGGAGTTTGACGTAACGACGTAATATATTTTCCATTTTGTTTCGGTTCCAGAGTTCACCATTTATTTTCCCGGGATAACGTAAATTCCGCACGCAATTAAAAGTAAAATCACCGGGCAGGTAATAATGGAAGCTGAAGGCCAGGTTATCGTCCCAGGGTTTGCCTAAAAAATCAAATTCCTGTGCCCAATTATTGCCTTCGATAAATATTATATGACGGTCACCGGTGGCCCTAATAGCCTTGGTGATCCGCGCATAAACTTCTTTAATGATCCTGGTATTCTTACCGACCGCTTCATTCAGCACGTCATATCCGGCTATGACCGTTTCATTCTTGTAGCGCTCGGCCAGACGACGCCAGATATCGTAAAGCTCTTCCCGGTATTTTTTTTCTTGCCATAATTTGGCTTCACCGGATGAATCACTGTGCCAATCGCCGTTCTGGGCTCCGGGCGCCGCATGCAGATCCAAGATCACATAAATGCCGTTCTTCTTGGCCCAGACAATAGCTTCATCCAGGAAAGACCATTTCCCGGTAGTAACGATATGGTAATGAAAAGGCAAGCGGACAACATTGGCCCGCAAATTCTTGATATTCACAAAATCGCCGGCAGCAATAAAATTCCGGCGGTATGTTTCTTCGAACCGCAATAAGCTTTTATGGCCGGAATTACCGGCTATCTCTCTTTTAAATTGGTTCTCGGCTATGTTACGGCCACCCAGGATATAACCTTCCATCATGAGCCAACCGCCCAAATTCACCCCGCGCAGATTAACCGGCTGGTTTTTCTGATCAACTATTTTGCCGTTTTTAATACTCAAGAAATCCATGGCTGCTCCTCTGGTTGTAGTTACTAGCGTAACTATTGTATTGCTTTATTTTGCTTCTTGTCAATAAAAAGAAAGACCCATAAGGCTATTCTCATAGCTTAATGGGTCTTGAAAGAGAACAATAAAACTTATTACTTCTTTTTCCTGGCGATCGGTAAACCGGTCTTTTGGTTTTCAATTACTTCGAGTTCTGCCGGAATCTCTATCGCTCCGGTAGCATCCTTACTAAAATACTGCAAGTGCCCTTTCCTGTGAAAGTAATACGTCACCCCTTTTGAATTGGTGTGAGAATTAGCCATTGATTTCACCTCTTTTCCAATTTATTCTTTATTTACAGCGTTTTTATCATACTCTTATAGGTTCTTATTGTCAAGAACAAATTAGTCGCGTAGGCCACGGGAAAATATAGTGCTGGCCAGCAGGCAAACACCCCCTCCCAGGCCAACGGCTGTGGGCACGCCAAACCATTCAGCTAAAAGACCAGCCAGGAAGCTTCCCACAGGGACCATCCCCAGGAACATCAGGGTATAAAAGCCCATAACCCGGCCACGTAATTCATCAGGAGTGTCTTTTTGCAACAGGTTGTTGATCGTAGCTGTCTGGGTGATCAAACCCCAGCCTACGCCCACCAGCGCTAACAATGAGAGTGGGACAGACCTGGAAAATCCAAAAATAAGCAGGCTGCCACCCAAAACCATTCCACCCAGCGAAACAAAGCGGCTACTTTTTGGCGAGTGACTGACAAAGGTCAGGGAAAGCGCGGATAATAATGCGCCACAGCCTATCGCAGCTACCAGGATGCCCAATCCCTTAGGCCCAACTTGCAGGACATCCCTGGCAAACACAGGCATTAATACTATATAACTCATACCAAACAAACTGGATACAGCAATAAGAATGATCAAATTCCTTATCTCTTTATTCCGCCACACATACCGCGCCCCGGCCAGAGTGCTCTCCTTAAGGGAATCATGATGTTGGTTCTTTGAAGAAAAATTGCCACGCATCATCCATAAGCCAGCGATCACTGCCAGGAAACTGATCCCGTTAAAATAGAAACAAGCAGCTACTCCCAGTGTCCCCACCATAAAGCCGGCGATGATCGGACCCAGGATCCGGGCGATATTGAAAATGAGGGAATTCAAGGCAATGGCATTGCTCAAATCGTCTTTCCCGACCATTTCAATAATAAAAGACTGCCGGGCTGGTGAATCTAAAGCATTACTCAAACCCACGACCCCGGCAATAATAATGATCTGCCATAAAGCGATCAATTTTGTGGAAATGAGCACACCCATGGCAAAAGCTAATAGCATTTGTACGGTTTGGGTTAAAATAACAAGATTTCGTTTGTTCAGGCGGTCGGAAATAACTCCGCCCACTAGGGAGAAAAGCAGGATTGGCAAGGAAGCAACCGCATTGACAATACCCATTATAAATGGTGAATTGGTGATTTGCAGCACCAGCCAGCCCTGGGCAATATTTTGCATCCAACTGCCGGTGAGTGAGACCATTTGTCCGGAAAAGAATAAGCGGAAATCACGATGTCTGAGAGAAGAAAAATATTTCTTCATATCACCTCAAATAAAAACCGAATGACAGCGAACTACACGAATAAAATCATTCGCGATATTCGATTCTTTTCATTCGGCCTTCATTCGCTTTCCTTAGAAATATATATCGATCTGCTTGGCTTCCTGAGCCCTGATCTTTTTCGCTAATTCCTGGCTAACAGTACCGCCTATGATCTTCTCCTTGTTCCCATTGAGCCAGGTAACTTCAATAGTTTGTATTTTAAATTCACTGGCATAAGTATCCAGATGTTTACTATTATGATAAACCAACTTGGTGGTACCCAGGAATTGACAGCTGAAGATACCTTCCCTGGTAAAATAGCTTTTTGGCAGAGCTGGCTTAAACTCCAGGGTGAGTTCCTTTTGAGCATTTAATTTAAATGGTTTCCCTCCTACGGTCATCAAGATCCAAATTTCCAGGAATTCAGCTGTCGATCCGCTCAAGCGCGCTACACAGCCCCTACCCCACATCCGGCTGTCCGGGAAAGCGCTGGAAACTATAAAAGAAGAATTTTCCAGTATACTGCGCCCATAAACCCCTGTTTTTTGGTAGCAGATCCCGGCTTTTTCAAATTCAGTGAAAAATTCCTCATATAAACCGCTATTAAGCAGTTCTAATAAATACTTGTATTCCATATGCAACCAGATCGATTCATTTTCCAGCCAGCCTGGTGAGAAAACTGTGCACCGGCCATAGTCAGCCGGTTCTTTGGCCAGAGACGCATTTACTTTATACATGCCGAGCTCCTGGTCATACAAGGGACTTCTTTTCATCGCTTCATATAGTTGTTTAACTTTATTATGGCTTTTCTCAGTCTTTAAATAATGCACTTCTGCTTCTAGGAATAAAGGCAGTGGCCGTTTACGGAATTTCTTGATTGTGACACAAGGCCAGCCTTTATGGCTGTGTTTTTTGCCTTTTTTATCCTTAATATAGCTGAATTTATCTGCTTCATGGGTATAATAGGTGTAATAGAGCCCTGATCCGGGATCCATAGCTTTGGTCAGGCCAGCATCAATTTTCTGTAAACATAATTCCAGGAATTTCATATACGCGGAACCAGTAACTGGTTTTTCCTTGCCGCTTATGCCAAATTTGGTCTCTTCACGATATTTTTCTTTCAAGGTAGTAGCCTTATCCCAGAAAGAATAAGCCGGCATCTTTTTCGCGGCTGCTAATAACGCCTGGAGTCCCAGGAAAAATCGCTGCATTTCTTCAGGCAAATCGATCTTATAACCATTCTGTATGCCAAAATTCCCTAAATGGGCCTGCAGGAACTGGACCATTCTCTTTAATTCAAAGGTTTCCGGCACTGAAGAACCAAATACGCCAGGCAGTCCGTTAAGAGCATCGTACCAGCTGGGCTTATCAGCTTCCATTTCAATACCAATGCCATCTGGATCCAGGGTGGCCAATTTGTTTAACAGTAAGCAGGTCATTTTAACCAACAAGGTGGTTTTATAAATATTACCCCAGCCTTTTTTATCCCTTACCAGGTGCGCATTAGTAGCCCGTTCCTTAAGTACCGCCACTTTCTCCGGGCTGATTATGACCGAGCCAAACTGTCGGATCAGACCATTAGCGTCAACATATTTTTCGCGCCGCGGCAGTACGACGTGCGCGTTATCGTAAAAAGTAAATTCTTTTTTCTCCAGCAGGATCTCCCGTTCTCTCTCCGGATAAACTGACAGGTATGTTTCCACTAAATCTAAATTATAGGTCCAATGATCAGTCCAGAACCCTTCCCCATGTTCTGCTTCCTTGATCCGCTGGGCCCGGCCGAAGATCTCCCGCATAAATTGTTCTTCCGCTACTTTTAAATTAATCTTATTCCGTTCGATGAATAGGAGCAGACTGCCTGGCTCGAATTGTTTGGCAAAAAACCTGGACAAGAGCTCCACGCCTTTTTTATCAGTCAACTTGGCCAATACTTTCTTATTCTCGGCTGTCCCGGTCTTAAAAATGAAATATGTCCCCTTGACTAGCAGAGGATTATAGCCATCCAACTGGACTAAATTATAAAAAGTCAGGACATTGGTATCCTCTGTTTTGGGATCAAAGAAGATATCGCTGCGTTTGTTCTGGTTGATATCCCGGAAATTACCGTCACCCTGGGAATAATAGGTCGGGGAGATCAGGTAATTATTATAATCGCGCTCCAGGTCGCCATGCTTGCGGGCATAGACAAAAAATGGGATACTGCCTGCGCCGGCAGGAAGGTTGATGGGCATGCCCCCGCGCAAAACATTATCCAGGTAGGTTTGCCGGCAATACAGGTTGAATTCCCGCCGGCTTGACTGGGTCTGGATCGGTAGCGTGATATCCTGCACGATCTGTTTATTCTCTTCACGTTTACGGTTAAAGTATTCGATATGCTTCATTTTTTGGGAACACTCATTCAGCTGTTCTTCGCTGTCCACATGCCCGATCAGAGAATACAAAGTACGGCCTTGACCAGCTGGCAGAGTCCACTTAGCTAAACTCATGGCCGCAGGATATTTATTATCCCCGAACTGCTTTACGGGCAAGATAAAATCCTGTTGCTTGATAAATGCTGCCGGATAATTATAATCAGTGACTTCACCAAAGATCAGTTCCGGGTCAATGATCATCTGTGCCGGTTGCAGCATTCCATTTATATTTTCCAGGGCAAAATAGAAATTACCTTCTTTAAGCGCCTGTACTTCAGGTCTATCGCTGATCTCAACTTTTAACTGGTAAAAAGGCAACCCGGTTTTATCAAAATTGGTCACCTTGGCCCAAGCCTGGGCAGTGTGACTCATATATTTCAGGACATCATTGCTCAGCCAGTAGGGGATCATCTTGGGCTGGCCATCAATTATTTCCAACTCAAGTTCATTATTACCGATATTGGTTATTTCAATGATACGCACCAGCGCGGCAATAGGTTCTTGCGGCAGGGTAAAATATTTAACCTGGATCTTTATGCCGAGAGTCTCATTAGTTTCTTCTAAGACCAGCTCAGCCGGCTGGATCAACATTTTTTGCCTGGTTTTATAAGAATTATTAGCGTTATTGTTCTGGAAAGGTTCATAGAACAGGGTTTGGTCCAGTTGTTTTACCTTGATAAAAGTACGAAATCCAATGTTTGGGGTCAATCCATATGAGCGGTTAGCTGGCTGGTACTCCATAATGGAGTAGTTCTTTCCCTTAATGCCAAAAGACGCTATACCTTGTCCCCGGTTAACGTAAAATAGCCACATAGGGATACCTTTAAGACCGGCAATCCCCGGGAAAAAGCTGGCAAATGGCCGGGCCAGATTGTAATTGTCTATTTCAAAGGTCCCATCATCATGCAATTGGTATTTAACTTCATCTTCTTCTTTCACATATGCGCTGACCATTTCATGCTCTCCTTGGTTCAACATAAAATAAAAAGGACTCTCTCAAAAAGCTAGATAGAGAGTCCTATTATATATACCCCAAGAAAGGGTAAAAATCAAGCAAATTATTGGTTCAAGCCAACCCTATAATAATGGGTTTACCAGGTTAGCCACGATCCTGGCTATTGATAATGACCCGGTTAGTCCCGGAGATTCGATCCCGATCAGGTTAATTAAACCCGGATATCCCCTGCTTTCCTCATGCTGGATCACAAAATCCCTGAATTCTTCATTAGGACCTTGTAGTTTAGGCCTGATCCCTGATGTATCAGGGGTAATATCTTCTACCGTTACCCCAGGAAAAAAACCTTTAATGCTTTCACAAAATACTGCGGCTTTGCCTGTATTTATTTGATAGTCTATCCCCTGGACATATTCATCATCCGGGCCAAGCCGGACCGAACCGCCCAGATCAGGGGTAAGATGTATGCCTAAACCACCGCTTCTGGGTTTCGGTACCGGATAAATCAAATGATTCACTAGCGATGCCTTGACCGGAGCCAGCCGGAAATAATCACCTTTACAATATTTAAGCCGGTATTCTTCCAGTTCCAGGCCGGCCAGCGCGGCTACTTTATCCGCTTGCAGCCCGGCACAATTGATAATTATTCTCGTGTCAAAAGAAAAACTTTCCTGCCCGTTATCTGTGACCGTAATTTCATAACCGTCGTTTATCCTGGTTATTTTAGTCAATTCAGTATTATAAGCTATCTGCCCTCCGTCTTTTTTGAAAGAAGCAGCCAATTGCTTCATAAAACTGTGCGTATCAAATATGCCTGTGGACGGCAAAAACAAGGCTGCTTCAGCTTTAATATGCGGCTCCAATTCTTGTAACCTTGTTTTAGTCAATTGTTCCAGGTTTTTAACGTCATTTTCCCGGCCACGCTGGAAAAGCTTATAAAGATCTTCCTCCTCTTCTTTTACACTGGCGATGATCAATTTCCCTAAACGCTTAAAGGGAATATTATGCTTCTGGCAAAACTCATATAAAAGCCTGTTGCCTTCCAGGCAGGTTTTTAATTTTAACGTATCCAGCGGATAGTAAATGCCAGCATGGATCACTTCGCTGTTCCTGGAGCTTGTCTCCTGTCCGAAAGAGGGATATTTTTCCACTATAAAAATATCTTGTTGCTGGCGGGCCAATTCCGCCGCCACGCTTAGCCCTATTACTCCTGCGCCAATGATTGTGATGTTTACTTTTTCCATAGTTCTGGATTATACCATGATTATGGCTACTGCGCCACTTTTTCCTTCTCTGGATCAAACCAATGGCGGGTCTTATTGGAAAATTTAACCAAACTCAGCATGATCGGCACTTCAGTGAGCACGCCTACGACAGTCGCCAGTGCTGCCCCGCTCTTTAATCCAAACAGAGAAATTGCCACAGCCACGGATAATTCAAAAAAGTTGCTCGCGCCAATCATGGCGGCAGGAGAGGCAATAGCGTGGGGTAGATGCCACTTTTTTGACCACCAGTAGCCGATAAAGAAAATGAAATAGGTCTGGATGGTCAGGGGAACAGCGATGAGGAGGATATGCAAAGGATTCCCGAGAATAATATTACCCTGGAAAGCAAAGAGGATAATCAGAGTCAACAATAACCCTATCACTGTAACCGGTTTAAGAGCCTTTAAAAATACCTGCTCAAACCACTCGGCCCCTTTTCGCTGCAATAAATATACCCTGGAAAGATACCCGCCAGTCAAAGGTACGACTACAAAAAGAATAGTAGAATAGATCAAGGTGTCATACGGCACGGTTATCTGGTTCACACCCAATAAGAACTTAACGATCGGAACAAAGGCTATCAAGATCACCAGGTCATTAACCGCTACCTGTACCAAAGTATGGGCAGGATTGCCTTTTGTTAAATAGCTCCAGACAAAGACCATGGCTGTACAGGGCGCGGCTCCCAATAGTATGGCGCCGGCTATATATTCTTTGGCTAAGGCAGGATCAATAATGGCAGAAAACAAATATTTTAAGAAGATTACGGCAAAAACAGCCATAGTAAATGGCTTGATCAGCCAGTTAACTACCAGGGTTACGGCCAATCCTTTAGGCTTTTTACCAACCCTGACAATGCTGGAAAAATCTATCTGCACCATCATGGGATAGATCATCAGCCAGATCAGGACCGCTACCGGAATATTCACCTGGGAGATTTCCAAAGTGCTTAAGAAATTCACTCCCGCGGGAAATATTTTACCGATAATTATCCCGGCAATGATACAAAAAATAACCCACAGCGAAAGATATCTCTCAAAAAATGGGAGCTTCGCAGTGTTGGGAGTATCACTCATGAGCAGATATCTCCTTAATAAAAGTTTCTATTTTGGCCTTGATCTGGTCACGTACTTCCCTGGTTTTCTGCAGTTTCTCCTCCCATGGTCCGGTAAAACCAGCTGGATCAGCAAAACTCCAATGAATAGTCTTGGCCACTCCAGGGAAAAGAGGGCATTTTTGGGCAGCCCCTTCATCACACACGGTAATGACATAACGATATAATTTCCCTTGTTTAAAAAAATCCATCACGCTTTTAGTCTGGTTTTGGGAGATATCAATCCCGATCTCTTTCATCACTTCAATAACCAGAGGATTTAATACTCCTGGTTCCAGGCCCGCGCTTTCAGCGATAAATTTATCATTGGCCAGTTTATTCATAAAGGCTTCGGCCATCTGGCTCCTGGCCGAATTATGGACGCAAACAAATAATATCGGTATCGTAGCCATTTTTTTCCTCCTGGATATTCCAAAATATTTAATTAAGCTTATTTTTCTACTAAGTATTTCTCAAACAATTCTTTATCCCAATTAAGCTGGGTCCCGGCAGCCTGGAGCGAAGAAAGCAGGATAGCTTCCGCGACTTCCTGCTTGGTTGCTCCTGCGGCTAATGCGTCTTTGACATGATGTTCCGTGCAATGCGGGCACCTGAATACTGAAGCGACTGCCAACCTGATCAGTTCTTTAGTTTTCGCGTCTAAAACTGTCCCCTCTTTTGCCGCGTTCGAGAAATGCTGATACGCTGCTCCCAGTGGAGATTGTTTCAAATACCAGGGTGTCTCATTAGCCATGTTATGCCTCCTTTAATAATTTCTTACAGTTCATTTTATCCTTGCTTAGCCGTATATATCAGGTAAACGCCCCCTAATAGAACCAAAACACCGCATATTTTCTTCACTATGACCGCGCCTTTTGATCTTTCAGTCCAGTTAAGATATCCCTGTACTACCTCAGTAAACGTGCCAGCCAGTACGATCACCGAGATATGCCCGAGCGCGTAAGCCAGTACCAGGATCGCTGCCAATAGCAGATTACTAGCTCCTACGGTAAATGCTACTCCCAGCATTGGCGCCATATAAGCGAAGGTACAAGGGCCAAGAGCGATGCCAAAGATCAATCCAAGTATGAATGCGGCCCATAATCCTTTTTTTTGGAAGGCCGGCTGGCCAGATTTCCCTAAAAAAGGCAAGGGGATAACGCCCAGCAGGTGCAAGCCGACCACCAAGAATATTATCGCTACAAAATAATTACCCCAGACACCGACATCTCCCATGATCCGGCCCAGCAAGCCGGTAATTATCCCAATAAGGGCAATCGTAATAAGAATACCGAATGAAAACAAAGTAGAGAGCAGGAAAGCCCTTTTCGTCGAAATGCGACCCTGTTCATCAATAAAACCAATGATCAGGGGAATGCTGGCCAAATGGCATGGGCTCAAAATAATACTTAGCACCCCCCAAATAAAAGAAGCAGTTATGGCAATCAGAGGATTGGCATAAAGAGCATTACTGAGCCAGGTAAAGAGATTAACCAGCATTATTTAACTCCCTGCTGTTTCAGTATCTTGACCAATTCCTCTTTAGGGAAAAATCCCATATGACGGAAATATTCCTTACCATCTTTGTCCAGGAAAACCTGGGTAGGGATAGCCCTTATTTGGTATTTTTCACCATATGGCCGTCCTGCCGCAGTCCATACATCATAAAAGACCACCTCTACCTGTCCCTGGTATTCTTTCTTGATATCTTCCATGATCGGTTGCATCATCTTGCAAGGGACACATTTAACCGAGCCTAATTCAATAAAGGTCACTTTTGGGATTAGGTTCGTACTTTTTTTATTACTCGCGGCTATTAAAAATAAGCTTAATATTAATAGGTACGCTACTTTTCCTGTTTTTCTAAAATCCATTGTTTAATCTCCTCTTTAGATGGGATCCTGCCAGCTACCACTACTTTACCATCAATAGCCAAAGCCGGAGTGATCATCATCCCATAATTCATAATGTCGCTGATTTGGTCTACCTTTACTATTTCAGCGGAGATCCCAAGTTCCTTAACAGTCTCAGTAACTATTCCTGTTAATTTTCTACATTTCGGGCAACCCATGCCCAGAATTTCAATTTTCATATTTACCTCTATTTTATTACTAGATTAAATAAATATCCTGTGAACATAATCCCTACGCCAACGATACTAGCAAAGATCAAGATCAATTTTACTTTCATCACTTTTTTCAGGATCAGGAATTCTGGCAAAGAAAGACCGGTAACCGCCATCATAAATGCTAAAGCTGTCCCCAGTCCTACTCCTTTTTCTACCAAGGCTTTAACCATCGGAATAACACCCGCGGCATTGGAATAAAGGGGTATACCGATCAAAGTGGCCAGGGGAACAGCGAACCATTTATCTTTCCCGGCATATTGTGCCAGGAAATCAGCCGGTACATATCCATGTATCCACGCGCCTAAGCCAATACCTATTAATACATAGATGGCTATTTTTTTCAAAATATCCAGGGTATAGCTTTTAGCAAAATCCACCCTTTCGCGAAAGCTGGTTTGTCCGGGGACTGCGGCACAACAGGCCGGCGTCTTATGAACAATGGTTTCCACCAGGGTTTCTACTTTTAGCATACCTATGACTATCCCTGAAATTATGGCGATAACCAAGCCGCTAAAAATATAGATTACCGCTATTTTCCAGCCAAACATACCCCAGAGCATCACTAAAGCTACTTCATTGATCATGGGGGATGATACCAGAAAAGAAAAAGTCACACCCAGCGGAATTCCGGCTTCAATAAAACCTAGGAATAAGGGAATAGCGCTACAGGTACAAAACGGCGTGACAATTCCCAGCAAGGCGGCTAAAATATTACCGATATAGGTGCGTTTATGGCTTAAAATGGCCCTGGTTCTTTCTGGCGGGAAATAAGTACGGATAAAAGAGACTATAAAGATGATGGTGACCAGCAAGAAGAATATCTTAATCGTATCATAGACAAAAAAGTGGACAGCCGAGCCAAACAGGGTGCTAGCGGACAAGCCTAGTATCCTAAATACCAGCCAATCAGCGAAGGAAGTTATCATCTTCCCCTCCCCTTACCGGTGAGACAAAGCCTCGACCGGTCAGCAGCCTTAGCCTGGCGTAAATCGTTTTGTATTACTATATCCTTTGCCAGCCAGCCTTGAACCAGTCCAGATAATGAGCGGGCATAATCATTTTGCGAATTAATGTAGTAGTTTGTCCATAAACCCTTCTGGTTATCTTCAATGATCCCGGCGTCTTTTAATATCTTCAGGTGTTTTGAAACACTTGGCTGGGATAATCCTAAAACTTCCCGGATCTCGCACACACACATTTCCCGTTGTTGCAGCATTTTTATTATTCGGATCCGGTTTTTATCGGCTAAAGCTTTAATAACTTTTTCTAATTCTTTCAACATTTCTTCCTCCATATTACTATATAACTATATAGCTATATAATAGCAAATAAAAGAAGTGCTGTCAATAAAAACAGCACCTCTTTTTTTACTTTATTTTTAGTACTTTAGCTAAACCATACCCCAGGACAAAAACCAGCAAGGTACCAGCTATCCCGGCAGCAGCAGTGGCTACTTTTTCATTATGAATACCGGGAAAAGTATAATCAGGAATGGGAGAATACACTATCGGCTCAACTTCTCCTTTTTCCAGGAAACCATTATCCTCAGCTACCCGCTCCAGACCATCAGGATGCGGTGAAGCGAATGGCGAGAGGATCATAGCTACGAGCAAGGCTATACCTAAACCGATCAGAATATCTCTCTTATTCATGACTCACCTCCACCAACTGATAGCTATACACCAGATCTGCCCTTACTTTTAGGACATAACTTAATACTAAAAACGTAATAATAGCTTCACCGATACCAATGAAAGCATGCACCCCAACCATAGCCGTTAATACTACCTTTAAGGGAATAGTCCCGGAAAAAGCTAGCTCCAAAGAACAAGCAGTAGCTGCCAACAACACGGAAAACCAGCTCGCCGCAATTATTCCTATTTTCTTACCTACTGCTCCGGGTAATGAAGAGTTCAATAGTTTATATATTAAATATCCTCCACCAGTGCCGATTAAGGACATATTCACGATATTGGCTCCTAAAGCAGTTAATCCACCATCCTGGAAAATAAGACATTGAGTAGTTAACACCACGGCTATCACCAGGCTACCGGCATATGGGCCAAGCAGCACTCCGGCCAGTACGCCTCCAAGCAAATGCCCGGATGTCCCACCGGCTATCGGAAAGTTCACCATTTGCGCGGCAAAGATAAACGCGCTCATCACGCCCATTAATGGAATGGTTTTATCATTTAAAATTGCTCTGGTTTTCTTTAGACAATAGCTAATCCAGCCAATCGCTATAGCCCAGGTTGGAACCCAGGCATTCGGGGTTAAAAATCCATCAGGGATGTGCATTATTTTCTCCTTTTTAGAATGTATAAACCAGGGTCAGCACCAGAGCCGCGGTAGCATCCGTGTTTTTTCCTGAGACTATTCGTTGATAAGCCAGCAGCGCCTGTACTTGGTCATTCGACCAGCCAATACCTGGAGTAAGCATAAGGTACTCACTGTTTGAATCATCTATTTTCGTGCCAGTGAGGTCTGTTTTACCCTGATAAAAACCATTAGCTTCAAAGAGTAAATTCAATCCTTGAAAGATAAAACATTCTATCCCGACATCGCCATTCAAATAAGTCCCGTATTTAGTGGGAACAGTATCAACATCCACTTTAAGCGGTTGGCTCACGCTGGCATCAGCATGGATAATAAAAGGCTTAGTTCGTTTAGTCAGGATAATCCCCAATCCGGGATCATAAGACCCGCTCCCCCTGGCATCTGTTCCTAAAACTTCAGGATTCAGGGTTTCGAATTTACCGGTTGGTACTTTTAATTGGCCGACAAGGGTCATCTGAGGAAGATTTGAAGTCTCTTCCTTCAGGCAGTACCTGGCAAAAATATAGCTATCTCCTAAACCAGCGCTATCCGCTTCCACTCCGGATTGCCGGACAAAATTCTTTTGATAAACAGCTTGCCCGTCTAATTCCAGTCTGTCTGTAAGACCATACTGCATAAAGATCACGAACTGGTTCGAATTACTCTTATCATCTCCAGGCAAAGAACTATAATTACCAGAATTATCATAGGTCCCGCGAGTGTTTAAAAAAAACATAATGGGCTGTGTTACAAAATCTCCTTTACTGCACACTGGCGCGGTCCAGGTAGTTACCGGGCCGGCTGAAGGCGGGCACCACTCTTCTTCGGCTGAAAAAACAGGGACCGAAAGACAACTGCCAGCCAATAATATCAGGACTATTCTGCGTACCATTTTCACTCCTTTTAGTGTTACATAATTATTAATCGTGCTACTCTTAGGCAAAAAAATATTGCCAGCTTCTAAATTTATTTTCCGGCATTTCATGTTTCCTCGCCTTGTGTTACAATTATTAATTAAGTAACACAAGAGAGCACCTTTTGTCAATTAAAAAAAAGAAACTCCCATATATTATATGAGAGTTTCTTGCCAATACCCTATATGTCCTTTAAAAGGACACCATAAAATTTAATATCCATGTTTCATTAATTAAAGCGTTTTTCCCCGACAAAGGCATTTGGTAGGCAATTGATGTCGTAAAGTCTTTATAGGTATACCCTATAGCCGGAACAAATTGCAGGTAAGCCACATCAGAATCATCCAAAGAAACCCCATCATCTTCTTCCTCGCCCTGCCAGAAGCCATTGAGTTCAGCCATAAAATTCACACCGTTTTCCAGAAAATACTCTGCTGCCAGATCATAGGTTATCCAATTACCGTATTGGACCTTAACATCATCAATTGTTGCCTCGAATGGATAAAACAGGGAGAAATCAGCATGCAGGATAGCTGGTTTAAATTTTTTAGTAGCAGCCATACCAACACCCAGGTCCATAGAACCTGTACCGGTAATATCAGTACCCATTTTATCGGCAGAAGCATGCTCATATTTTCCCGTCGGCAATTTCAATTGCAGCATAGCGGTAAGGCAGGGAATCTGCTTTTGCTCTTCTACCAGGCAATCACGCAAGATCAAATAAGAATCAGCCCAACCGGTTGAGTCTGCTGATTGGTCAGAGATCGTGGCCTGATTTTCAATTAAAGCGATCTGAGCATCAAGTTCCAGTTTATCGGTTAATCCATATGCGGCAAAGATCATTTGCTGTTGCTGGGTTAATGTAGTATCATCACCAATATTTTGCTTGTCTCCGTTATTATCATATTGTTTCTTAAAATTGGTGAAATAGAATCGTGGGACCGCATACCAGCTTTTCCCTTCGCAAACTGGCGCAGTCCAGGTAGTGATCGGCCCGATAGAAGTCGGGCTCCATTCAACCTCACCGGCTGCCAACAAATCGCCGACCGTGAACACCAACCAAAGCAAAGCAATAACAGATGAGTAAAATATCTGCCGCATGTTTCCTCCTTTTATGTATTAGCTGCCAATAGGCAAAATGATAGCATAAAATCGTTTTGGCCTCAACTTTTTTTATTTAATTATTCCGGCGTTTTGTGCTATTATAAAAATAATTATTCAAGAGAAAGGGGTTGCCATGAAGGAAAAGATCAAGCAGATCGCTATACGCATAAAAGAATTAAGGGAAATAGCCGGCCATTCCATTGAGACTCTGGCTGCGGAGTTTAAAGTGACTCAAGAAGAATACCTTAAATATGAAAGCGGAAAGGTGGATATCCCGGTCAGCTTCTTATATGAAGTAGCCCATAAGTTCAAGGTTGAGTTGACTACTCTTTTGACCGGAGGAGAACCACATTTGGAAGGTTATAACCTGGTGCGTAAAGGCGACGGCCCTAGCGTAGAACGAAGGAAAGAATATAAATATAATGACCTGGCTTATAATTTTAAACATAAGAAAGCAGAGATCTTTCTTGTCACCATAGATCCGGAT
This sequence comes from bacterium, assembly GCA_028712365.1. Classification (GTDB taxonomy): domain Bacteria; phylum CAYTYR01; class UBA6262; order UBA6262; family UBA6262; genus UBA6262. The sequence continues at coordinate 38,779 of JAQTQE010000003.1, forward strand.
AAATCAGGCGTAACACCCCATTTCTATGCCCATCCCGGGCAGGAATTCAATTATATCCTGGCCGGTTCCGTAAAAATCATTTTGGATGGGCACGAATTGGATCTTGCGGCAGGTGATTCTTTATATTTCAATTCTACAAAAAAACACGCTTTACAGGCTACCGGGGATACCCCGGCGACCCTCCTAGCGGTTATCCTATAATCTAAGGCGGCTATCATGCTTCTCGATAATTTTGTCAAGGATAGTTTTAATTCCTTTGAAGAATTCGCGCAAAAGTTTAAAATTAACGTTCCAACAGATTTTAATTTCGCTTTTGATGTAGTAGATGCCATTGCCGATAAAACTCCAGAGAAGAAAGCCCTGGTCTGGTGTAATGATATGGGCGCGGAAGCTTTATTTACCTTTGGAGATATAAAAAAATACAGCAACCAGGCGGCCATTTTTTTTAAATCCCTAGGGATCAAAAAAGGCGACCCGGTCATGCTCATACTTAAACGCCGTTATGAATTCTGGTTTGCTTGTATAGCCCTGAATAAGATCGGAGCTGTTTGTATCCCAGCTACCCATTTATTAACCACTAAAGATATTATCTATCGCAATAATGCCGCGGGAATTAAAATGATCGTTGCTGTGAACGAGCCGCTGGTGATCCAGCACATCAATGAAGCGCAGGCGCAATCCACTACGCTAAAACATAAAGCCTGTCTGGGAGAGGCTGGTGCCGGCTGGCTCAATTTCAATAAGGAAATTGAAAAAGCGGCCGGGACTTTCAGCCGGCCGCAAGGGAAAGAGGCAACAAGGAACGAAGATATGTTTTTGCTGTATTTTACTTCCGGGACTACCGGCATGCCTAAAATGGTCAGCCACAACCAATCTTACCCGCTGGGACATATCCTCACTGCTAAATATTGGCAAAATGTAGAAAATAATGGCTTGCACCTGACCGTGGCTGATACCGGGTGGGCCAAAGCAGCCTGGGGTAAGATCTACGGGCAATGGATCTGCGGAGCAGCAGTATTCGTGTATGATTATGATAAATTCATTCCCAAAAATATGCTGGAAGTCATCACGAAATATAAGCTAACCAGTTTTTGCGCGCCGCCTACTATTTTCCGTTATTTGATCAAAGAAGATCTGGCTAAATATGATTTTAGCCATTTACATTACTGTGCTGTGGCCGGCGAACCGCTTAACCCGGAAGTCTATAGCCAATTCTTAAAAATGACCGGAATAAAACTCATGGAAGGTTACGGACAAACCGAGACTGTGGTCCAGGTAGCTACCTGGATCTGGGTAACCCCGAAGCCGGGATCAATGGGCAAACCAGCGCCAAACTGGGATATTGATATTGTTGATGACGCTGGAAAGCCTTGTGAGCCAGGCGAAGAAGGCCAAATCGTGATACGCACCAGCCAGGGCAAACCAGTAGGTATGTTTGACGGGTATTTTCGAGACCAGGCACTGACGGAAAAAGTATGGCATGATAACTTATATTATACTGGTGATATGGCCTATAAAGATGAAGATGGTTATTACTGGTTCGTAGGCAGAGCGGATGACGTGATCAAAAGTTCCGGTTACCGCATTGGTCCGTTTGAAGTGGAAAGCGCTCTCCTCGAGCATCCGGCAGTAATGGAATGCGCTATTACAGCGGTCCCTGATGAAGAAAGAGGACAGATCGTCAAAGCCACTGTTGTCTTGACCAAAAATTACCAGGCTAGTGACCATTTAGCTAAAGAACTGCAAGAACATGTGAAAAAAGTTACTGCTCCATATAAATACCCGCGCATCATTGAATTTGTCACAGAATTGCCTAAAACTATCAGCGGCAAGATCAGGCGGATACAGATCAGGGAAACAGATAAGGACAAAATCCACACTGATTATACAGAATAAGGAGGATTTATGAAGCGGTTATTATTAGCGGTAATGTTCGTTTCGCTCTATGCTAACTTTGCTTTAGCACATCCACCCACAGCCATTCAGGTGAAAGCCATTGATGCCACCCAAATAGAAGTGACTATTCTCCACGGGACCAAGAATCCTGACGTCCATCATATAGAAGAAATCATCATTTTTTTAAACGAGCAAAAAATTATTGCGCAAAAATTCAGCACCCAACAAGATAGCGGCACACAAAAAGCAGTCTATAATTTACCCGAATTGGTCAAAATTCCTAAAGCTGTTATCAAAGTATATGCTGATTGCAATAAAGGCGGGGACATGACCAAAGAATTTGTCCTGGGGAAATAAATTATTCCGGAATTAAGACCATAGGCCGATAATCCCGCCAATAAGTGCCAGGGAGGACAGATAATAGCCCAGATCAATAAGATATGCGATCACTGATTTGCGTTCCCACAAGACACTGCCCAATAAGACCGGAACGACGATTCCCAGCCACAACCAAAAACCTATTTTAACTCCATCACTAAATGATGTAGCATGCAACAAACATTCCAAATAAGCCAGTATATAGCTCATCAGCAGTGCCGCGCAAAATTGAAGAACATAATATTTACCCAGGCTTTTTTGTTTTGTTTGGGCCAGGTCTTCAGGAGATAGTCTGGAATATTTTTGCCATTCATTACCAAACAAAAGCGGTGAATACCAAACCGCTCCAGTGAGCATAGCCATGATCGCAGCTAATAATACCAGTAAATAATTAATGTCTGCTTGCCACATTACCATCCTCCTTGTAAAAAATCTGCGACTTTTCTTACAATTTCCCCAATGCCCGGTCAGTTCTCTGCACCCCAGCGGCATTATTTTTTTCCTGGTATAACTGCTTGGCTTTACTTAGCATTTTTACGGCCTGCTTCTTTGCTCCTAAAAGGTTATGGGTCATACCAAGATTATAATAAACATCCGCGCTGTTAGGTTTCAATTCTAAAGCTTTCTGATAGGCGGCTAAAGCCCGCTCATGATCATTCATATTACGATAAGTATTACCCATATTATTATACGCGTTAAAATTATCAGACTTCAGATCGATCGAAGACTGATAAGAAGCTAAAGCCGCGGAGTATTTACCCATAGCATTCTGACAATTACCTATCCCGTTATAGACCTGAAAATCATCCGGCTGGGTCGCCAGGACCTTTCTATAGGCTTCTTCTGCTTCAGCATACCGGCCCAAAGAATAATATGTATTACCCAAATTAAAATAGGCGTCAATATTCACGATCTTAGCTTTTATGACTTTTTTCAGGGCGGCGGCTTTTGCACTTGGCTCAGGCCTGGGCACTGGCCTGGTTTCCATCTGCCTGGCCGGGACCTTCTCCGCAACAGGTTCTATTTGCTTCTTCATGGTCAGGACCTTAATAGCTTCAACCTGCTTTATAATACCAGCCAGCTCGTCGGCCTCTTTTATTTTCCCTTTGTTCCGGAATATTTTTTCCGCTTTGGCATAAGCTTCCGCAGACTCCGGCCACTGGTTTTGCGCCAGGTACTTATCTCCTTCAGCTATAAAAGTCCTGGCCTTTTTAATCTCTGCCGGCGACTCTGCGACATTATTTATAAAATAGATCGCATTAATAAAAAGCAAGATCACTAATAAACTAATAGCGATTTTCTCTTTCATGGCGATCTCCTTATATCAAGTGCAAAATATTCAATGCCTGGTTAGCCAAACCTCCCACTACCACAGCCAGGGTAATGGTAAAAAGCGTAATAAAAGCAGCTGTTTTCCAGCCAAGCTCCTTGATCAATACCGAGATAGCGGCCAGACAAGGGATATATAGCGTGGTTACTAAACCAAAAATAAAGATCTGCTGTTTATTCATAAAATTAAGCAGGTTTTGGACATTCGGCCCATATTGGACAATAGCCAGCGCCAGCAAAAGCTGGAGCGCCAGTTCTTTCCTAAGAATACCGAATAACAAACAGATCCCAGCCACCGCCGGCAGACCCAACCAATTTTCAACGATTAGGCTCATCGGACGAGTCAGATACCATAAGTACTTGGTCTCATATAAACTCCCTAATAACAAACTGCCTATGGCAATGATGGGTATCGCGATAATAATGAATTCTTTAAATCTGTACCAGGTCTTTTTTAATACCGTAGACAAGCGCGGGATCCTAAAAGGGAACATTTCCATTACTAATCCTGATGACTGCCCCGGCAAAAATACGGCCAGAGCGCGTCCGACCAGTATACCAACCAGAAAATCGATCAAATAAATAGCTACCGCCCATTTCCATCCCGCAAAAAACGCAACTGCTCCCATAATGATAGCGGTTCTCGCGCTGCATGGCACCAAGGTGATCAGAGTACAGGCAATGATCTTTTCCCGGCGCGTGGTCAAAACCCTGGTTCCAAGGATAGCCGGGACATTGCAGCCTGCGCCGGCGATAATAGGGATAATCGATCGCCCATGCAGCCCGATCTTGTGCATCAAGCTGTCAGTAAGAAAAGCTATCGAATTTAAATAGCCGGTATCTTCAAGAAAAGCCAGCATTAGATAAAAGATCAGGATATACGGGATCCCTACTGAAAGCGCGGCCTGGATCCCCGCGTCAAATCCCCAAAGCAGAGTATTGGCTATAGTATTATGACCAAAAATAGCAAAGATAAGAAACTTAATGTAGGGCGAAATAAACCGCACCCAGAGAGTATCGAACCCCGCTGATAAAAAGCCGCCACAATAATACATGATCAGGAATACCGCCACAAGACCAGCCAATAAAATAGGCAATCCAGTAACAGGCTCTAGCGAAAAACGCCAAAGTTTAGTAGATAGAGACACTTGACAAACCCCTATCTGTTGCACCTTGTCGGCTAAAAATCCTTCATAGCCATGCCGCTCCCGGGATATTCTGATAGCTGGTTTTTCTCCATGAGTTCTTTCAATTTCCTCCAGTATGGCTTTGGCTTTGTCGTATACTGCCGGGCCGTGCAGGCTTGTGGTCAGATAATTCAGGAATTCTTCATCTTGCTCCAGGACAAGAATAGCCAGGGCTCTGGCGGATAAGCCAAAAGGGATCTGTTTCACATTCTGGCTGATTATCCCCTCAAGATCATTAATATGATCCATAATATCTTTGCCATAAACAGGCAAATTAGCTTTCATTTTTACATTCTGCTGAAAGATGTTAATACAAGTTTCAATCAGTTTTTCTATACCCTCGCCGGTAGTCGCGGTCATGGGAATAACCGGCACACCCAAATACTCGCTAAGTTTGTCGGTATTAACGCAAATATTATGTTTAGCGGCAAGATCCATTAAATTACAGGCCACCACTACCGGGAAACCAAGATCAATAAGCTGGAGAACTAAATATAAATTTCGTTCCAAGTTGGTAGCATCTACGATCACTACCACCACATTGGCATGACCCTCGAATATTTCCTGTCTGGCCACAAACTGGTCTTCAGAAACTGATCCCAATGAATATGTGCCGGGCAGGTCTATGATACCCATATAAATATTCTGGTACTTTGCCATACCGACATTTAGGGCAACTGTTTTACCAGGATAGTTAGCAGTAACCGCGCCTAGCCCTGTCAAATGATTAAAGACAGTTGATTTGCCCACATTAGGATTGCCCACCAGGGCAATAGTAAAGCTGGTTTCCTGTCTGATCTTTTGTATTTCTGACTCGTAATTATTCTTGTTCATATTTTTTCACCCAGATCGATTCGGCGATCTTTTTACCAAGAGCGTATGTTGCCTCACCGATCCTAACCATGATCGGCCCGTCAAAAGGAGCTTTTTCTTCAATGCGTATTTTCATTTTAGGCATTAAGCCTAACGTAGCTAAATAACAAAGAAGTTTCGGGTCTTCATCTGTTATTTTCACTATTTTGGCTTTATCATTCTTTTGCAGGGTATTAAGTGGATATGACCGTTCTTCTTTAATATGACCTTTGGCATCAGGAAGAGGATTACCGTGCGGACAGGTTTTAGGTTTTCCTAACACCTCATATAATTTATTACCGACCACTTTGGAGATACCATGTTCTATTTTATGGGCTTCTTCATGCACTTTTTCCCATTTTAGGCCTAGCTTATCAACCAAGAATCGCTCTGCCAGCCGGTGTCGCCTTACTACATCAACGGCAATATTTTTTCCTTTAAGCGTAAGAGCAACACCTTTATATGGGGAATGTTTTACCAGCTCTTCCTTGGCCAGCTTTTTCAGGTTTTCAGAAACTGAGGCCGGGGAGATCTTGAGATGCTGGGCTATGTCCTGCGTGGTTGGTGTTTTTCCCTCTGATTCAAGGTGGAATATTGTTTCCAGGTAGTCTTCTTGGTTTTTTGTCGCCATATTAGGATTCCTTATGAAATATTAGGTATACCTAAATATACCTATAACCCGGGATTCTGTCAAGCGAAATAAAAACTCCCGTATTTAATACGGGAGTAGTAATCTTTAGTACCGTTAAAATTATTCCGCTATTTTTTCAAACTCCAGTTTACTTAAAATGCTTTCCTTCAACTGCTTGGCAACATCCCGAAAAGCCTCGGACAATTCCGCTCCCGCGTCGCCGGCTTTAAAATTATATATATTATAAGTGTTAGTCGCTTCAGATGCTTCGGTAAATGATTTTAAGATTTTACCGGTCTTATTGTCTTTTATTTTTAAAGTTATCTCTGCTTCACCCTTAATAGTATAGGTAGGAGCACCAAAAAGCTGTAAAAGACTCAAGATTGGGATGAAGGATAACGGGCTAGGCGTAGCTTTCCATTTAAACCTATTGATAGTGCCGCTGATCACCAGGTCATCTTCCGCTTTCTTGCGATTATGGATCTCGGTAAATATCTCTGAATCTTTAAAATCTTCCAGCAACTTGGCTGTCACTTTTTCCGGAAGATCTTTAATGCTTTTAGTATTATCAACATCGTCCTTTGGCCGGTTGTCTTTTAACATAACCATGCCCACTGATTTGTCAATTTTATTATCAGAAGCGGATAAGGACGGCTGATATTGAAACGGCACATTCCCGTTCAAGCTGGCGCAGCCAGTTAAAAGCAAGATGCTTAATAGTATCAGGTAAATCGCTTTTCTATTCATTTGTCTCTCCTCCTTATTTGATACTTTACTGATAATAATACTTCGGATCATGATTTTAGGCAAGTTCTTTCCTCATAAAATCCAGGAGCGCCTGCATGATCCTTGAAGGGCTGGGCGGACAGCCGGAGATATGCAATGCCACCGGCACAATCTCATTAATTTTCTTATCAATATAATATGATCCTTTAAAGAGCCCCCCGTCCAAAGCGCAATCACCAACAGTTATGACAAATTTCGGCTCAGGCATGGCATCGTAAGTCTTTTTTAAGGCGATCTCCATATTTTTAGATAACGGGCCGGTCACCATTAGGGCGTCAGCATGCCGTGGGGAGGCTACAAAATTAATACCAAATCTTTGCAGGTCATATATAGGATTATTAACAGCCATAATCTCTGATTCACAAGCACCACAAGAGCCAGTATCCACTTCCCGGAGATGCAGGGACCGGCCAAATTTCCGGCGAATCTCTTTTTTAAGTTCCAAACCTATAGATTCAAGCGCGGCGGCTTGCTCCGGTTTTAATGACCGGGTCACTATTTTTTTTAATAATCTGGTTTTAATTATACTATACATGGCAGTGTCCTCTAAAGATCATTCCCGGCATAAGATAAGTCAAAGCTTTTATTACAGAGCGGGAAATCAGGAATAATTTCTCCTATAACCGCGTAAGATAATCCTGGCCAGTTATGAAAAGACGGATCTGTGATCTTACATCTTTCAATAATTCCGGCAGGATTAGTTTTTAGCCAGTAAAGCACAGGCCCTCTCCACCCTTCGCTATAACCCAAAGCCTTGCCGCTCACAGGATTGATCTTGCTGTCCTCTGTCTCGGCAGAGCTGATCTTGTTTAAAAATTCAGCGATCAGGCGTCCTGACTCATTAAATTCCTCTATTCTCACTTTTAACCTGGCCAGAACATCCCCGGCTCGGCCAGTGATAATTTTGTGCTTGGCTTCGTGATATAGGCTTGGAAAATGCTTGCGCAAGTCAATTTTTACGCCAGCAGCGCGGCCAGCCAGTCCCAGTACTCCCAAGTCCTCGGCTATTTCCATTTTTAGGGTGCCTGTGCCGTCAACTCTATCCACAAAAGAAACACTATTATCCAGAATTTCGACTAAAGCCGTAAAATCTTCCTTGATCTTGCTTAACGCGGCAGTTAATTCTTCTTGCTGTTCAGGATTCATCTCCAATGATATCCCACCCAGCTTATTCATTCCTTTTAGATACCTGCTGCCAGTGAGTTTTTCATTAGCCTGCAAGATAGATTCTTTAATTATAGCGGCCAGGGCAGCCGGGAAACTAAAACCGACATCCAGGGCAATTCCACCTATATCATTGACATGATTATACATTCTTTCCAGTTCCAATACTATTGCCCGGCAATAAGCTGTTTTTTTACCTATTGTTATACCAGCTATCTTTTCGGCAGCCAGGCTATAAGCCAAACTATGGGCAATAACTGAATCTCCAGAGACACATTCGGCTAATAGCAACCCTGCGGCCAGGGATTTACCCTCAAATAGTTTTTCCACACCACGGTGGGTAAATCCTAACCTGGATTCAAGATGGATGATCGGTTCGCCGGCAACACTAAACCGGAAATGCCCGGGGCCGATAATACCCGCGTGAACTGGTCCAACAGGTACTTCAAATATCCCCTCGCCTTCCACCCTGGCGAATTTGTAGTCTTTCTTTTCCCCGGCAATTATCTCCCGGAAATCTTTGCGTAACGGATAATTGCCAGTGGGCCAGACCTCGTCATGCAATCTCAGTCTTCTCAGGTCTGGATTACCTCTGGGCTCTAATCCGAACATCTCCCATATTTCCCTTTCAAAGAGATGAGCTGAATAAATATCCTTAGCCAGAGAATCAAAATAAGGATCAACCGAGGGGATATCCAAGCTAACCGCTACCCATTGCCCCTGCGGTATATTGAGAAAATAGCAATAAATAGTAAATTTAGCCTGCTTTTGCCGGTCATCTACAGCAAAGAACGCCATTACCGGGGAAGACAAGGATTCGTGCAAAACCAGGCATACCTTTCTAAAATCTTCCGCTTTGACCTGTATCACTATCTCATCAGCATAAGGAATAGTAACAGCTATAGCTTTAAAGTTTGGCTGTTTATTATTTATAATGGTAATAAGATCTGTACCAGGCATAACAAATCCTCTCTAAAATAGATCAGTGCCGGGCCGGTGGCACAAATCAAAATAAGCAAAAATGCAAAAGCTATTTTCCCGCTAAGTGGTTCTTTTTGCACCGTCATATTCTTAGGAAGATGGCCAAAAAGCATTTCACTGAAACGGTAAATAAAAGCTCCGAAAATGACCACTAAAAACAGTAATATGGCTCCAGCTACGACATAAGCGCCTTTATTAAAAGCTCCCATAATGATCAGGAATTCACTTATAAATATGGAGAATGGCGGGAACCCGGTCAAGGCGAACATCCCCAATAAAACAATAATCCCGGTATAAGGCAAAGCCTTGATCACTCCGCGTATACTATGCAGGTTATGAGTATTATAAGCTCTCACCATATTGCTGGCGCCAAAAAACATTAATGATTTGGTCACTGCGTGATTAAAAATGTGCAGCAAAGCTCCCAGGAATCCCCATGGTGTTCCCAAACCAAGACCAATGGCAATAATACCTATATGTTCGATACTGCTATACGCCAATAATCGTTTCAGGTCCTTTTGGATCAGGATAAAACAGCAGGAAATAGCCAACGAAACTATCCCCAACAAGAGCAGTAAATGTCCAAAATAGGCAAATCCCACGCTTTTAATCACTATAAATCCGAATCTAAGGATCGCATAAATAGCAGTTTTCAATAAAACCCCGGAGAGCAGCGCGCTCACCGGGCCAACTGCCTGGCTGTGCGCATCAGGCAGCCAGTTATGCATAGGAGCCAAACCTGCTTTAGTCCCATATCCAACTAAAATAAAGATAAAAGCTATTTTAATGACTTTTGGGTCCAGAGCACTGGCGGTAGAAACCGCTTCTGTCCAGTTCAGGCTCTTCATACATCCGGAAATAGAAAACGCATATGAAAACAAGATCGTGCCTAATAAGGCAAAAATGATCCCGGCTGAACAAATAATAATGTATTTCCAGGCCGCTTCTACTGATTTCTTAGTATTATAGAATCCGACCAAAAAAGCGGAAACCAGGGTGGTCATTTCTATGGCCACCCACATCAAACCAAGGTTATTGACCAAAGGCACTAAAAACATAGAAAAGCAAAACAGGTTAAAAAGCAAATAGTATGTCTTCGCTTTTTTCCCAGAGATGCTACCCTGCGCTATATCTTTATTGATATACCCGATGGAATAAAGAGCAGTAGCCAGAGCAACTACGGCAATGACAAAAATAAAGTAAGCGCTTAGGGTGTCAGCCACTAAGAAATGATACGCTGTTACCAATCCATTATTAACAACTACTTCCCGCAACAGCAAAACGCTGGCGATAAGCATGCCAAAATACCCCAGGACATTTACTATCCCGAAAGACCTGGCATCCCTGGCCAGGAAAATCCCGGCTGCCAGTAAAAGCGGTACACCCAACAGGAATATCAGTAGCATCTATGTCTTATCCCCTTAACCGTGATAATCTATTTACATCAATGTGCGTAAAAAGCTTATTAATCCTGTACACAAAGAAACCCATAATGACCACACTGACGAAAACATCAAAAAAGATGGCTATCTCCACAAAAAACGGCATCCCGCCCAATACTGCAGACGCCAACAGGAATAATCCGTTCTCCATTACCAGCAAGCCAATGATCTGCGCCATGGCTGTTAACCTGAAGATCATCAGGAACATTCCGGTTAGAAGTATAAAAAAAGCCACGGCCGGAAGAATAGCCATAGCTTCTGAAAAGGACATAAGCTGCTTACTAAAGACCCAGGACATATAAGCAAAACCCAAAGCTAAAAGTAAGGAAACCTGGATATTCGCTATCAAGCCAAGATTCTCCCGCACGTTTATTTTTTTCATGGTATATTGTAAAAAATATGGTATCCCTATTACTTTCAGGATAAAGATCAAACCAGCTACGATATAAAGGCTTGTTTGCTTCTCTTCTAACGCTATAATCAGGGTAGCCAAGAAGAGGAAAAACGATTGGTAACGGAAACTCCTGACCAGTGCCGGAGTTCTTTTGGCAATAACCATTAAGAAGGTGGCAACTAATAATCCAAATATACTTACTTCCTGCATTCTTTCAACTCCTTGAGATTGTGTCATAACATATTTTTAAAGCGAGCATATATAATCAATATATGTAAGTTGAAAAAGGTGTTGTGACACAGTCTCAGTTCAATATCCGAGCACAGCACATAAAGCAGCAATCGCTGCCAGGACAAAACCAAAACCAAAAAAATCAACCGCCCGGAATAACCGCATTTTAGCGACCGCTATTTCTAATAACGATATAACTATGGCCACTAAAATGACCCTGACTGCATACCAAAATCCCCATAAGATCAATGGCAGACCGGTTATACCAACCGGATCAGCTACCGGCAATAATACCTGGGCTATGATCAAAATCCAGACCATTTGCCGAATATAGGAAGCTAATTCTATCAGGGCCAGTGAACGACCCGAATATTCCAGGATCATGGCTTCATGGATCATAGTTAATTCCAAATGGGTTTCCTGGTTGTCTATCGGGATACGCGCTGTTTCCGCGATCATTACCAGGAACAGGGCAACTCCGGCGATAAGAGCGGAAATAGTCGCTAAAGGGAAGCTTTTCCATGCCAGCAGGTCAGTAGATCCGCTCTGCAAAGACACGGCAAAACAAGCTAAGCAAGCGACTGGTTCGCTTAAGCTGGAGATAAACATCTCCCGGGAGGAACCCATACCACCAAAAGTGCTGCCAGTGTCCAAAGCAGCTAAAGATAAGAAAAAACGGCCCAGGGAAAAAATAAAGATCAGAGCCAGGAATTCACCCAAATAAAACAATGAGGCCAGAGCTGAAGCAAAGATCACAAAAGGAGCTATCCTGAATATCCAGGAAGCAGTTCCTGAAACTACCTCTCCTTTATTAAAATATTTTGCCAAATTATAATATGGCTGGAGAATACTTTGCCCCTGGCGCATCCTGAGATCATTCTTGATCTTGGTGATCAATCCACCCAGTAGCGGAGCAATGATTATACCCACCAGTATCATTAGTAATTTCATTTAAAACTTCCTTACGAACAGGATCAATAAAAAAATTGTGATCGCGATGTACGCCAAGTAAACATGAATACTGCCTGGTTGGATCCTTCTCATGAATCTGGCAGACTTAAAGGTCAAGCCTAAAGCCGGTTCGTATATATACTTCTTAAAAACTAATGTAGTATGGGTTTCATAAGTCATGGAGCGGATGTGGTAAAAAGAATCTCCGATTTTTTTGGTAGCCCGGTACGGCCGCAGGAAGAAACTAAAAGCGATCCGGAATGGTTTAGAAAATCCGGTAGCCGTATATTCATGACGCTCATCCAGCTGGTAATAGCCGCAATCCCAGGTATTATAAGGTATGCTTGTTTTTTTCCGGAAGGCCCTATACACCGCGAAACCCAATAATCCACACAAGATCAGGATGAGCGCTATGATCAATGGGGCTAAGACCGCTTTATTACCAGCCAGAGGTTGGATAGTAATATTATTCAAGCTAAAGTCCAGGCCAGTAGTATTAACGCCTAAAGAGAACCCGGCAACTTGCGATAAGGGATTAATTATAATCGCGGCTCCCAATCCAAAAATAATGGTTAATCCCGCCAGGAACAACATGCCTATTCTCATCGATATTGGTACTTCCACTGCTTTGACCGCGTAATCGCTTCTGGGCTTAGCTAAAAAAATTATTCCAAAAGCCTTAACAAAACAAGCCGCGGCCAAACCGCTGGTTAAAGCCAGCATCGCCGCGCAAAATCCTAAAAATACTTTACCATCCCCGGCAATATGCCAGGCTCCCATAAAAAACGCCTGCAGAGCCAGCCATTCACTGACAAACCCGTTTAAGGGAGGCAAGGCTGAAATACCCATAGCGCCAATAAGGAAACAAAAAGCAGTTAACGGCATAGTACGGATCAGGCCCCCTAGTTTTTCCATATTTCTGGTCCCAGTGGCTTTATATACGCTTCCCGCGCATAAAAATAGCAATCCTTTAAATATGGCATGATTTATTAAATGATATAAACCAGCAAGCAAGGCCAATATGGCCCAATAAGCCATATTTTTACTCATAAAATACATAGCTAACCCTACTCCGAGCAGGATGATACCGATGTTTTCCACACTGCTATAAGCCAAGAGCTTTTTAAGGTCTTGGTCCATTAAAGCGTAAATCACTCCTACCAGGCAGGAAATAATAGCCAAAACCAGAATAAGTGTGCCCCACCATGTATTATTAACACCAAGCAAGTAGAGCACAAACCGGATCAGGCCGTAAATCGCTGTCTTGATCATAACCCCGGACATCATGCTGGATATATGGCTGGGTGCCTGGGGATGCGCATAAGGCAGCCATATATGTAAAGGGACAATCCCAGCCTTAGTCCCGAATCCGATCAACAAAAAAATGAAAACAATATTTTTAATATACGCAGGCAGGCTTTGGCTGGCCATTTTTACCAGCTTAAAATCAAAAGAGTGCGCGTGTTTATATAAAATTAAAAAAGCGGCTATTAAAAAAGCAGTGCCTGCATGCGTCATGACCACGTAAATTGTCCCTGCTCGTATTGACTTTTCATGTTCAGAATCAAACACCACCAGGAAATATGAAAGCAGGGACATTATTTCCCAGGCAACAAGAAAAGCCAGCATATTACTGACCGTGACTACAACCAGCATAGACAAGACAAACAAAAAGGTCAGAATTTGCCCTATTAATATTTTAGCCGGGGAATATTCTTTTTTAAGATAGCCGAACGAATAGACAAACGAAGGTATGGTAACAATAAGGATTGTAGCCAAGAAGAAGAGCGAAAGTGGATCTATGGGGAATAAAATAATATTATTAAAAAGATTACTCATAGACATAAATGAAATAAAGACCCCCGCCTGCTTCTAAAAAGGAGTCTTTAGATATATTAAATAATACTCGTTTTCTGGTGTTTTTGCAAGACTTTTATTTAGGTCTGGGGATCCCTTACTTCGTCGGCTGCTTTATTTTCTTTTCCAAGGTATCCACCAGAGAAGAAACCAGGTATTCGGCTGCTGTCTGGATGTTGGTCCCCTCATAGGTATCAGAGGCGATCCAGATAACTTCTCCTGTTTTGACATCGATCATTTTAGCGGTAATACCTATCTCGGCATCTATGATATGAGTAACGGGAGTGTCCTGCTCATTGAACGTACGAGTCACTGTTTTCTGGGTTTCATTATAATATTCTTGGTTAGTTTGGCCTTCACTTTTATTAGGCTTTGGTCTTTTTACAGTATTATAAGTAGTATTAGTATTGAATGATGTTTCATTAACTAAGACGACTTCCTTTCTGGCCGGTGTATATACTGGGACCGATCCTGTAATAATCGCGTCAACTCCGGATACTTTCCCAATCGTTCTTAGCTGGTCATTGCTGATTGCGCCAACTGTATCCAGTTTTTGCTCCGCTAATACTTTTGCCAGATCATTCCTCTCGACTACATCATATCCTGTCCGCAGAAGATTCTTGGCAAATATATCGGCAACCATTACTCCGGAGTTTGGATTATCAGGGGATGGATTGAATGCCAGGACCGCGACTTTTTTTACCTGAGTAAAATCATACCCGCTTTTAATGGCAATATTCGATGTCGCGCATGATATAGTCAAACAGGTCAAAAGCAATATAAGGATGAGAGAAAGTTTACTTTTCACTTAGTTCCTCTTTTAATAAACTAATATGCTTTTCGGCGATCTCAATCTTGCTCTTATCCCTTTTATCAGCATCAGCGAACTTTATAAAGTCTTGCCAGGAAGATAAGGCCTTAGTTTTTAGCGCTCTAACTTGCTGGGGATCTTTTTCTGATAGGGCTTTGGCTTCATAGATCAGCCCGGTGAAATAATAAGGCATTCCTTTAGTCGGATCCAGGGTTTCAGTAGTAATAAACTCTTTAAGCGCTTCATCATACCGGCCGCTGCTATAATACGCCAATCCCAGATGGAAATGGATCGCCGGATTTTTCATATAATCGTCTTTTTTCAATAGCTCGCTAAATATAATGATCGCGCCCTGGTAATCACCGCTCTTAGAAAGCCGAATCGCTTCTCTGACGGAATTAATATCATTATCTTCACCAGATAAAGCCAGCGGCAACAGCAGCAGGCACATTATCAGCACAATTTTTATTATTTTGGTTTTTTTAAACATCTATTTACTCCTAACAGACTTGTTATCCTTTAATAGCATCCTACTGCAACCATTCTGCTTTGTCAAGGTTACTGTTTAAAAATTAGACAATAGTGGCGCGTAAATAGTTGCTTAAAACAAAAAACTCCCGCGTTTTACTGCAGGAGTTTAAGTTCTCTTTTTGCTTAGTCTTTTGAGTTCTTTTATATCGCCTTTTATCAACTCAAGTTTTTTCAGCTTACTCCATCTTTTAATCTGTCTTTCTCTATCATATGCTTGTAGTTCTTCGTCGAAATGTTCTGTATAGATAATTTTATTAGGCTTGCTGCTCTTTGTATACCCTCCGCCCTTACCAGAAACATGTTCTTGAAATCTTCTTTTTAAATTCCCAGTAACTCCGGTGTAATACTTTCCATTTCCACATTCAAGAATATACAAATACCACATAATTTATGTACCCTTCGATGCGTTCGTTCCTCTCACTTACTCAGGGTAGTTCGACGAAATGCTTGTAGTGAGCAAAGAGGGTGGTCAATTAAATGACCACCCTCTGCGTCGAACTACTGCCTGGGTAGGACTCGAACCTACAACCTAGCGGTTACAAGTATCCTCTGAGTTTCTTCAGAGCTTGGACTATCTCATTCTCTTGTCCGAATGATCCCGGATTTAGAGAGTGGGCGCTTCCCCTAAATATTTCTAGAGTACTCCCTTGCGGGATAGTCTCTGCGCCTTCTCCGATTTTCCTTCGGAGCTTGGCTCAGGGTTACCTTACACCTTCCGGCAATCAGGGTTCCCTGAATTCACCCACTTTTTCAACCACGATTTCTCGTGGAAGCTGCAATTTTAATCACAGCCGCTCGCTCCACCATTGAGCTACCAGGCAATCTCGTTATACATATCACTTTCACTTATGCTTATTACTTTTATTTTAGAACTATACACCTGCTTTATTCGAGCATTCTTCCATCATTTGCAGCCAAGCCCAGTTTTCGTCAATATTCTTCTGGATCTCCGCTACTATACCAGCATTTTCCGGACGTAACAGATGCTTAAATCTTGTTTGCAGTTTTAAATATTCGGTTATCGGCTTCTTTTCTTTCGGTTTTACATTAATTTTGTATTTACCATCGACTACTTCATAGATCGGCCAGAAACATGTCTCTACTGCGAGTCGACCCAAGACCGCTGTGTCTGCCGGATTATAACCCCAGCCCAAACGGCATGGCTGCAAGACATTTATAAAAGTAGGCCCATCTGTTTCCAAAGCTTTTTGTACTTTAGTGGTAAGATCGTTCCAGTAGCCAACCGCAGTTTGGCCGACATAAGGAATATTATGCGCGACCATGACTTTAGTCAAATCTTTCTTGATCTGTTCCTTCCCTTTTTTCACTTTGCCTACCGGGGAAGTGGAAGCATACGCTCCCAGGGGAGTAGCTGATGATCTTTGTATACCGGTATTCATATAGGCTTCATTATTATAACAAACATACAGCATCCTGTGCCTGCGTTCCATTGCCCCGGATAATGACTGGAATCCTATATCATACGTGCCGCCATCACCGCCGAAGGTAATAAAACGAATATCCTTGTCAACTTTCCCTGTTCTCTTTAAAGCTTTATACGCTGCCTCCATACCACTGCAAGAAGCCGCCGCGTTTTCAAACGCACTATGGAACCATGAGGTTTTCCAAGCGCTGAACGGGTAAATGGTGGTAGATACTTCCAGGCAACCGGTAGCATTAGCTACGACCACTGGCTTATCTGCTGCCGCCATCATTACCTGCCGGGCAATTATTCCCGCGCCGCAACCAGCGCAAAGCCTATGCCCGCCACTGAGTAATTCCGGCCTTTTAGATAATTCTTTTAGATTTGCCATTATTTTAAATCCTCCTTAAGATTGCACAGTCTTACTACTCCCTGACGCCGATATATTTCGTATTAGTATCTGTCTTACCGCTTAATAATTCCTGATAGATATCAGTGATCATTTCTACGGTGATATCCCGGCCGCCTAAACCATAGACATAACTGGCGATCTTTGGTTTCTTGTCCAATTCGTACAAGCAAGACCGTACTTCAGAACAAACTGGCGGAACGTAACCATTATATCCGTCATGCCGGTCCATTACGCCAACTACTTTGACATTTTTTAATGCTTCCCTGATATCATCAAAGGGGAATGGACGAAAAACTCTTATTTTAAGCATGCCTATTTTCTTGCCTTGTTTTCTCATTTCATCTATAACCACTTTTGCCGTACCGGCAGTTGAGCCGAGGACAACGATCGCGGCCTCAGCGTCTTCTAATTTATAGGTTTCGATCATATCATAACTGCGACCGAATTTCTGCCCGAATTCTTTGCCAATTTCCTTGATCACTTTGGTAGCCTTGCGCATCGCTTCGATCTCTTGCCGTTTGTGTTCAAAATAATAATCCTGGAGGTCTATCGCCCCCAGGGTGAAAGGATGATCCACGTCCAGTAGCCAGTTTTTTGGTTTATATGAACCAACGAATTCTTTTACTTGCTCGTCTGGCAGCATTTCAATAGCTTCCATGCAATGGCTGATAATGAATCCGTCCGTAGATACGGTAGCTGGCAAGAGCACGTCAGGATGTTCACATATTCTAACTGCCTGGATCATGCTGTCATACGCTTCCTGTGAGTTTTCACAATAGATCTGCAAAAATCCGGAATCACGCGCGCCCATAGTGTCGCTCTGGTCCCCATGGATATTGATCGGCGCGGACAAAGCGCGGTTAACTTCAGCGATTACGATCGGCAGCCTTAATCCAGCGGCAATATACATCATTTCATACATGAGTGCCAGCCCTTGGCTGGAAGTACCAGTCATAGCCCTGGCTCCGGCCGCTGAAGCACCGATACAGGCGCTCAAAGCGCTGTGTTCGCTTTCTACAGCGACGAATTCCGTGTTAACTAATCCATCAGCCACGAACTGCGAAAAAATCTGCACTATTTCAGTGGCTGGAGTGATCGGATATGCTGCTACTACGTCAGGATTGATCTGGCGCATGGCCTCAGCCATGGCTTCATTTCCTGTTTTTGCTTTTAAATTCTTTTTTTCTGGCATTATATTATATCCTCCATTTACTTCTTCTCGGCTTCCATCTTAATGGCTTTATTGCCTTTTTTCCCCGGGCACTCTGTCGCGCATATACCGCAACCTTTGCAATGTTTATAATCAAATCCTGTCATCTGGCCATCTTTAACAATGACCGATGAATCCGGGCAATAGACCCAGCAAAATAAGCATTGGATACAGTTTTCAGGGATCCATACCGGCTTTTCACTGCGCCAATCACCGGTTTCAAACGCTGCCGCGCTGCCAGCTTCCAGGTAGTCACAGGCTGGCAAGTCTTTCCAGCCTTTTTTCTTTTCTACTTTAATATCTGCCATATATTTACTCCTCGCCTTTCACTTCTTGGTATGCCCGTTGAATGGATTTAATATTACCTTCCACTATTTCTGGACGATTCTTAAATTTAGCTGTCAATTTCTTGCGGTTATCTTCCACCATGCGCTCAAAATTGATCAAGCCGGTTACTTTGGCCAATGCTCCTAACATAGGAGTATTGGGAATGTCTTTACCAATAGTCTCACGTGAAATCGCTGAAGCGTCAACAGTATATACTTTACCTTTGGTCAATCCCAGCTTCGCTTTGATGTCTTTTGGCGTTTCACTGGTATTAATAATGATCGCCCCATCATCAGGCAATCCCTGGGTTACGTCTACCTTGCCGATCAAAGTAGGGTCCAGCACTACCACTACACTGGGATTAGTAACTCCGCAATGAATAGTGATCGGTTCATTACTCAACCGGTCAAAGGACTGCACCGGAGCGCCCATACGTTCCGGGCCGTATTCCGGAAAAGCTTGAATATACAAGCCTTCTCCCAACGCTGCATCAGCAAACAACAAGGCCGCTGTTTTAGCACCTTGTCCGCCACGCCCATGCCAGCGGATTTCTGTTAACTTGCCCATACTTCTGCTCCTTTTGGTGTTTTAATATAATGAAATAGGCCTCTGATAGATTAACAACCAGAGACCCTGAGGAAACTACTTAAGTATATCAGCTTTTACTTACTTTGTCAAGTTCTACTACTAAAACTTAAAAGCGATCTTCCCCAGCATCATGGGATTATAATAAGTCAAACTAAAAAACCGCCAGGCGGTACTAGCTATCGATCCCACCCATTCACCATTTGCTCCACGAGGTATTTCCCATTCATATTGATACGTTATGAGCCGTTCTTTATCACCCGGCTTAGCTGAGGTATAAGGCAAGGCCTTTCGCGGGAGATTGACTAATTCAGCTATTTTATCCAATTCCTTGGAAATTTTGATAGCTTTCTTTTTGTATTCATCAGCTTTGTTTTTCTTGCCTATACTGGCGCTATATTTAGCCATGATCTTATAGGCTAGGACCATTTGCGCGGTTCCTTCTATCCAAATGAACCTTTTACGAGGATTGCCGATCTCCTGCGGAATAGTAAAATCAAATCCTTCTACCAGTTTTTCTTCGATTGCGTCCTTGACTAATAAATATTTTTCCGCAAAATCCACAAGGCGGAATGGGTCAATGCCCCATTGGGCTAGGCGCGCCGGACCAATAACCGACAAACTGTTAGAAATCGTATCCAAGGCTTTAGTCGGATCAACTCCAGCCTCATTATAACCGGCATTAAATCCACCGCTATCTTTATTATAGGCTACTTCCCTAAACCAACGTTCCAATCCAGCCAGTTCCCGGGAAATTATTTTATCCGTAAGTCCCCGTTCCACAAATTCTTGTTTGACTTGCTCTGAACATTGTTTGCAAATATTTTGTAAGATCAGCAATATGGAATAATAATCAATGCAATTTTCAGTGGAATAAACCTTACTCCAGTCCGGTCCCCAGCCAGAACCCATGGCTACCGCGCCTTTTTGGCCATCCGCAAAAGTAAAATGCGGTAAGATGGAAACCCATTTAGCCATGTCTATCACCCAGGTCAAGTAGCTGCCATCTCCCGTAATCCTGATATACTGGATCGCGGCCAAAGCTACCCACATATTCGGGCCTACGTGTATCCGGTCCCCGTCAATACCGATCACCAGAGTATTATCTTCGGCTATCTGGTCGCTTAAATATGAAGTATAAAGTCCCGGGGCGCCGTTCTTGGTCCAATAAAAATCTTTTTGCAGATTATCCAGGATCATTTTAGCTTTTTCTCGTTGACCGCAGGCAATATAGATCATCGCCGCGGTAGCAAGATCATAAGTAAAGGCCTGGCGTGCCAGATGTGGTTCATGTCCCAGTTCATAGGTGCCTTTTTCAGAGATCAAATAATATAAACTGGAATCACTATAGCTTTCCACTAGCCCGGTTACTGGAGACCTCTGGTCATCTAAAAAGAGTAAGGTATCATGTCTTATATCACTGTATTTTTCTTTTAGATCAGAATCCATATATTCTTCATCTGGTTGCGCATATATAGCTTCCTGGGCCTGGATCGGGCCGGTCAGCAACAGAGAAAACACAATAAGAATTTCTACTAGTAATCTTACCTGTACGAAATCTGTGTAATCTTTTTTTAGAATCCGGGTAATCATTTAAAGCTCTTTTCTTCCTTCTAAGGCTTTGCTTAAGGTCATTTCATCGGCATATTCCAAGCTGGATCCTATCGGCAGGCCATAGGCAATACGCATAACTTTCACACCCAAAGGCTTGATCAAACGGGACAAGTAAAGAGCTGTGGCCTCACCTTCTACATTGGGGTTGGTGGCAATGATCACTTCTTGCACATTATCTTTCTCAATGCGGACAAGCAGGTCTTTTATTTTCAAGTCCTCCGGGCCAATACCGCCGAGAGGAGAAAGAGCACCTAATAGTACATGATATACGCCTTTATGTCCCCTGGTTTTTTCCAGAGCAATGACATCAAATGGTTCTTCCACAACACAGATCTGGGTGTGATCCCGTTCAAGATTTTGGCAAATCGCGCAAGGATCCATATCAGTGACATTGTTGCAGATAGAACAATACCGGATATTTTCTTTGGCTAATTTAATCGCCTCAGCCAGATCCACTACTTCTTCTTTGTTGGTTTTGAGGATATAATAAGCTAGCCGTTCGGCAGTCTTGGGCCCGATACCAGGCAGCCGATGCAAAGCTTCAACTAATTTTTGGAGACTTTGAATCTGGTAAACCATATATCCTCTTAGACTACCTAGGGTAGTGAGACTAATATTTCTTTACATTTGCAGGGACTATTTTTTCCTGATTCAAGGCGCGAGGAGTGAGGCGTAGTAGCACTACGTAAACGACGAGTAACACCGAAGCAGGGGAAAAGAGCCCCGCCCGTAGGGAAGGATGTATTTGGCCGACTACTGTGTCGCTTCTCCTTGACGTATCTACAGATACGCCAGCGTCGTCGCTTCTTGTATTCGCCTCAAATCCATTCCTTCAAATGCAAAGAAATATTAGCCTCACTACCCTAATCCCGGAATGTTCAGTCCCCCGGATATTTTCTTCATTTCACTGGCCATTAGATCTTGCGCCTTGGTAATAGCTTCGTTAAAAGCACGTAAAAACACTTTTTCCAATTTATCTGTAGTAGCTCCATTGAGCAGTTCTGGATTGATCTTTAAAGATTGCACTTCCTGTTTGCCGTTCATAATGATCTGCACGCCCTGACAGTCAATCTGAATAGTCTTGTTCTTCAGTTCTTCTTGCACTTTCTTCATTTGGGATTGCATTTCTTTGGCTTGTTTGAGCAGCTTGAACATATCCACGCTATTTATTCCCCTTTCCTTACATTATTATTAATTATCTCGCCTCCAAATATATCCAGTACCCGGCGTACAACCGGATCCCCTTCAACTTGAGCCGTAGCAGCTATAGGAGCCTGGGGACCAGCGTCATTCACTACGGGTTCCTCAACCTCTTCTTCCACGGTCACTCCTTCTTCACCAGTTAATTCTGCTGGAAGTATATCTATGTTACTGGTTAGGCTACTGATTTTGATCGGTTTTTGGAAAACTTGACGCGCTAACATTTCTATCACTTTAGCATTTTCTGCACGCTCTATGGTCTGTTTCTGAAATTTATCCTGAGAACTAAATTCCAAGGTCAGGGTCGTACCGATCAAATCTTTTACTTTAGCTTGTTCCATAGAAGCTGCCAGTCCGGGTTTCTTCTTACGTACCTCTTCAAGCACCATTTGCCACTGTTGCTTCAATGACGCGTTTTCAGGAGTAGTTTTATACCCGGGAGCCGGTTCAGTATTAACCAATGGGCTTTTTTTTACCGGCGGTTGTTTGCCAGCAGCATTGTTACCGCCATTGCTGTTTTCTATCGCTTCTAAGCGAGTGACTAATTCCTCTATGGAGATATAAGGACGTGCTATCCTTAATAACCCCATTTCCAGCACAATCTTCGGCTGGTCAGTATATTTCATCTCCCGCTCCAGAGTTCCCAGCAAGTCAATATAATGCAATAAAGCTTCTTCTGGTCTTGGGGCAACCTGAGCTTTGAGATCATCGATCGCTTCCACTGGTAATTTTATCAGTTCTTGGGGTTGAGCGCTTATTTTAGCCATTATTAAATTACGAAAATGCCCGTGTAAATCTTTGGTCAGTTGGTACAGATCTAATCCTTGCTCTTGGGCTTCATTGATTAAAGCTAATATATCTTTACTTTCCTGCGCAAAAATAGCCCCGCTAAATCTAAGCAACAATTCCTGGCTGGTAATCCCTAATATAGAACGGACTGTTTTCCCGTCTATTTGCTGGCCGGTTCCCACAAAAGATATTACCTGGTCAAGAGTACTCTGGGCATCGCGCATACTGCCTTGGGCAGCCTGGCTAATTATATCCAAGGCTTCATCAGAAACGATTATTTTTTCTTTGGCTGCCAGAGTTTTGAGATGTTTTTCTATGACTGTCGCAGAAATAAGTTTAAAATTAAACCGCTGGCAACGGGAGAGGATTGTTTCCGGGATCATTTGTGGCTCAGTCGTAGCGAAAATAAAAATGACGTGGGAAGGAGGTTCTTCCAGGGTTTTTAGTAAGGCATTAAATCCTGCCTCAGTGACCTGGTGTACTTCGTCTATAATATATATTTTATACCGGGCCACCGCCGGGGCAAATTTAACATTTTCACGTAAAGCGCGAATTTCATCAATGCCGCGATTAGAAGCGCCATCAATTTCCAGCACATCTAAAGCATTACCTTCGGTGATTTCTTTACATAACTGGCAGGTATTATCAGGTTCAACAGTAGGCCCCTTTTGACAGTTCAAGGCTTTAGCAAAGATCCTGGCAGCCGTGGTCTTGCCTACACCCCGCGGGCCTGAGAAGAGATAAGCATGTCCGATCTTGCCACTGGTAATAGCATTTTGTAAAGCCTGAGCTACTATTTCCTGCCCAATGATCTCATTGAACAACTGGGGCCTGTATTTTCTAGCTAATACTAAATAATTCATTTATTATCCTATTATGTGGGTGATTTTATTCAGTAATTCGTATTCTAAAGGTGTCCGGGCGGAACTTTCCAGTATTCTTTTAATACTCGCCACACTGCCCGGAATAATAGTGGTTTTCGGTTTAGCAGATGACATTTGAGAGTTTATCGTGTTTATTTCCGATTGCAGCATAGACTTTTGCTCAACTGTCATATTAAGCTGGTCTAATGAAGAATTAAGTACCTGCAATAATTCGTCCAATTCCTTGTAGCGGCTTTCCCCAATTGTGATCCCCTGGGTTTTTTCATAACTCTCTTGTTGCATTTGCAGATCCATGGTTTGTTTGGCCATAGTATTGCCGCGGGCAGGGAAATGCGTTGTTGCCTTATCTGGCTCCATTAATGCTGCTTCTACTTCTTCAGCCCCGGCAGGAGTAATGTTAATCAGGTTCCCGGATGACTGATAAGCGACCAATTTTTCATTTTCCAGGTAAAAAATAATATCCTGCATTAAAGTAGAACTAAAACCTAATTGCTCCTGTACTTTATTAAAATGAACAGGCTGTCCTTCTTCGCCTTCAGTCAGTTCATATAACCGGCGCATAAAATTAAATCTTTTTCTAGCTATTTCTTCAGACATAATGTGTTTTCCTGTGTATTAAATAAGGGTCGGCGGAATTTACCCGCCAATCGTTTGCAGCGGAAATCCCTCTTCGAAGAAAAGCTGGTGGAGGTGAAGGGATTTCTCCTCACCCGCCCCGCATCTCGCGGGCCTCCTTCGTCGCCGGCCGCCTTCGCTCGGACCAATGGCGCTCAGGTCGGCTTCAAATCCCTCTTCGAAGAAAAGCTGGTGGAGGTGAAGGGATTTCTCCTCACCCGCCCCGCATCTCGCGGGTCTCCTTCGTCGCCGGCCGCCTTCGCTCGGACCAATGGCGCTCAGGTCGGCTTCAAATCCCTCTTCGAAGAAAAGCTGGTGGAGGTGAAGGGATTTGAACCCTCGGCCTCGTCGTTGCGAACGACGCGCTCTCCCAGCTGAGCTACACCCCCATCGCGGCAAAAACTAATTGCGCCGCTCTCCGTAGGGGGAACCTTAGGTTCCCCTCTCTCGGCGCTTAGTCGTCTTACTTTCGGAGTGATTGCAGAGTTTATCGCTCCCTGCGCTGTCACCCCCTCCTGATATTTTGCTATCAACCTTCTCAGTATATAATGTTAAAAAATATTATAGTTTCTGGCAACCTCAAGTCATCCTCTTCCAGTTAAAGAGCTCATCACGCTTTCACAAGCTAACAAGGTAAATGCTTCTGTTACCCCTTGGGGTGTTTCTGAAAAATCTGGAACTCTTAGCAACTCTCGCGGTCACCCTCTTCCATTTAGTTTGCTTTTAGCTTTTCCGGGCCAAATGGATTATTTATTACAACCCTCACTGTCAACCCCTTCCGGGTTTAGTATAAAACGTTTTTCCTTTACACCTCTACACCTTATACCTTTATACCTGCTTTATTGTTCGGCGAGCCAGTCTTTGGCGGCTTGTTGCGTGTCAAATAATCTTATTTTATTTTTTTTATCCGCCAGGATCGTGTCATAGATCACTTTTAATATACCCGAAGCCCCGATCACTGCTTCAGCCTTAGCAAAAAGACGATTATGGGTAGCCAGCTCTTGCATCATGTCTTTGGTCTTTTTATCAAACATCATTTCGGTAACGTTAATCAGGGTTAAAACTGAGCCAGGGGTTTGGTGGGCAAGTATTTTTTTTGCGTCATCTATTACCGGTCGTACATCTCGCGAACGACAATCAGAAAAATTAATATATACGATCGTCTTACCTTTATGGTCTATGTAGGTTATTCTATCCACTTTAGAGTCTCTATCCTTTTTGTTCTGTCAGCCAGTCTTTGGCTGTTTCCTCGCTGTCAAATAAATGAATATCTCTATGGGCTAGAGCAGTTACAGTATCAAAAAGCACTTTAGTTTGGCTGCTTATACCAAACACGGCAGAAGCGAGAATAAATGGTTTGTTAAGATGGATATATTCTTTCAAAACTTTTACTGAGTCTTTATTGATCCGCAAATTAGTTAGATTAGTAATTACCCGAAGGGAATTAGGAGGTTGTTGAATGATAATATCCCGCGCTTTTGTTATCTGGGCTACTAATTCTTCATATGAACATTCGGAAAAATCAAGCTGTAATATTTCCTTTTGTTTATGTCTGATAAACATTACCCTGGTAAAATTCGGCACTTGATCCCATCCTGTCTTATTGAATTTGCTTAGCGGAGTTTATCCGCCAGTCCTGTAGGCGGAAATCCTATACTTACATTATTAAAACGGAGAGGCTGGGATTCGAACCCAGGGTACAAGTTTTCACTCGTACAACCGCTTAGCAGGCGGCTGCCTTCAGCCACTCGGCCACCTCTCCATTATGCTGGTTAAAAATTAATTCCCTTTATTCATTTCACGAAAACGGATATCAAACCATTTTTGGTCAGCTAATACTACTGAGGTTTGTGCTTGACGTTCTGGTATATTCCAATATTTTCTCAGGATCTCTTCTTTTTCATTTGAAGAAACCATTTGGAATCCGCATTTCTCATAGAAGTACGTTGCCCATTTCGCATCTTCCCACGTGCCTATTAACATCGGCTTGTGAGCCAATTTTTTCAAAAACATCAGTAATTCTTTGCCTACGCCCTTATTCCGTTTCACAGTACGAACATAAGCATGCCTGATCAGGGCAACGTCTTGGATATTCTGGATACCCATAACGCCTACCAGTTGCCCTTCTTCTTCATATCCCCAGAACTCTACTCCTGCTCCTATTTCGTGCAGTAATTCTTCTTTGGACATATAAGGTTCTTTCCATCGATCCTGGGGAATGACTCCTTTGTACGCTTGGGCAGAATCATTTATGATTTCAAAAATCACATCAATGTCTGACTTATCGCATTTTCTGATCATAGTCCCCTCGCAATGGAGGATGAAAACGGACGCGGTTGCAACCAATTCGAACCGCCGGTGAAATAACCGCCACAATCAGGGTCCAACCCACCCAAAGTATATATTTATATCAAAAACTCTCCCAAAAAGCAAGAGAACTCTTTCTATTGGGGATGTCCTATAACAAAATAGCCGAAACCCTAAAAGTTAGTAAAAATACTATTATCAAGGCTTGCAAAGCCAAAAGGAGCTAAATTATGTCTTGGCCATATATTATTTATAGCCTGCTATATTCAAAAGAAAAGCCTGTATGGGTCAAAATCCGCATCTTACACGAAACCGATAAAGCTATCTTAGTCTACTGTGGCAGAAAACTCTGGATCCCAAAATCCCGGATATACGGAATAAGACTAAGGAACAGTACCTTTGAGATCTATGTTAAAGAAAGTACCATTGGGTAATACCCAATTATGCCTTATCCGTCTTCAATTCTATTATTAAATCTTCATGCCGTTTTACAAAGTCTTTTACAAGGTTTAAATGTCCTACTTTAAGTGCCAAAATACCTTTTATTCTTGATAATCTTTCTGCTGGTTTGAGAGAATTTATTTTATCGTCAAGTAAAGGCTTTAACTCCGCCAAAAGACACGGTACTATTCTTTTTGCTGATTTATCAAAACGAATGGCGAACTGGTCTAGATAATCGGGGATCGCAGAAGTTAAAAGCTGTTTTATTCCTTTTAAACTCTGCGCTGCTGAATTATTTGATAGTGAATTCACCTTTATAGGTAACACTGCTCTTACAGAGAGTAAGGCTTTATCTTTCTTATTAAGTACTTCTTCCTTAATCTCATCTATGCTTTGCTCAGTAAAGGGGCCATATGTTGTTCTGGCTAAGACACCTAATGCTTTAAACAAGGGGAAACAAGACCCATGTATTTTAGATGCGACTATAATTGGTATGCAACGTTCCTTATTTGCTTTTTGATATACATCCCAAATCTGCCAAGAATCAGGATAAATCCATTCTACCGTATTATAAATCCTAATAAGAATATTCCCTGCATTATTTCTTGTTTTTAGTAAAAACTCAAGATGATTTTTATTCTTATTTATAAGAGATTCAATGATTAAATAATTCGATTCTTTACATATTGATTCTATCTTTTGCTTAAGAAGCGTCGCTGTTTTTTGTGAGTATATTTGTTGATTTACAGATTTCACTATTTTAGATTTTACTTGCAATGTTTCAGCATTTAAACCCCCAACATGTGAATGGAAATATTTATTTTTAAATTCAATCCCATTTTCCGCAAGCAATTCCTGCCCTATTTTCGAATTAATAAAAATGGTCACACTCAATGGATCAAAACGAAGATTCCCTGGCCCAACTTCACATAAACGGTATATAAGCTCATCATACCCAACTACACATTCCCTATTTATAAGGTCTATTAGACGAATGGATAAGTATAAAGATACCTCTTCGGAAGACAATCTAAAAACACTTGATTGTTTCACTTTGTTTACAACATTATTTGTATTTTGCTTTGTCATTTTCATATTTTATGGCTCATAGGATTGTACAAGGTTATAATATTATAACCTTTACAATCCTATAACAAACATTCTATTTAATTAGAGTATTTATAATATTATAAATACTCTTTTACCTTATTTGTATTTCGGACACTATTTCGGACAATTTCATACTATTTCGGACATCTTCATTTCGGACACTATT
Source organism: bacterium (assembly GCA_028712365.1). Lineage (GTDB taxonomy): Bacteria > CAYTYR01 > UBA6262 > UBA6262 > UBA6262 > UBA6262. The sequence continues at coordinate 67,283 of JAQTQE010000003.1, forward strand.
TCGGACAAAACTAAAGCATTTTGGACATTCTTTTAAGATTTCTTTCTAAAGAAGGCTCCTTTAGTAGCACCAATCTTCTCTATATACCCAATTAGAAGCATCTTCTTAAAATCCCTCCGAGCGGTTTTTTCGTTTACCTTGAATTTCTTACAATAGGTTCCTATTTCCATGGTTTCATTTTTATTTATCATTAACCTTAAAGCCTCTATTTGCCGTTCATTTAAACCTAACTTTCTAAGATCAGTCTGCCGTTCTTCCGGGACACTCGGCACTAAATCCAGAATCTTGTCTCCGGGGCCAAAAAAGCGGGTTACAAAGAACTCACCTTCTTCTTCAAACACAGGTACAGACAGCCCATGGGCTTTCATTAGCTTTTTCATTTTGCTGATTCCGGTACCAAAGCGCTCCATGTCCATAGTTTCATGGAAAATATGACAGATTGCTTTATTGCGCGTAGCATGATGCCCTTCAAGCTTCTTTATATTAAGGCCTGGTAATAAACCGCCAGGATTACTGACTTCCACTCGATCATCGAAAATTGAAACCATAATTGGAGCTCCGCTTTTTGTATAATCGCGATGTGCTATGGCATTAATGATGGATTCGCGTACAGCTTCGTATGGATATTCAGGTATATCGACCCGTTTGAACTCGACGATTTTATTGGCTAATCTAGTATTGCGGATGAAAAAAGATTTCACTTCATCAAGCATCTTATAAATCGGACCTTTAATTTCCTGTGAGTCAATAAACTCCGAGCGAGTCGTTCCTTTATAGCGAGCTATACGGATTTCATGATGGGAAATATGGTCAGAAGGAGCTTTACCAAAGAAAAGAAGAGCGGTATTAGTGGGATGCAAATCCCCATCTTCCTTTCTTATTACCTTAAGGGTGTCAATAAGAAATTTCCTTATTGTTATTTTTGGAATGGCAACTTTCAATTTAACTGCACGATTTTGAAGAAAATCTCTTACTGCCTGCTCATCGATAGACTCATATCCAAGATCTCGATGTATTGCTTTATCAAAGGGGCCTTTTGTGGATTCTATTTTATCTTCAAGAAAAGAATTAAGGCTGTTAAGAACCTGAGTTTTTAATTCATCAATATTTAGAAAACGCTTATAAATAAAGTCCGCTCTGATATTTTTAACAAAGTTCTGTGTGTCCTGGTCTCGCCTGAAATCATCTGTAGAATCACCTTTGATAAATGCAATTATTTCCCTGTCTGAGTGCGTTTTTAAAAAATGTTGAAATTCCCTTTCCGTAGCGGAGAGATTATCCTTCCCTTTATACCCATAATTCTTACCAATTATGCACACATAAATATTGCTATCAGCGACGTTTTTAAGATAAGTTACTGCTGGTGACTTTCCTTTAGCAGGCAGATCTTCAAATAGAAAAACATCAAAAAACTTCTGAAGAGTGGCATTGTTGTCTACTACTCCTTTTATGGCAAAGCGTTCAGCTTTTAGTTCTTTCTGATTTGCGCTTACGAATATTTTATATGTCATATCCCAGCCTTTGAGATTTATTTTTGTTCTTGGACTCTCAAATACTTTCAACTTTCAGTGCCTGACCTCGTTGTTTTTCCGATTAGCTAAATACTATTTTATCATTAAATTATTTAACTCAGTTTTTTTATTACTAAATTTGTCAGCTATTCTTTGTATAAATTCAGGCCGCATAAATGAAATATTTCCAACTTTATTATAAACGGACAACGGAGTCCTTAATCTACCACTTTCGTCTTTTTCAATATTTAATCTTATATGGTGTTCATAAAATAATGCAAATATTTCTATATCATCTGGATCAATGAAAGCATAATTATTATTTAGTATTTCATATATTTTGTTATTGTTTTCCCTAACTTGCTTTATAAAATCATTTGCAATTTCAATGGTTTTACTAATAGTTGAACTATTATCATCTACATTTAAAAACTTATTATTCAATTCAAATAGCTTTGAAATTTGAAAGGTAAGAAAATATATGGGCCCATATAATTTCCTTATTTGTTCATTAAGAAAAATTATTCTTCTTTCTTTTTTATCGGAACGTTCTGCTCTTGCCCAATTTATAGCCGCACTTACAATACCTCCACCCAAGAAACTGATAATTAGACTTAATACATTCATTATTTACTCCATTTAACGACGAATTGATCGAAAATATGGCAGTTTAATCTGGGTGACACATTACAATAAATGATTATCGTGTCCCCAGATATGGACTCCTTTGGTTTGGGACAGTCCCCTAAAACTGTAATTTATTCAGTTGGATCAACAAATTAGAGTCAAGATTACATAATTGTACTTTATTATTAAAATAGTTTATAAGATAGATGTATTTCTCAATAATCTCCGGTTTTACCCTATTTTCATCTAACTGATCATATATTTTTGTTTTCATAATGCTTAACCAATCAAGTAAATCCTTGCCCTTGGACATATATTGTTCCCTGTTTGGCAAATCAAAGAAAATATCAAAACATCTAATACCAGTATGGTCAATAAAGGGCATTCTATGCCTAATAGTATCTGAGACCCCCTTTCTATATTCCTTATCAATTAAATCGTATAAATCCGTAATTAATTTATAAATACTATCATCAAATATTATTCTCGGATATACTGCTTTATCCTGCAATTGATAGGCATTTATTAAAGCAGGACTAAATATAAAACGATTGCCCGAACCATCTTGAAACTTTTTATCAAAATGGGCCCCCTTTACAATTGCGCCTCGACAAAAGTGACCAGTCTTTATTATAACTTGGATATAGACATATCTAACAAAAAACAAGTAATAATAATATGCTAAAAGCTCATCAAATTCTTTTGGCACACCATTTAACTCATTACTATATCTACTTATCGGTATCGTTATAAGAATGGAATCTGATAGTATTATTAGTTGAACTTTTTCAAAAACCCGATGAAGAATCTCATCTTTAATTTCCAACTGTTGTTTTAAGAAACTGTCAATGTTTTCAAAAGCCTCCATTAATTCAGTAGCCTTTTCCGCATCACTACCATATTTATTAACGAGCCCTTTGTAACCAAGAATATCTAAATAACAAACAATATGTTCTTCCATGGTATTCATTTTAACAATTATCCTTTATCCACTTTTTCAGCATTCTTTATGTTATATTGTCTAACACAGCCCGCGCTGGGAGCAAAGCCAACAAATTTTCAGTTTTTGCGCGATAACCTTTATCCGTCTGCACTATAAGATCAAGATGCATAAGCTCGTTTAAATCTCTACTTAACATTTTAGAGGAACCCTGTTTATAATAATCAACAATTTTAGGACTTAATGCCACCAATCCCTCTTTAGGTACGGGTTCATTTTTATCTGCAAGTTCGATAACGAGTGCCCGCATTCGCTTTGATGGTGTCTCAGATCTCTTATGTTCTTTAAATTTATCATATACGTAACTTTCCCAGGAAATTTCTAATACTTGCTTAAAAATATATTGCAATTGCTCAGCGAGCCCATCACGAAATCCTTGTATAGCATAGGTAATAAATTCGCAAATATTTCGTTTTTGAGTTGCAACGCTTAATTGCCTGTAATATTCGCTACGGGTCAGATTGTAATGATTACTAAGAAGATGCGCGGCCGGAGAAGGAACTCCTGAGGCAATCAGGATGGCAAATTCCAGCAAACGCCCGACTCTTCCATTGCCATCTCCAAATGGATGTACCCATTCAAGGTATAAATGTGCCACTATCGCTTTAATAATACTATTGGCAATTGGATGGGCGTCGGGGATTATAAAATAGTCACTATTTAACCAAATGCACATCTTATCCATTAAAAAATCAACATCTTGCGAATCAACTGCTTTATATACCCCAGCTACAACTGGAACGCTTCTAAATTCACCCGGGATAGCATAATCAGGACAAGGAACATTTTGCAGGATAATTTTATTAAATCGCTTAATCTCTTCTTTGGATACTACGAATTTTTTGCCATTACAAATTGTATCTTTTAGTTCGTTACATAAAAACAATATATTTTCTACTTCTTGTTTTAAATATTCTCGCGAAGGAGGAACTTCCAATTTATTATCTATAATTTGCCTAACCTGTCCTTCTGAAAGCGTATTACCTTCAATAGCTGTTGTTGCACTAGCACCTTTAGCTAGGTATACCTTGTGCATTTCTTCCGCAATTGCTGGCTTTAGGGGTATGCGAGAAAGATGCTCACATTTCGACAAACACTCCCCAATTTGGACCCATGTTAAGGAAGGCAGGGCATTTAAGTTAACCTCAAATGCCAACCAAGGATATTTGCTAATAATGTCTTTATTTATGTCCATTAAATTGTCCTCAATAATGCCAATAATATCAACTAAATTACAATATATGTCATATATTATGTCCAATATTAAGATATCATAAAATAATATATTTGTCAACAAAAATTACGTGGATTTATGACGGGTATATACTGGAAGTAGGTCAATTCTAGTTAATAGCGAGGGCTTACTTTATTTGCTTTTATATAATTCTCGACATCTATAATGTCAAATTTTGTTAATCTGCCAACCTTTACATACGGGAATTTCTTCATAGATACCCAGCTATATAGTGTATTTACACTTATATTCAGTATTGAGGCAGTTTCTTTTATTCCCATAAGCCTTGATGCCATTTTCTAAGTCTATCCATCCGCTTTCGGATTTTACCTGTTTATTTAATTAGTATCGTGTCCCCGGAATTTGTGTCCCCAGATATATCCTATATACTTTCATGAATGTCCCTTATCTTTCCAGTACTGTGCATCAACCTTAATGAACTCCAAACGAGCCGGGTCAATCCACGAGATGAAAGAGGACGGCGTTTTCCATTTGCCAGCGAAGTTTCGGGTGCGAATCAGGGTGCATTTTTTGCGTGTGCGAGTGAGCCCGACCACAAACTTGCAGATCTCGAGATCCTTGATTGAAGCCGAATCATGCGGTAATTCCCCATTGTGCAGACCAGCGATGTACACGTGTTGTGCGGAGAGGCCCTTGGCTCCCTCGAAGGAGGTCACTTTGACAGTAGGGATGTCCACTGATGCGTGAGTCTCTGCTTCAGCTTCTAGCTCCTCTGCCGGTTGGTACGCATTGGCCTCAGCCAGCACGTGCTCGCGGTATTCACTTGGGAGTACGTCAACAAGACGGTGCCTACCAGCTGCAGTCGCGACAATAGCTTCATGGAGAAAGGAAGGAGAGTCTGTACCAAGAACAATTCGCCAACCGAGATTAGAGAACTGATCAACTTTCAGAATCAATAGACCCACTTCCCGATTGAGCTTGGTATCGGAGTCGCGCCGTGTGTCGACATTGTACCCCACGCTTTCAAGATGGCTGACGACTTGATCGCGGTAAGGCTGTGCCGCGATGACTAGTGCCGCAGGGTAGCCACCACGCAAAGCTGTCTCAATCTCATCCGATGGAATCTGGGCAATAGCTTGCGTGAGGTAGCGCCCCATGTAGTTCACTTTCTGTCTCTGAACCGACGTCTCCACGTGCGCAATTTTCGGGTACTTTGCGCTGTCAGATCCCTTTGCAGGAGGAAAGTGTTTGTAGGGCTTATCAATCCTCCCTTCGAGACTGTCCAGCTCCTTAGCCTGGGTCAGCACGTCATTGACTGCATCGACGATCACCTTTGGGCAACGCATACAGAACGGAAGCTTGAAGACCTGATACTCCCCGGCATTGCTGAGGAGCCGGATATGATCCCAACTAGCATCGCGCAGCTGACTATACAGAGCCTGGTCATCATCACCGGCAATCAGGATGGGGCTACATTCAGCCAAAATGTCGATAACCCCCGCCTCAAGTGCGTTGAAGTCCTGGTACTCGTCAATTAGAATAAGCTTGTAGGAATTGGGCACAACATGCCCTGATGATAGTCCCTTATACACTCTGTAAACGGTATCGTCGAAATCGACCGCGTCGTAGTACTTGCCACGAGATAGGTAGAATGGAATATGGTTCTCTTCTTTAAGCGAACGCATCTCGCTAACAAACTGAGGAGCATCATTTTGAGTGATAATCTCCCAGTCCGCTGCGATAAGGCTCGCAAGCCCGGGACAGCAGCGAAAATCTGTCGATAGAGACTTTCTGAGTGCCGGTTCGCGGTGCAGTAGGCCTAGGCAGTATGAGTGAAGCGTGAATACCTTAGCCAGTTCGCTTAGATCGTCCTCCAAATCGTTCTTTAGGTTGTTAATAAATGTGAGGACAATCCGCTGATCAGGCGTACCAGGTGCAAGCTCGAGCATCTGCTTGAAAAGCGTCGTCTTGCCGGTACCTGGGCCGGCAATCACCAGTTTCTTCTCACTGGGGGAACTCAGTACAGCCTTGATGGCGGCTCTGAGTTCAGCCATTTCCGGACCCTGCTTCTTGTCCTCTGACATGTCCCCCTCCAACTCCAGGCAATCAATCCAACGACAAAACTCACAGTTGCGGCTCTGCCGCATCCTGTACATGCTGGTTAGGTATTTTGTTTTGCATACACTTGTTCAAATGAATCAAATAATCTCATATTAACAGAATTTATCCATTTAAATAAATTTTCAAAATAATCCAAGTCTACGTCTATTCTTTTTAACCATAATATATATGGCTCATTTGTAAATCGTAGTAAAGGAGTGATGAATCTCATATCTACAGACTGATAATGAGGGTATGTTGAAAATGTGCCGTCTTTATTACGTATTAAATTAAAATCCATAGACTCGTTCCAAGAACCATGTATTGATTCTGAAGGAATTCCATATAAATATTTATACATATCCTCACGAAATAGTTCTTTAAATATTTGATAAAAACTTTTCCCTGAGAGTTTCCATTTATTTTTCTTTTGCTCACTAAATGAAGCTACTGTTAGCTCTTCAGCATTCATTTTTTCTAAAATTGACTTTTTTAACCTAACACCCGCTGGAGTTTTAAAAAAGCCGGAAGATCTTTGTGAATCAACAATTATGTTTAACCGATCCTTGTATGAACACTTCCTGTAGTCTTCCACAACATTATCTCCATTAAGCAAAAGATATTTTGCAATAACAGCAGATTCCAATATTTGTCTATCCAGAAGAGAAATTATATCACCTTTGTTTTCCTTATAATAGTAAACAACTTCTTTAAGAATTTTCCAAACCCTTATTAATAAACCCAATATTGCAGCATCATTAAAATTATATCCGGTGGGATTTCTATCAATATTTATTATTCTTGTTATTGCATCATATATATCAGCAACATCTCCATAAAAATTATTAGAAAAGTCTTTCATTCTATCAAGTGAGGATAGCGCAAGGCTTATGTCAATTTCTTTATATTGATCAATAATATTTTGTATTTCTTCCATTTTATTTGCCTAACATTGAATCTGGGAGCATAATACTCATTTATTTAATTATTATTGTGTTCCCCGATTTCATCTACTTTCTTAATTGAATTTAGGATGTCTTGTTGGTTTCTAAAGGATTGCACGGGAAGTGTCTTTGCCCATTGTTCTAAAGTTCTTATCTTGAAATTGTAGTTTATAAGTAATTGCCTCTTAGTGAACCTTAATAGGCTTGGATCCTTAATAATAAATTGTAGCCGAGTAAATAAAATCTCATACTGAGCGAACAATGCAACACAATATATAAACGGCAGGAACATCAATAACATTACCGGTGGTAAAGCCAAGTCCTTTAGGGTCTGTATCTTCGCAAGGTTTCTGAAATCGCTGAGAATATGATAGAAGGCATAGCCGAAAATCCATAGACCAAACATTATTAGGATATCATTTAACAGTTTCTGGACAGGCTTGTACTTCTCATTAGTTTCCGCTACTGCAAGCATTCCCCCGATAAGTGCAGCAATAGGCACTAGAATGAACTCAATGATTAAGCTAAATACATATAAGTTAACGATGAAGTCAATAAACACAGTGAATCTTATACTATCTTTTACAGCCTTTGTAAAAAAGTGCGAATCTTCAATGATATTATTAATTTGGAAAAGCATTATTGTAGCAATAGTCATACCCCAGATGATGGTTGATTTCAGCTGAGATATATCCCAGAGTCCAATGCGAGAAAGTACTACGACCTCTAAAACGATATAAAATAGCATCAAAACCGCTGAGACTATGATTGGCGTTACAAAAAGTGCTTTAAAAACCTGCTCTAGTGACTGCCTAATATGATTTTTAGTTAATGCCCAAATTAGCAAAGCACTTAACCAAAAAATAATTGCTATCTCTCTGTTATCAAAAATCGTAATAGCACCTCATTTGGCATCTTATTATCAATTATCTGTTATCTAAGAACATAATACTCATTTATTAAATTGATACTGTGTCCCTCCGTTTTACGTCCCCGATTTTAAAAACCGCGATGAAGCATACTCTTTACTCCAGTCATATTTTTTCCGCAATCTTAGCAACAGTCGCATAAATTTATTTCATTAAAAACTGAACAGCCACCCTTGCAGACTGAGAAATGTAAACACGCTTTACATTTCTCATAAATGATCTTGCTACGCATATCACGAAACACGGAGGCGTTTTGCCAAGCATCTAAAATCGAAACGCTTCTCAGATCTATCCCAGTAACCTCGCGTTCCATAAAGGAACATGGGTAAAACATCATTTTTTCAGAAATAAAGGCAGAAAAACGCCCCGCTTCACACGCTTCAACCGATATGGGGTTATATTTAAGTTGACTAACTATGCCAGGAACGCAACAACTATCAAACCCAATCTTTATCTTGGAAGTACTAATTAGCGAAAAGAATAACTCGGCGTCGGAAGACATCCTTAAGATATTTGAATGACTTCCTTTTCCAGCAGGTTTAAATAATAAAAATATTAGAGCGTTAACTCCAGATACCTTTTGAATGCCCCTTGATAAAAATTCTATCGCAGAATCAAGTGTGCTGGCAGACAACACAAAATGAACATTTGTTTTAATTCCTGCATCTATCAATTTATTCAAATTTGAATAAAACAAAGTTTCCGGCTCATAAAAACTAATTGCAACAGCTCCACAATGCATCCTTGATGCGGCAAGAATTCTGTCAGATAAGCCATCCCCATTCGTGGTATAAGAAGGGACGATATTATATTTCTCTCGCGTTACTTCAAGGATCCTTTCAAAGCTAGAATGTTGATTAGGATTTCCGCCGCCAAGGGCTACTTGCAAGGCCCCACAGTCCCTCGCTTGTTTTAAAATGTATTCATAATCAGCAAGAGACATCTCCTTCCCATTTATTGACGATGCCCTATAGCAAAAAGAACAGCTCCTTTCACAATAATTTGTTATTGATATATCAAGAAGCTCAGGACCATGCACGGAATAGACCGGCTCGACAGTATTTTCATCTTCAACACGAGCAAAAAAACCGGTATTTTGATTGAAAATAACGGTATATCTTTCCTTATCATATCGCTTAAGCAACAAAGAGTTCATTTTCACCAGCTTGAATTCGATGCATCAATGTAAATGCTTTTTCCCTCAATCTTAAAAGAATCACAGCAAAAAAATGTTTCCATAGCATTTACATCTGAAGATAAAGTCCCGAAATAGAGGGAATCGCCCCTTTCCTTAGCAAGCTTGATCCTCTCGACTAAATCGTTAGAAAAAATATCGCTAATAAAAGCGTCCCATTGTTTACCTTTATTCCACCGATGGGAAGTCACAGCGGAGTCGAAGGGTTCCTTATTAGAAGCAAACGTTCTATACAATTCTTTAAACATAGAATAAACTGGCGATTTATTGTTAATGCCAACGCACCTCATAAACTGATCTTCCGTGAATTCTTGGCCCTTCCTGAGAACTATAACAAAACATGTAGACGAGCTGTTTGTTACAAAGTCGAATTTAATCTTCATCTGACACTCCTAGCACGGAACTTAATATATTCTGGGCGCCATCAGAACTCATAATAAACATTTCTAAATTGTAATCGCCTGTAACGTGCTCTTTCCGCCACAACAACGCCGTGTTCTTATACTTTAATAACTTCTTCTCCCCAACCACGGCTACTTTGGCGGGAAGATTGTACTTCTTTTGAAGAAAGTCACTAAATGTTCCATATTCACGATTGTGATACTTTCTATACTCATCAAACAAATCGATCATCTCAGAATAAAAACAATCATAGACTCTACTAAATAGATTCCACGCAAAGAAACCAGAACGGACCTTTATTGCCTTTAATAAATTACGTTTACTAATATTCTTTACGACATGAAAAATATAAGTTTTATCATGGTCTTTCTTATACTCGTAGAAGATCAATTGACACCTCTTATTTTCCACCGAATTCCTTTATTAAAGTAATGGCCTTCCCCTTGTAATAACGATTACTACATTTCGCATACTTCTCAAGTATCTTTAAAGCAGGTTCAGGATACTTTTTATAAAATGACGAAAGAATGTGCTTCGCAGTTGAAGCCATACCTATCTTTTCTCCAGATGCGATGAAAAATAATAATTCTAAGGCCTGATTATTTGCATCTTGGCTCCTTATAGCCTCATCGATAAATTCAAAATAATGATCTAATTTTATGCCAGTTTCACTATTACCATAGGCAACAGACAGATGTTCGTTGTAAAAATGATTCTCAAATTTATCCAAACGCTCATCATCAGACAATTCGATTAAGATCGGGAAAAGCATAGTAATATTCAGGTTTTTATACGTCTGCGGATCATATCGATAATAAATTAGCATTTCCAAAATGAACTCGGCTTTATCTCTAGATGACAAATATTCCTCTTTAACTTTATTGACATCTTCACTAGTTAAGTCACCATCATTTGTTTCAAACAAATAATGAAGGTATTTGTCCTTGTGCCATGCTGTTGCTTCTAATATTGGCTCAAGCTTCATGTTTTTACGGTCCTTTTTCGAGAAGAAAAACAGGTATTTACTTACCCCTTCGAACAAAGGTTTCTGAGGCAAAATCTCATCAGTAATAAATCTTGTGCATTTTGACTCATCCTCGGATAGCAATATATTGACCAAATAGTCGGCAATCAAATAATCTCTGATTTCGTCAAAAGTAAAACTTATGACTTCCCCATCCCGCAAAACGCCAGCCTTATCAGCTACATCTCTTCTAAAAAATATGTTTTCATCTATTAACTTGCGCAATACATTTTTATCAGTCGTGGCTTTATCAATAATCATTTGCATGGGAACGTCTTTATATAATTTGGAATCAATCATATGTCGCACTACTTCACAAATAACTTTTTGAATAGAAGTATTTCCATCAACCTTTCCCCTTATTCCATCCCTGATCTGTCTATAGTATTCTTGAAAAAGATCCAACATGTATACGTTTAATATTGAACCAATGCTTTGGCCTTGATGCACCTCACAAAAAATACGCAATAATAAGAAATTATTTACTAGCTTCTCGTAGACTCTTCCATCAAACGACTTCCATTCTATTTTAAATAACGAAAGATACTTTCTGAACAAATTGTCTTTTTCATGTTCCTCAAGTTTCGAATTTATGCCATTAATTATATTTATCTCTGAAGCAAACGACGATTTTTCTATGCTCTTAAAATTCAAATTATAATATTCTGTTCTACATGTCAGGATTATCCTAACAAAAGGATTGCTGAGCAAATCTCTGATAAATATGTCTAATGCGTTAGGGAAGTTTGCATCACTCGATTCATTCATAGCATCGACAATAAAAATGAAAATTGTTTTTCTTTGTTTGCATTCATTATCTATAAAATTATTTAAAGAATTAAAATCTAGTCCGCCGGTTATTCTTTCTGTAACAAAATCTTTCATAGAGTTATTATGTATTCCATAGAAGTCGGCCCCATAAAATAAGGCAACGGGGATCTCCAGTTTTAACAAAAATTCTCTTGTGAGGTCACATATTAGGTTTGTTTTACCTTGACCCGCGTCATCTAACAGCACAAGAACGCGCGACTTTAATAAATTAAACTTTGCATTGGTCTCTTCCATCTTCCAGCGAGCTTGCCAAGGGAAATCATTGCTTTTTTCTGGCATACTTTCCAAAACTTTTGAGTTTTGAAAAATTACAACGCGTAACTCCTCGATCTTAGCTTTAAATGCTCTTAAAGAAGGATGCGAGAGCTTCCGAAAAACCTTAAAAACGATTCTCTGTTTAATCTCTCTTTTGAGCACAGAATTTGTGTATGTAAAATCGCGCCTATTTAAATGATCTATGAACTTATTACAAAATAAAAACGGATGACAAAAATATCTGAGCCCCTCTTTAATTTGATTGATTTCAATATAAGAATCGGGCAGGTATTTTTTTGAATTGATTTGTTTTTGAAGTTGATCCTGCGTAAATAACAGTAGTTTCTTTCTAATAGCGATATGCTGTTTATTACGTTTGAAGCGCTCTTGAATAAAATTAAAAAGCCCTTTAACAAGTCCTTTCAAAAAAGGCACCACAGTCAAAGTTACTACTAGGCCGACTCCTAGCGCAACGGAATTCTGGTAAACATATTGTTTTACTGATTGCCAATCCATTAATAATACTCCCTAATGTAACCATAAGCCCGATCGAATAGATCTTGGTCAGTGTGCAGGCTATACTTAAGAAGGGTCTTGCGCAGGGCTTTTTTGACTTCACGTTCACCGGCTGCGGTAGATTGCCACCCGGGGAAACGCACCACCTTAACGATTTCATCTATATCATTTACTATGCGCTCAACAATCGCAGGCGTCTGGTCTGTGCGTACTTGCAAGAATAGATCTGTGAGGGCTGACTTGGCCCCCTTGCGTTCTTCCTGCGTTTCTTCGTCTTTCTCAGCCTGAACAACTTCCTTGGCCAACTCAATCAAATGCTTAAGGAAATCAACGCTATTGATCAGTCCGCGCTCTACCTTATCGCGCAATTCTTCAAGCCGCTGACCAAGTTCCTCGAATTTGGGATTACCTTTATGCTTCCGCAGGCGATTAACAATTTCGATTTCAATCAGCTGAGTTTTTTTGGTATCCTTGGTTTTCATTAAATCCTCGACAACATCAGCATCGAGGATGATCTTTTCCAAATCATCGCTAATCTTCTCGACATGAATATGTTCATGAATGAGCTTCATGGTCTGAGCGCCCAATGCATGCCACAAAAGACGGCCAGTATCGCTGGACGGCGGCTTTACCGATTCATAGACTTTAGTTAGCCAGCGATAATCCTTCTCGTACACATTAAGAATGGCATCCGGCGACAACGCCTCCCAAAGAAGCGACAAATAGCTGTAATCATTCGCAAAAGCATCCCTCTTTGTATTCGTATTCACGCATTCCTGCGCAAGTAAAAGCCCCTCGTATCCTTCAACGCTTCTATCCACGTTCGGGAAATGCTCCAGACACATGGTCATCGCATGCTTCAATTTTTCTTTCAGGGTGCCAATATTTGTGATCACTTGCCGCACCGAAGCCTCGTCAAATTCCAAAGCCCGGGCTACATTATCAAAAACTCCGTAATAATCCACGATCAATCCATGCGTTTTGTCTTTGTAAACACGGTTTGTGCGGCAAATAGCCTGCAACAGATTGTGATCCTTCATCGCCTTATCCAAATACATAGCCTGCAAAATCGGCGCATCGAAACCCGTTAAAAGCTTGGCTGTTACAATTACAAATTTAAGCGGATCCATTGGATCGCGGAATCTGTCTAAAAGTTTCTCCTGCTCATCCCGATCCATTCGATACTTCTTTTTGAAAGACTCATCATCTGAATGATTTATTGAGATTACTACCGCGCTCTCCTCGGGTGGAATAAGTTTGTCCAGTTCCTGCTTATACTGTTCGCAGGCAAAACGATCCGGACAGACGATCTGTGCCTTGAAACCTTGTGGCTCAATCTTCTCGTGGAAGTGCTGAACAATGTCCTCTGCAATCTTCCTCACCCGATCTGGTGACTTTAAAAACGCAGACATCTGCGCCGCCTTTTGCACAAGCAATGCTTTCTGCTCATCCGATAGAGTTTCTGTCATCTGAGCAAATTCCGCGTCTATCAACTCTTTATCAACGTGTATGTCCAGAAGCCGCGGTTCAAAATGAAGTGGGAGCGTTGCTTTATCCCGCAAAGATTCTTCAAATGAATATCTGGATAAATATCCGGACAAATCCTCTTCCGCGCTGAAAGTCCTAAAGGTATTTCTGTCGCGCTTATTAATGGGCGTACCGGTAAGACCAAAGAAAAAAGCATTCGGCAACGCATTACGCATCTTACGTCCCAAGTCGCCTTCTTGAGTCCGGTGCGCCTCATCAACTAATGCGATAATGTTCTCCCGATCATTCAGAAGACCATCCGCTTCGGCAAATTTATGCATGGTAGTAATGATAATCTTGCGCGTGTCCTGCTTTAAAAGACGTTGTAATTCTTCCCGGCTATCCGTAGCTACGATATTGGGAACATCAGACGCATTAAACGTGGCGGTAATCTGGGTATCAAGGTCAATGCGGTCAACAACGATTAAAACCGTAGGACTCTTTAGCTCTGGTGCCTGACGCATCTTCTGCGCGGCAAAAACCATCAAAAGCGACTTGCCTGAGCCTTGGAAATGCCAAATGAGCCCTTTCTTAACCACGCCCTCTTTGACACGCTGAACGATTTGGTTTGCGCCTTCAAACTGCTGATAACGAGCGATGATCTTGATTCGTCGATTTTTTCTATCTGTCGCAAAGATTGTAAAATTCTCCAGCATATCCAAAATAACAGACGGCTTGAGCATTGATTCGATGGCAACCTCAACCTCTTTAAGGCCGAGAAGCTCTTTTAATGCAGTGTCATTCTTTGACTCATCGCGCCAAGGCCCCCATATTTCAAGCGGCATGCGGATTGAGCCATAACGGAATGTTTTCCCTTCAGACGCAAACGAAAAGATATTCGGGACAAAAAGCTCTGGAATTGTGTTCTCATAATCATCATGGATCTGCACCGCACCATCCAGCCAAGAGATAGACGGTCTCACTGGAGTCTTGAACTCGCCAACAACCACCGGAATGCCATTAATAAGCAAAACCATATCTGGAATTTTGGTGACGCCACGGATAATCTTGTATTGATTGGTCGCAATAAAGCTATTGTTGGACAACTTTTCAAAATCAATCAATCGCACAGGAACATGCTGGTTATTTTCTCCAAAGGGCATTGTCTTTTCGCCCTGAAGCCATTTTGTAAACTCCTCATTCGCCTTTACTAATCCAACATCATTAACTGATAGAAGAATAGCGCGGAGCTTATAAATAACTTCATCCGCGCGCTCAGGCAACGCACAAATCTCTGGATTGATCCGGATAAGCGCGTCTTTTAGCATCTTCTCAATAAGAACTTCGCCTTCATCGCGACCCAGATCATCTGCTGACACATATTTCCATTGAACCGTTTCGGCGTATTCCGGACGCGCGCTGTCTCCAATACCACCAGAGCCTTGACCGAGTAGCTTAGAGATTACATATTGCTCGATTGTGTTTTGCTCGTTAAAAATCATACCTTCCCCTCGTCAATCTCAGCATTTTCACAATATCAAATAAGCCAATGGTTACGCCTGCGACAATCGGATTATCTGTTCCCACATCAGATATTTTTTTTAATTTTAAACGGCCTTTTGCCATGCTTATCCAAATATTTGGTTGATGATTTGTTTTTGAATTTGATATTGTAAACCTATGTTTTCAGTAACAGCATCTATATTACCCATTAGTCCGATTATGCCGTTGACAATTTTGTCCTGATCCTTTTTAGTAGGGCAATAAACTTGTATCGCCTCCAAATTTTTTCTGCTTATTCTTGATCGTGTCGTACCGGAAGCCAATGACTCAATCTTTCTTTTCATAGAATCTGAATTTAGCAAATGTACCCAGTAAAGTTTATTATGTAGATTTTCATCGATCCGAATAATGCAGCAGTCAACCGCTGTAATCATTTTATATCCAATATCGGGAACAATGCATGCTCGTCCAATAGGATCTGGCATTCTTGCTAAAAGTATATCTCCCGGCAAAACTTCGAAACAATTCAGGCGCTTAAAAGTATCCTCTGTTATAAAACGCCTTGATTTGTCTAAAAACACTCCTACGCCAATATCAGCCAATTGGAGCAACCGGATTCCTTCTTCAGATTGATCCTTTGATTCAATCCAATCCCCATCCATAAAACCATTCACTGTCTTAGAAGCAATATCTCGAAGCTGAATACTTTCACATTTGACATTTACAATGGTTTTTTCAACAACTACCCTAAATAACTGTTTCAGTTCACTCAAAAGGCACTTCTTTTTTTCTGTCGCCTCATCAATACTCCACAACAAATCCGCGATGCGCTTTTGGTCGCCAAGATGCGGCATTCTGAATTCTTGCTCGGCCAAAATCTTCCATTTAATCGTTGGTGACAAGGATCCTTCCGAGACATCAACTGCTCTGTGCATAAATACATCCGAATGTATGAAAAACGGCATAAGCTCTGGAAGAATCACTTTAGGATTGGCCCGCACAACCATCGCATGCGCCGAACATATGCCATCAAAGTCGACAATAGCCGCCTTACGTTGATAAGCACGACGCTTGCCAAAAATAATATCCCCCGGATACACTCGTAACTTTGTCCCTTTAACATCAGACGGATGCCCTTTTCTCTTTATGTGGATACAATCCGGATCAATGTGCTCTAAGCCAACATAAATATCCAGCTTCGTTTCCTTGGGTTCGGCGCGTTCGGATATGCTCAAGGCTATATCTCCAAACTTATATGTTTTCCTCTGGGACTTATTAATTTTAATCATGAATTTTTCTCAAGTGCCTTAAATAGACCAGCCATATCATTTCTCAGGGCTTCGCTACCTTCTTGCCATGCAAGCACCATGTCTTTGAGGTGAACGTCACCGTTGCCGTTTTTTTGCTTAACATTAGATACATACAGAGCAATATTTAAGTTCCCATTGTTCGCCAAGATAGCTGGAGATGAAATAACTTTCGCAAAACCAACAATATCTTTAAATCCAACAAAAGCCTTGTGAATCTTAACGATATGATCATCCGTTAGATAGCTGAACCCACTCTCACGCCTCACATCGTTAACTGCATTGATAAAAATTATCTTCCCCCGGCGATCCTTTTTCTTCCCCTTATTACAGACCAGAATGCACGACTCCATTGGCGAGTTATAAAACAAATTCGGCCCAAGGCCGATTACGGATTCGACAATATCAGCCGCGATCATTTTCTTGCGCATCTCTGCTTCCGCATCACGGAATAAGACACCATGCGGCCAAAGGATTGCGCACCGGCCGTTCTTTTCATCAAGGCTTTTGACAATGTGCTGTTGAAAAGCGTAGTCTGCGGTTCCTTGCGGCGGCGTACCATAGATATTCCTACCATAAGGATCTTTTTCAAATTCCGCCCTGTTCCACGATTTGATCGAATATGGTGGATTAGCGAGGATGATATTAAATTGTTTCAGCTTATCTTTTTCCAAGAACACCGGATGTTTCAGAGTATCACCGCGAACGATCTTAAAATCTTCTATCCCATGCAAAAACATATTCATTCTCGCAATGGCCGATGTCATCAGGTTAAGCTCCTGTCCATACAGCTTAAGCGAACGGTACTCTTTGCCGTCAACCTTGAGCTTATTGACACAAGACAGAAGCATGCCCCCGGATCCGCATGTGGGGTCGTAAATCGACTCGCCTGGCTTGGGATCCATGAGTAAGGTCATTAAATGGACAACGGTGCGGTTGGTATAAAACTCTGCGGCGGTATGGCCACTATCATCCGCAAATTTCTTGATAAGGAATTCATATCCCTGCCCGAGCTCATCATTCGGGACATTCTTAATCGATAAGGTTTCCGATGAAAAATGCTCCATTAGATTGATAAGTGTTTCATCGCTTAAGCGGTCTTTATTCGTCCACTGCGCGTCACCAAATATGCCAAAGAGCGTGTCCGGATTAGCTTTCTCAATCTGGCGCATCGCCTTCTCAATTGCCATACCGACATTCTTGGTATTTTCGCGCGTGTGCTTCCAATGCGACCCCTTAGGAATCTGGAAACGGTGATTCTCGGCAAATTCGGCGAATTTCAAATCTCCGCCGGATTCTTTCAGCGCGTTTTGATATTCTTCGTCGTAAACATCACAAATGCGCTTATAAAACAGTAGCGGAAATATGTATTGTTTGTAATCTCCGGCATCGATTAACCCACGCAATAGCGTTGCCGCGCCCCAGAGATATTTTTCTAAAGCCTGTTGTGTAATCATTTCAGTAATCCAAACTCCTTCAACTGCTCTTTCATTTTATCTTCCGCTTTGACCGCTTCATTAAATACCGTTTTAAGGTCTTTGAGCTCTTCTTTGACGCTCGGCAAGTTATCCTCAATCTTTTTCTCAACGTAGAGCGGAATATTCAGATTAAAATCATTGGCTTCAATATCCAAAAGAGTTGCTACTTTTACGTTATCTTGAGCGTCTTCATAGTCACGATACCAGCCATAAATACGGTCAAGGTGTTCCTTTTCAAGGAAGTTTTGCGCGCGCCCTTCTCTTATCTGATCTGACGCATCAATGAAAAGCACTTTATTCTTTTTATCTTTCTTCTTGAGTGACCGAAAGATCAAAATACAAGCAGAAATAGAAGCGCCGTAAAAAATATTTGCGCCCAACCCAATGACCGCTTCAAGAAGATCCATTTTAAGAAGCTGTTCACGAATCTTGCCTTCTTTGCCTTTACGGAATAAAGCTCCATGAGGCAAAACAACTGCTACTCGGCCGCTTGGGTATTCCATGGACTTGACCATATGCTGAACCCATGCAAGGTCGCCATTGCTGTCCGGTGGAACACCTGCAATATTGCGGCCATATGGATCTTTTTCCCATTGCGTCGCGCCCCATTTTTCCAGTGAAAACGGCGGATTGGCTATCACGCAATCAAATGTCGCAAGATTATCCCCTTCAAAGAATGCGGGGTTTCGCAAGGTGTCGTCACGCACGATATTAAAGTCCTCAACACCATGAAGA
>JAQTQE010000034.1 GCA_028712365.1 bacterium
GTCAGGTCATTCAAAATGGGCCAGTATCAAGCATAAAAAAGCTGCTACTGACGCCAAAAAAGGAAAAGTTTTTACGCGGATTATAAGGGAGCTCACCATGGCGGCTAAAGCCGGCGGTGGTGACCCGAATGGAAATGCCAGCTTACGGAAGGCTATTGAAGATGCCAAAGGGGCAAACATGCCCCAGGATAATATCAAAAAGGCGATCCAGAGAGGTACCGGCGAACTGCCTGGCGTAGTCTATGAAGAATGCACTTATGAAGGATACGGACCGGGTGGAGTGGCGATAATTGTCGAAACCACCACTGAAAATAAGAACCGTACGTCTAATGAGATCAGGAAAATATTCTCCCAGCACGGCGGCAATATGGGGGAGGGCGGTTGCGTGGGCTGGATGTTCAAAAAGAAAGGCCTGATTGAAGTCTCCAAAAAGGATTACAAGGAAGAGGAATTAATGGACATCGCGTTGGAAGCAGGGGCTTCTGATATCGCCAGCGATGATGAAGAGATATACGAAATAACCACTGATCCGGCGGTATTTGCCGAGGTTAAGAAAAATCTAGATGATAAAAAAGTAAAATATACTTTCGCAGAAGTGACTTTGATCCCCCAAACATATATTAAATTAAGCGGACGCGAGGCCGAACAGATGATGGCCCTGGTGGATGGTATGGAAGAGCATGATGATGTCAAGACCGTCCATTCCAATGTGGATATATCCAAGGAAGAAATGGAACGGATCAGTAACCTTGAATAAAACAGGTGTAGAGGTGTAGGAGAGAAGCTTCGAAGCGCAGCGAGCTGTAAAGGTGTAAAGTGAAAATAAAAATCTTGCTCTACAGCTCTATAGCTATACAGCTAAGAGGTATTTGATGATTGTGTTAGGTGTTGATCCGGGAACTGCGACAACAGGTTGGGGCGTTTTAGAAACAGTCGGTAGTCAACGGTTAGCGGTCCATGGATATGGTGCTATACTCACTAAAAGCACGACACCTTTTCCGGAAAGATTGGGAATAATCCACCGGGAACTACAAAAGATCATCAGGCAATACAGGCCGGAAGCTGCGGCGATCGAAGAATTGTTTTTTGCCAAGAATGTCAAAACAGCTATTAGTGTTGGGCATGCTCGCGGTGTGATCATGCTGACTGCTATTGAAGAAGATCTTGAGATCTATGAATACACTCCTTTACAAGTAAAGCAATCCCTGGTCGGGTACGGCCGGGCGGAAAAATCCCAAATGCAAAAAATGATTAAAGTGTTGCTGGGATTAAAAGAGATCCCTAAACCGGATGATGTGGCTGATGCCCTGGCAATAGCTTTTACCCATATATCCAACGCTAAATATCATCAGAAGACAGGAATTTAAATGATCTATCATATCCATGGGAATCTCATTACCAGGAATGTTGATAAAGTGGTCATTGAAGCAGCGGGTTTGGGTTACGAAATTAATATCCCGGCCAGCACGTTTGAAAAATTGCCGCCGGTGAATATGCCGGTTAAGCTTTTTATCTGTGAATCCACAGGCATGTATGGTTCAGGCACTACGTTATACGGATTCTTTACAGCGGAAGAAAAAGAAGTTTTCCTGCTCCTGAAAAGCATCTCCAAGATCGGAGCCAAGGGGGCCTTGGAAATATTAACCAAAGTGAGCAAGTCTTTCCTGCTCTTTAATAAAGCGATCAGGGAACGTGATGTAAAAACCCTGGTTGGCGTATTTAACCTGACTAAAAAGACCGCGGATAAGCTCATCCTCGGATTGAAAGACAAGATCGGCCAGATCAGCGGGGCTACCCAGGATAAAGAACGTTCAGAGCTACAGGATATGCGGGAAGTCAATGATGCTGTGGCCGGATTAATGGCGATGGGATTTTCCCAGGGCAAAGCACGGGAAGCAGTTGAGCAGGCGGCTCAGGATAAACCAGACGCACAAGTAGCGGATCTGATCAAACACTCATTAAAGTTGATGCGGGGATAAGGTAAAGAGATTTCAGAGACAGGACACTATGAAGGACCAATTGACTTCACCGGAAAACAACAGCGAAGATTTAAAACTGGACGTAACCCTGCGCCCGCAAAAACTGGCTGAATTCGTCGGCCAGGACAAATTAAAGGAAAACCTGCAGATATTTATCACTGCCGCCAAACAGCGCCAGGAACCACTGGACCACTGCTTATTTTACAGCCCTCCTGGATTAGGCAAAACCACATTATCGCATATTATTGCCAATGAGATGGGTATGGGTATCCGCGCGACTAGCGGGCCGGTGCTGGAACGGGTAGGCGACCTGGCAGCGCTCCTGACTGATTTAAAAGACGGCGACGTTTTTTTTATAGATGAGATCCACCGGCTGAATCGCCTGGTAGAAGAAGCTTTATACCCGGCGATGGAAGAGTTCAAGCTGGATATTGTGATCGGCGAGGGCCCCAGCGCGCGTTCGATCAAGCTGGATCTGCCGCATTTTACCCTGGTCGGGGCTACCACCCGCGCCGGATTGCTCACCAGCCCATTACGCGACCGGTTCGGTATTGTCGGGCATTTGAATTTTTATACCTTGGCTGAGCTGGAAAAAATAGTTTTCCGTTCGGCAAAAATATTAAGTATCGATATTGATCCAGGCGGAGCTGCGGAGATGGCGAAGCGTTCACGCGGAACGCCACGGATAATCAACCGGCTGCTCAAACGGGTTCGTGACTTTGCCCAAGTCAAAGGCCAGGGGATCATTACCGCGGATATCGCCAATAAGGCGCTGGATATGTTATCCATTGACGGTGCGGGATTGGATGAAATGGACCGGCGGATACTGGAAACGATCATTAGTAAATTTGCCGGCGGACCGGTGGGGATAGAGACCATTGCCATTGCTGTGAATGAAGAGGTTGACACGATTACAGATGTATATGAGCCGTTCTTGATCCAAGCTGGTTTTTTATCGCGCACGGCGCGTGGGCGGCTGGTGACAGAAAATGCTTATAAGCACCTGGATATTATTCCGGCAAAGGCCGGCAAACAGGAAGAATTGCTGTAAAAGGAGATCAGGGTAACAGGAAATCAGTAAGCCTGATAACCTGATAGTCTGGTCACCGGTTTTGAAATAATTTTAAAGGTGGAATTAGTGAAAAAGTATATTCTGGCAATATTACTGTTATTAGCAAGTACCCGTATCGCATTAGCGGCTCAACCAATAATTCATGTCGGAATTCTCCGCAATATCACTGAAGTCACTGTTGGCGCTAAAGAACTTTTTGAAGTTGGTTTCTCGAAAACCGACCAAACCAGCTATTATAACCATCCAATCACTATCAAAATAAAAAATAACAGCTTATATGTGGATACAAAAAAAGTAATCAGTGACCGGATCACCCTGCGCACAGAAGATAACCGGATATTGGTTAACGGGCGGAAATACCGCGGGACCCTAGAAATAATAAATAACGCACCCAAGTCTTTTACCGTTGTAGAGGTCCTGCCGCTGGATGAGTATTTATATGGCATTATCAAGCATGAAATTTCCCCGAAATGGCCGGAAGAAGCGATCAAAGCGCAGGTAGTAGCCGCCAGGACTTATGCCTTGAAAAATTTCGGGAAACATGCTAAAGAAGGATATGACCTTTGTAATACCACTTGCTGCCAAGTTTATGGCGGACTGGAAAGCGAAGATCCGGTCTCTAACGCGTTGGTAGATAAAACAACCGGTGAGATACTTACCTATAATTCAGAGTTGATCTCTACCCCTTATCATGGTTTTTGCGGTGGGTATACGGAGGATCCGCGCAATGTCTGGGAGGGCCTCAATAAAGTAAAATACCTGCAGATAAAAAAATGTAATTATTGTAAAAAAGCGCCTCATTATAACTGGTCTGCCAGGTTTGAGCGGACTAAAATTGAATCAATCCTTTCAGCTAATGGTTTTAGCTTGGGTAAGATCAGTAATATTAAGATCAATGATAAAAGCTCATCTGGCCGGGCGATTGAGATCAAGATCACTCATAAAGATGGTAAAATTCTGCTTAAAGCGAACAAATTCCGTCTCCTGCTTGGTTCAGATATTATTCGCAGTGCTATGTTCAAGATAAAGAAAGATAAAGATGCCTATGTATTTGAAGGTACTGGCTGGGGACACGGAGTAGGTATGTGCCAAGAAGGAGCTAAGGGCATGGCGGAAAAAGGTTATGACTATCGTCAAATCCTTAAATTTTACTATCCAGGCACCGAAATTAAACAATGGGCCTACTAGTCAATCCAGAACTTTTCTTATCTTCTGACCTGCGGCAAAAAATGTGTTCATTTTTTCATATAAAAAACTTCAATCATACCCCTGCGAGTATGATTTCACTTTTTAATAAGAAAAATTTTCCACTTTTATTGCCTCGGTTACAGAATCTAAAAAAAGCTCTGGATTTATCACGCTGTACCCGGATGTATCTTTCATATTTTTGCTTGGAAAAATATTCATCTTTTTCATCTCTGTTCCTACAATCTAAGTTTGGCACAAGGCTTTTTTAATGACTATGAATAAATTATTACTATCGGATTTTGATTATATATTGCCGCCTGAACTCATTGCCCAGACTCCTGCCAAAGAGCGAGACCAATCAAGATTACTGGTGTTAAATAAAAAGACCGGCCAATTAGAACATTCTGGTTTTAATTGCCTCCCTAATTACCTGACTTCGGGTGATATTTTGGTAATTAATAATGCCAAAGTCATTCCCGCGCGCTTGTTCGCGCGCAAAAAAACCGGCGGGAAAGTAGAGATACTACTGCTCCGGAAGATAGGAGCCAATACCCGTCTTTGGGAAGCCTTGATCACAGACGCGCGTAAGTTCAAACTAAAAGATAAAGTGTATTTCGACGATGAGAACTTGGAGGCGGAGATTAAGGAAAAAGGGCCGGAAGGCAAAGTGATCCTGTCTTTCAATGCGCCGGATTTTGAAAAAGTGCTGGCCAGGATAGGGAAAATGCCTCTCCCGCCGTATATCAAACGCCTGGCCGAGGAAGAAGACAAAGACAGGTATCAAACTGTTTACGCGCAAAAAGAGGGAGCAGTAGCAGCACCCACAGCTGGTTTGCATTTTACCCCCGCGCTGCTGGAAACGATCAAGGCTAAAGGGATCAAGGTTGTTCCCATTACCCTGTATGTCGGCATGGGAACCTTTATGCCGGTAAGAGAAGAAGAGATAACCCGGCATAAAATGGAAACTGAGTTTTACGAAATATCCGAGGATTCGGCCAGGGAAATAAATAGCGCGCTCAAGACCGGAAAAAATATTGTATCCGTGGGTACCACAGTAGTTCGCGCCCTGGAAAGCGCTGCAGAGCAAACTGCTGAAGGCTGGAGGCTGAAAGCTGAATGCAAGGGCACGGACATTTTTATTTATCCGGGGTATGAGTTCAAGATCGTCAAAAGACTGATCACTAATTTTCATTTACCGAAATCTACGCTTTTGATGCTCATTTCTGCGTTTGCCGGGATGGAGTCTGTCAGGAACACTTATCTGACAGCCATAACTGAGAAATACCGCTTCTTCTCCTACGGTGATGCAATGTTCATCAAGTGACGGTCTCGCGGGCTAAAGAGGCGGGGATGGCTAAGAAAAGCTGTAAGGGTAATTTAACAAAAGCATTGGCTGAGCTCCAAGTATCAGAGAACAGGTATAAAGAGTTGATCGAGATATCTTCTGATGTGGTTTGGGAAACTGATGCCCAGCTAAGGTTGACCTATAGCAGTCCTAAGACTAGAGAAGTATTGGGATTTGAGCCAAAAGAAGTGTTGGGCAAAAGACCGACCTCTTTTCTTAGTACCGAAGAAGTCCATCTGGTAAGATCTATAGCTGATAAAATGGCTCCTTTTTATAAAGTTATTACCGTTAATCACCATAAGAACGGGCGTAAGGTCATATTAGAGAGTAGTGGCCAACCCTATTATGATAAAAAAGGGAAATTTGCCGGATACCGTGGAGTGCACCGGGACGTTACCAAACGCACCCAGGCGGAAGACATCCTGCGGGCAACTGAAGCCAAGCTCCGCGAGCAAAATATCTCCCTGGAAATGAAAAATATTGCTTTGGCTGAGGTTATGAAGCAATTTGAAGCTGAGAAAAACCGGCTTACCGAGCATATTGCTGTTAATGTGAGGGAATTAATAATGCCGATATTCCAGAAAATAAAGATGCACGGTTATTCCAGTAAATACCTGGACTTGCTGCAAAAAACTATTGAAAAGATGACTTCTTCCCTAGGTTATAGAATAACTAAACAAGACTTGAAGCTTTCCCCTAAAGAGATCGAGATCTGTAATATGATCCAAAGCGGGTTGTCCAACAAAGAAATAGCATCCCTGCTGAAAATATCCAGGCAAACAGTTGAGAAGCACCGGAAGAATATCAGAAAAAAGGTCGGGCTAGTGCATAAGAATGAAAACCTGACCTCCTACCTGCAGCAGCTGTAAATACCCCGAGGCATGGGTATAAAACATACCCATTATATACCCATTAAAATCCTGTTGACTGTTTACTCCTGACAGGTTATACTGCTCCTAACTTTAAGTACAGCACTATTAGGGGCAGAGATCATGGTTGATTGGAGCGAGATCAGTAGTATAGCTATTTCCAAGATATTTGAGAGTTTCGAAAAAAAGAACAACGCTGACGTGATTATCCATGCTACCCAGGCTTGCGCTATCAAGATAACCGACCTTCATGCCGATATAGAACCAAAAGAGCATTGTGCTATTTTATATGCTCCGGTACCGCAGCATGTCAACGGGGCGTGTCTTTTTTTATTTAAAAAGGAGCAGGCCCTGACTTTATGTGACCTGGTTGCTAAAAGGAAGCTGGGAACTACCACCCAATTTGAAGGGCAGGATATCGCTAATTATTCAGAGATCGGGTATATTTTTATCAATACTTATCGTGATTATCTGTTTGGCAAGGAAGCGAAAGCCGGCAGTGCTTACCTGCCTAGTTTTGGGTTAGGGGTATTTGAACTGATCGTAGCCCAGATTGTCGATGAGATGGCTAGAAATGAGCAGGTGCAAGGGATAGATCATCCGGAAGTGATCGATGTCGTGATCACGTTCATTACTGACCACAAGACTATTAAAGGGCACTTGGTGATCATGCTTAATGAAGATTCCATGAAAATAGTAAAGCAGCAGAAAAATATAATGTAAGAGTTTTTATAGATCTGAAAGTTTTGTGTTATTTGTTCTGGTTTTTATGGCTGTTTATGGCTACAGTTACTATAAACCAAATAACGACTCCCAGTAGTATTGCTACGAACACTTTTTCTGACATGATAATATCCTCCATCTTAGAATAAAAAACCGCCAACTGTGTTGATCCAGCGGCGGAAAAGAAAAAACCGCTACTGGATGAATCCAGATAGCGGCCCGACTATCTTACAATCCCTTCGAGAATATCACTATCCCCGAACCCTAAATAAATTTTATTGATTAAAGTATAGCATTTATTTAAGATTAAGGCAAGAAAAATAGTTTTGTGTCTTGCTTTATTTTATCTTTTTGTGTTACTATAAAAACTAGGAAATAGAGCATACTGCAATGTAGGGTCCGGAGCAAATCCGGAGGGGGATAAAGAATTGATGGTCGGGCCGCCATCTAGGATTCAATCTAGATAGCGGTTTTTGCTTTTTAGGAGGTTAGATGAAAAGAATTTTAATATTTCTATTGCCTATTTTAATAATCGTCGCGGTGGTATTTACGGTTTTCGGTATTATCCAAGTGAAGATCGAGCAAGAGAAATTAATGGATGAGCTGTATCGTAAGGCGAAGTCTGTCGCTGAGACTACAGAGGTATCGGTTCAGCATATTATCAAGGACAATGATAAAAAAGCGGCGCGTAGGCTCGTGGATAGTTTTCAAAAAAGAGAACGTCTGCAAGGCTGCGTATTATATGATCAACATGGTAAGGTGTTGGCTATTACCGAACGTATTGCCGAATGGCAGGCCAAAGACAAGGCATATTTACAGCAAGTCGTAGAGAACAGGCAAGTTGAAGCCGGCATGCAGAAATTTAAAGATCTTTCCATTTACAGTTATGCTATCCCGGTGATGGATGATAGTGAGAAAGTGATCGGAGTAGTGGAGCTCATATATGACACTTCTTATGTCTATACACGTTTAGCTGAGTTATGGAGGAATATTAGTGTTACTTTAAGTATTATTGTTTTACTGATCATCATTATTGTTTTATTGATCCAAAGACAGATATTTGTCGTGCCGGTAAAAAAACTGACAGAATGGTTCCATCTCTACCAAAAAGGTGAAATAGATGATAAGCATCCCATTAAAGATTCAGGGGAATTGGGAAAACTGGCCAGTGAGGTAGAGCAGGTTGCCTTAAGCCTGCGCGTAGCCAGGAAAACTATTGCCGGTGAAGCCCAAGCCAGATTAAAAGTTGATGAACAATGGACCGAAACTAAATTGCGAGATCTGGTATTGGCTAAGCTTGGGGAAAATGCCTTGTTTGTCGTTTCCAACAGGGAACCGTATATGCATGTGCTTGATGAAATCACAGGCCAAGCTAAGTGGACCCGCCCCGCCAGCGGTGTAGTGACTGCGTTGGACCCGGTATTGAGAGCTTGTGGCGGTACCTGGGTAGCGCATGGCAGCGGTAACGCGGATAAAAAGTTTGTTAATTCTAAAAACAAGCTGGGAGTTCCGCCGGATGATAATCGTTACATTCTAAAAAGAGTGTGGCTTACCAAACTTGAGGAAGAAGGATACTATTATGGGTTTGCTAATGAAGGATTATGGCCTCTGTGTCATGTGACACACACGCGGCCTGTATTCAGGGAAGAAGATTGGGAAATGTACCAGAAAGTGAATCAAAAATTTGCTGACTCGATCCTGGAGGAATTACCGGCAAAGAATCCTTTTGTTTTTATCCAGGATTATCATTTCACTTTGCTTCCCAGGATGATCAAGGAAAGCCGGCCGGATGCCACTATCGCTTTGTTCTGGCATATTCCCTGGCCTAATCCGGAAGTATTTTCCATCTGCCCTTATTATCAGGAAATACTGGATGGTATGCTGGGTTGTGACCTGATCGGTTTTCATGTGCAGTTCCATTGCAATAATTTCCTGGAAACCGCTAATCGCCTGATCGAATCCCGGGTAGATACTGAAAAATTCAGCATTGTCAGGGCTGGCCGGGAAACCGTGATCAAACCTTTTCCTATTAGTGTGGATACGGTTAATAGCAAAAAGGAAGGTCAGGAAAGCCTGAACCAGAAAGCTGAGAAGATCAGGATTGAACTTGAACTAACCGATAAAATCATAGGGCTGGGCGTGGAAAGAATAGATTATACCAAAGGACTTATAGAAAGGGTCCAGGCGATTGACCGTTTCTTTGAAAAGTATCCCCAATATAAAGGCAAAGTTGTGTTTGTCCAACTGGCGGCTCCCAGCCGCACTCATATCAAACGGTATCACGACTTGATGGGAGAAATAGATGAGCTTATTGAGAAAACTAACTGGAAATACTCAGATACTAACTGGCAGCCGATCATTTACCTGAAACGGCACTTTTCTCCTGAAGAGATACTGCCTTATTATAAGTTAGCGGATTTTTGTGTGGTCAGTTCGCTCCACGATGGTATGAATTTAGTGGCTAAGGAATTCGTCTCTGCTAAGGATGACTTGCGGGGAAGCTTGATACTGAGCCGTTTTACCGGGGCGGCTAAAGAATTGGAACAGGCGATCCAGATTAATCCCTATTCTATAGAGGAATTCGCCGCGGCTATCAAACAGGCTATTGAAATGCCCCGGGAAGAACAAGCCAGGCGGATGGCGATCATGCGCAAGATCGTCCAAGAAAATAATGTCTATAAATGGGCCGGCAGTATCATCACTGAATTAACTGCTTTGAAAAAGGAAAAAGCATGAAGTATTTTAAACTGGCGCAAAAGACGCTGTGGCAAAAGACAGTAAATAAAGAATTGTATCTTTTGTTGGATTATGATGGGACCCTTACTCCCATTGCGCCCCGGCCGGAAAAAGCATTACTTCAACCGCGAATAAGGACATTATTAAAAAAAATGGCCAGTCATCCGCGGTGTTTACTGGCTATTGTCAGCGGCCGGTCATTGGCTGATCTAAAGAAGATGGTGAAGATAAAGAACATAATATATGCCGGTAACCATGGCTTGGAAATAGAGTATCACGGGATCCAGGTGCGGCTTTTCAAGGATCCTTGTTTCCAGGACCTGCTGGAAAAGCTCCAAGTTGAATTGCGGGAAAGAATGAAGGGACTCAATGGCGTTTTATTGGAGGATAAGAAATTAGCCCTGGCTGTGCATTATCGCCAAGTGGCCAAGAAGCGAATCCCAGAGGTAAAAGCTATAGTTTCAGACCTGGTACATGCATATTCTGTCCGCCGTCAGATCGCTGTAACCTCAGGTAAAATGGTCTTGGAATTGCGCCCTCCTTTAGCTTGGGGCAAAGGCGATTTTATTACCTGGCTATTGCGGGATATTTTAAAGGATAAGAAAGATAAGGCAGTTTATTATTTCGGTGATGACCGTACCGATGAAGACGCATTCAAAGCTTTAAAAGGCCAGGGGTTTACTATCGTGGTCGGGAAGAAAAAAAGATCCGCGGCTGAATATTATCTCCGTAATCCCAGGGAAGTAAAAGAAGTATTAGAACAGATAGCACAGGATTTGGGGGTAAAATGAACATGGTTTTGGCAAAAGCTGAAGAATCATTCAGATTTATGACCAGGCTGCACTTAACTGAATTGACCGGTTTAAAAGCCAGTACTCTTAAGAAAATGGCCGCTATTTTGAAAAAAGTGCCAGGTTCCTGTATTTATCACCATACGCACCGTTTCCTGCAGCAGCACCAACACATCTCTCCGGAACCACCCAATGATTTTGCTTACTGGGTGGCTAATATCCTGGGAGAGGAAGAACTAGGGGAAAGATTGGCTAGTATTGACGTGGTACAGTTCACTACCATCCGGCACTTGCGGGAAAAGATCATCCAAACGATTGAAAATTATCTTGCAACCCACCCGCTATCCAGTAAGCGTTTCGCAGAAGCAGGAGATGAATTCCACTTCATCAAATCAGTTAGTTTTATTATTCCGACGAAATATGAGGTTAGTGATCTGGTAGAATTCAAAGACGTACTGAAAAAAATCACCGCTGATTCCATCTATTTTCATATTTTTGAGTCAAGACTTAGATTAGGCAAGAAAGAGAATGATTTTTCTAACTGGTTTGAACATGCCCTGCGAGATAAACCGTTGGCAGGTTCGATCGCCCGGCTTGATCCTTACACTCATACCATGGAGGAATTACGGGAAGCCATAATACGGCTCATAGAAAAGAGGATCATCAGCAATGGCAAAAATTGATGATTATATTTCCATTACGGGACAGTCAACTGTCGACGAATTGCGTCTCTTGGCTGAAAAACTGCAGGGGAAAGTGGTGCAGACTATTAATTCTACCGCGGTTGGCGGAGGAGTGGCGGAAATACTTAACCAGATGGTACCTTTACTCAAGGAATTAGGGGTGGATACCCACTGGGACCTGATCAAGGGTGGCATGGAGTTTTTTGATGTCACTAAAAAAATACATAATGCGTTGCATGGCCGCGCTGAAAATATTACCCAGCGTGATTTTGATATTTTTATGGAAACCAGCCAGAGAAACATTGAGGAAGTAAAGATTTATGGCGATATTGTGTTCATCCATGATCCGCAACCGATCGGGCTGATCAAAAAGAAAAGCGGTAATAAATGGATTTGGCGTTGTCATGTCGATGTTTCCAGCCCGGATAAAAAAGTATGGCAGTTCCTGCATGATTTTATCTCCCAGTATGACGCGGCTGTTTTTTCTGCTCCCAGTTTTTCACCGGTATTGCCGATCAGGCAATTCCTGATCTCGCCATCGATCGATCCTTTAAGCGATAAGAATAAGGAGCTTCCAGTGGAGACGATCAAAGAGGTACAGGATAAATATGGCATTGTGCAAGATAAGCCGATCATTACCCAGATATCCCGTTTTGACCGGCTGAAAGATCCGATCGGGGTGATAGAAGCGTATCGTTTGGTAAAAAAATATATTGACTGCCAGTTGGTTCTGGCTGGCGGAACAGCCAGTGATGATCCTGAAGGCATAGAAGTTTTTGAAGAAGTGAAAGAGCAGGCCAAGGATGATCCTGATATTCACATTTTAATGATGCCGCATAATAACATTGAGGTGAATGCCCTGCAAAGGATTTCAACGGTCATCCTGCAGAAATCGCTTAAAGAAGGATTTGGTCTGACTGTAGCGGAAGCGTTATGGAAAAGCAAACCAGTAGTAGCTGCTAACGTAGGAGGGATACCTTTGCAAGTTAAGCATAAATATTCAGGATTATTGTGCCATTCGGTTGAGGGGGCCGCGTTTGCTATTAAACAGCTTCTTAATAATCCCGGTTATGCCAGGAAATTGGGTGAAAGCGGCCGGGAACACATAAAAAACAATTACCTACTGACTCGACACTTGCGGGACTATATGCTCCTTTTCCTATCCCTCTATCATGGGGAAGACATAGTTTATCTCTGATTTGGTAAAGTTTTTGTTGCCTTTTAAGAAAAGTAGTCATATAATAAGGTTAACCTGCTTAACGGCAGGTTAATTAGTTTTTAGGAGCGTTATGTCTTTTCGCTTGATCAAGACTGAAAAAAATACCAAAGCCAGGCTGGGAGAGTTGACTACGCCTCATGGAGTGGTTAAAACCCCGGTCTTTATTATTTCCTTACTAATAATTATGAAATTTATGGATGTTCCTTTAGCAGCTGATCCTATAGTCAATTGGGGGAATTATGAAGTTAAAGTTAGAGACGGGGTGATTGACAAAGCTTCAGCTAAAGCTGAATTGCCGGTAATCATTAATGATCTCCAGCAGATTTGCGGTAAATATGATTTTAGTGAGCATCAAGCCTGGATATTTCCTTTAAAAGGATATGGTTTAACAAGCATCGCTACTAAGGGCAGTGATTTCCAGCCGGATATTGTCTATGGAGTGAGTCCTATTAAAGGCTATAACTTTTTTGATGGTAACAAGCATGGCGGACATCCGGCGCATGATATTTTTATCAGGGATAAAGATCAAAATAACCTTGATGATCAAACACGCCAGCCAGTGGCAGCGTTAGCAATGGTTGATAGTATAGTACTCAGTACCTTTACTAATTGGCAGAAGGGCAGTAAACTGCGTGGCGGGAACTATATCTGGTTATACAATCCAAAACTGGATGTGTTTTTCTACTATGCTCATTTGGATAAAGTTTTAGTTACCTCTGGAGACTTAGTGAAAGCTGGGACAGTAATAGGTACAGTAGGTAGGAGTGGATTACTGGCCAATATGAAAAGCAGTCCCACCCATATACATCTTATGGTTCTAAAATATGAAAACGGAATCCTAAAACCTTATGAATATTATGAGGAACTAATACATGAGTAATCGTAATAGGATTTGTTTGTTTATGGTCGTGTTTATTATTCTGGGGCAGGCAGGTATAAGCTATGCGCTTTCTTTGGAAAAAGTTTTCATTGCTTCACAAGTCAATGAGAGTATCGTTGCCGATACCTTAGCTAAGAATATAGTGAAAGATAATAAGTGCTTTCTTTACTTAGTGATCAAAGCTAAAAAAGATAACAAGACTATATATTTCAGTGAGGCTCAAAAAATCAAAATTGGTGGTCTAGAGATTATTCCTGAGAAACCAGAAGGTAATTTTCAGCATCTGGATATCTCCTGGTATAAAGTTGAACCAAAGATGTATCATTTGGACGGTCACGGACATGATCCGGCAAACCCGGGATTCATATGGTATACGAATGCGGGAGCGCCGGGAGGAAGAACAGACAGGCAGCCGCTATCTGTCGATAAGATCACTTATCAAGAAAATACCTTAGTTACTGAAAACAATAAATGGGTAATATCAGCCGATGCTCATCCTACTGATCCGGAATATGATATACATGATGGCCTTGGGACTATGCGATACAGCGTGGCAATTGAATATAAGGATACTAATGGGGCGCAAAAGCGCTTGAAATCTCCTAGTATGGAGGAATATGTTAATAATGGTATTAGTAATGAAGTCTGTCGGGTCACTATTCAGCAGAATGCTTCTTATCTGGGATATCTGACCGGATATTTCAATGTCCCCGGTGTGTTCGGGTCTTATCCTGCTCAAGTTGATAAGTATATAGGGGTGGATTGCGCTGACCTGGTAGTAGGTGCTTGGAACAAGTATAAGAAAAAAAGTATTCCCTATACTAATGTCACTGGATTACGCTATAGCCTGGTGGCGAATGGGTTAATGAAATTGATCCTGGCTGACCATTATTATGATGCAAAGGGCATTATCTATGCCGACTATGCCCGTGGTTTGGGAAGGCCTGTTGGGCAGAAAGCTATTAAAATAGACCAAACCAATGTCCATCAAGGAGATATAGTTCTTTTTAATTACAATCCTGAAAAAACCGATAGAAGTTGGGACCATGTAGGAGTATTGTTTGCTGATTCAAGCGAGACAGGAAAACCTAACGGTATCCTCGATGCTTATGACCTGATTCTGCATTGCGGTCCGGCTGAGCTAAGGATCAACCAGTTGACCTATGAAGGATTTGTTTCGCCTGGTGAAGTTACTAGGTTTGCTATAGTGCGATGGGTGGAGTAAGAACAAATAATAACAATTAATAGGGATGTTAATGTCTTTTCGCTTGATCAAGACTGAAAAAAATACCAAAGCCAGGCTGGGAGAATTGACTACACCTCATGGAGTGGTTAAAACCCCGGTCTTTATGCCTGTGGGAACGCAGGCCTCAGTGAAAGCCCTGTCCAGTGAAGAAGTAGTGGAGATGGGAGCGGAGATCATCCTGGGGAATGCTTACCATCTTTATTTACGGCCGGGTGAAGAGATCATTACCCAGGCTGGCGGTTTGCACAAGTTCATGAACTGGTCCAGGCCGATCTTGACTGACAGCGGCGGCTACCAGATCTTCAGCATGAATGGTTTGCGCAAGATCACCCGGGAAGGGGTAAAATTCCAGTCACATATAGACGGGTCCAGTCATTTTCTAACTCCTGAGCGGGTAATAGGGATCCAGAAAACGCTGGGCTCTGATATCATGATGCCGCTGGATGAGTGCCTTTCCTATCCTACTGATCATGTGCTGGCTAAAGAATCGCTGGATTTGACCATTGAATGGCTGCAACGTTCGATCGCTGAACATGCCAGGGTAAACCAGGTCTCCCATGTCACTGGCTTAAAGCAAATGCTTTTTGGCATCGTGCAGGGCAGTTTCTATAAGGATCTGCGTAAGGAAAGCGCGGAGCGGACCTGCGCGCTGGATCTGGACGGCCTGGCTATTGGCGGCGTTAGTGTCGGCGAGCCAAAAGACCTGGCCGCAGAGATATTAGATGTGACCTTACCCTTATTGCCGCAGGATAAACCCCGCTATTTAATGGGTATTGGATTGCCGGAAGATCTCTGGGAATATGTGGAAAAAGGCGTGGATATGTTCGATTGCGTGGTCCCAACCAGGAACGCGCGTAACGGGCAGGTTTTTACCTCTACCGGTAAACGGGTCATTACGCATGCTTGCTATAAGAATGATTTTACACCCCTGGATGAGAATTGCGATTGCTTTACCTGCCGGAATTATACCCGGGCTTACTTGCATCATCTGTTCCGGGCGCAAGAGCTACTGGGATTACGATTAAATTCTTTACATAATGTGCACTTTGTGCTAAACTTAATAAATTCTATACGCTCCGCAATAGCTGAAGATAAGTATATTGAAGCAAAAAGAGAATTTATGTCGAGATATATGCATAGCGATAGCGCGGATTAAAAAGCGGATTGCGCGAATATACGGAATCAGCGTAATTTGTGTTTAGAATCCGCGTAATTGTACTACTCAGGAGGAAACAATGCCACCAGCAGCAACGCCGAACCCGTTAATGAATTTATTGCCGATCATTTTCATCGTAGTGATATTTTATGTCGTAGTCTGGATGCCGCAAAGAAAGCAAATGAAAGAACGCAAGCTGATGCTCGCAGAACTAAAAAAAGGTGATGCCGTGGTCACCAGCAGCGGTATCCATGGGATCGTTTCCAATATCCGGGGCACCCTGGTGGACATAAAAGTGAACGAGGAAACACGGATCACGTTTTCCAAAGATGCTATTACCTATGTTAAGAAGCCGCAAGATATAGAGCAGGAGAATAAGGTCGAGGTGGTGAAGTAAGATGAGTAATAATATTACCCTGGCAGCGGTGAAGAAACACCCGTTAGTAGTTTCCCTGCTGGAAGGGGCTAACCGTTATTTGGGTGTGATCGGTTTTACCGAACATGGGCACCGGCATGCGAACCTGGTCTCCAATATCGCCCAGAATGTGTTGACTCACTTGAAATATACGGAACGGTTGGCGGAGTTGGCCGCAGTGGCCGGATACCTGCATGATGTCGGTAATGTCATTAGCCGGGTAGATCACGGGATATCGTCATCCAATATCGCCATTATGATCTTGCGGGATATTAATATGGACCCGGATGAGATCACGGAAATAGTGGGCGCTATCGGTAACCATGAAGAAGAGATCGGTGACCCGGTGAGCGCTGTGGCTGCGGCTTTGATCCTGGCTGATAAGAGTGATGTGCACCGCAGCCGGGTGCGTAATCCGAATATGGTGATGTTCGATATCCATGACCGGGTTAATTACGCGGCTGAAAAATCATTTTTGCGCGTAGACGCGGAGAAAAGGATAATAACTCTCGAGATCACCATTGATACAACCATTTCACAAGTGATGGAATACTTTGAGATATTTTTATCCCGGATGGTCATTTCCCGGCGCGCCGCTAAGTTTTTAGAATGTAATTTTTCTTTGATGATAAACGACCATAAGTTGTTGTAGTGAATAAAAGCCGAATGATAGCTAATAGCACGAATATTTATATTTGCGTAATTCGCTGTAATTAGCGTAATTCGTAATTTCTTGAAAGGAGTACATCAGTCAGACATGAATGCAAAGCAGATAAAATGGATACTTGTTCTAGTAATAATGGCTTTATCAGTATGGTATTTATATCCCACTGTCAAATGGTATAGATACACGCCGGAACAACGCGAGGAAAAAGAAAGAACGCAAGATAAGATCGTCAATAAGGTCATTAATCTTGGTTTGGACCTGAAAGGCGGTATGCACCTGGTCCTGGAAGTGGACAAGACAAAGATCCCTAAAGGGACCACGTTAAATGACGCGATGGACCGGGCGATCGAGATTTTGCGCAATCGTATCGACCAGTTCGGCGTAGCTGAGCCATTGATCCAAAAACAGGGCGACAACCTGATCCTGGTGCAGTTGCCGGGAGTAAAAGATACGCAAAGAGCTATTGATCTGATCGGCAAGACTGCCCTTTTGGAATTCAGGTTGGTGGATGATTCCGGGAAACTGAATGAAGCTATTGAAGGTAAAGTACCGGAAGGGTATGAACTTCTTAAGGATCAGCATGATGATCATATCCTGTTGAAGAAAGAAGCCTCTCTTACCGGTGCGGCTCTCTCTAACGCTAAAGTCAAGATTGGCGGCCAGTATAATATGCCATATATAGGAATAGATTTTACCGAACAAGGCGCCAAGGATTTTGCCAAGCTGACCGGGGATAACATCAACCGCCGGCTGGCGATCGTACTCGATGGTGTTGTGCAATCCGCGCCAGTGATCAAATCGCGTATCCCTGATGGCCATGCCATCATTGAAGGTAATTTTACCATGGAAGATGCCAGCGGCCTGGCGATAGTCCTTAGGGCTGGCGCTTTGCCAGCTCCGGTGAGTATCATTGAAAATAGGACCATTGGACCGTCTTTAGGGCAAGATTCTATTAAGGCTGGATTAAAAGCTTGTCTTATTGGTTTGGCTTTTGTTGTAGTTTTTATGGGCATTTATTACGGGTTGTCGGGGTTGGTTGCTGATCTGGCTGTAGTTTTAAATTTAGTAGTTTTAATGGCCGCCATGTCAGCTTTCCATGCCACCTTGACTTTACCGGGTATTGCCGGGGTTATCCTGGCCTTAGGTATGGCAGTAGATGCTAATGTGTTGATCTTTGAAAGGATCAGAGAGGAATTACGGGTGGGTAAAACTATCCGGGTAGCCATTGATACAGGATATGAAAAAGCCTTTAGCGCTATTATTGACTCGAATTTGACCACTTTGATCGCTGCCGCATTTCTGTTCCAATTCGGTACTGGACCGGTCAAAGGTTTTGCAGTCACTTTGACTTTAGGTATTCTTGTCAGTATGTTCACCGCGATTGTTTTTACGCATCTGGTGTTTGATTATGCCTTAGCTGGCAAAGATATTAAGAAACTGAGTATATAGGAGGAAGGGCGTTCATGCAATTATTTCATAAAACTAACTTTGATTTTATCGGCCATAGATGGCTTTTCTTTACTATCAGCGCCGTAATGATCCTGGCCGGTATCGCGTCTCTAGTAGTCAAGGGTGGCCCCAGGCTAGGTGTAGATTTTACCGGAGGGTCACTGGTCCAGATAAGGTTCAATCAAGGCACTGCTACCGAAGAGGTCAGGAAGACCTTGGATGATAATGGGTTTGTGAACTCTGAGATACAGAGCTTCCTGGATTCGAATGTTTTTATTATCCGCATCCAAAAGTCAGAGATCCCTATGACTGAAGTAGCGAACAAAGTGGAACAGGCCTTTAAGTCCAAATGGGGTGAAGGTTCATTTACAGTAGAGCGTACTGAAATGGTGGGTCCAAGAGTGGGTGAAGCTTTAAGTGAACAGGCTTTATGGGCGATTATCTTTTCTTGGATCGGGATCATCGTTTATGTGGCTTTCAGGTTCAAATCAACAGCCCATGGTGTGGCTGGTGTCATTGCCTTGATGCATGATGTGACCATAACAGTCGGGTTCTTTTCGCTCATGAATAAGGAGATCAGCCTGACTATCATCGCGGCGTTGCTGACGCTGATCGGTTATTCCATTAATGATACTATCGTGGTTTATGACCGCATCCGTGAAAGTATGCGGTTGTTGCGCAATAAAACCTTGGGAGAAATAATCAACACCAGCATTAATGATACCTTGAGCCGGACCATTATTACTTCCTCAACAGTCATTATTGTGCTTATTGCCCTCTATATTTGGGGCGGGGAAGTTATACATGATTTCTCCCTGGCTTTGCTTATCGGTGTCATAGTAGGGACCTATTCTTCGATCGCTGTGGCAAGTCCATTAGTGTATGAATGGGAAACCAGGAAGGCTAAAAAACGGGCGGCTGTAAAGTAATATGCCTAAAGTG
Organism: bacterium; assembly: GCA_028712365.1. Lineage (GTDB taxonomy): Bacteria > CAYTYR01 > UBA6262 > UBA6262 > UBA6262 > UBA6262. The sequence goes on from JAQTQE010000034.1 coordinate 19,361, forward strand.
CTGAAACTTGAGATCAATATCCGGGAAAAAGAAGTTTTACGTTATTTAAAATATGATCTGGATAGGACCAAAGCTAATGATGCAATTTTCAGGCTGGTGCGGGAACAGATCAAAACAGGTATTACCCTGATTGACCCCCGATTGGAATATAAAATATTACCGATACTTGATAATAACGGGGAAAAAGTAAAACTACCTACCCTGATGATCGCTAATAGAAATATTGCCAGGTTGCTAAAGCCTGCTGAAAAAGTAGTGTTCTTTTCGACCACTATCGGCCCGGACCTGGAACTGAAGATCGACCAATTATTCTCTGCCGGGGAACCGACAAAAGCAGTGATCCTGGATGCGGTTGGCAGCGAGGCCATTGAAGTCTTGACCGATGCGGTACAGGTAACAGTGACACAAAAAGCGGGATCATACCAATTTACACCGCGGTTCAGCCCGGGGTATGGCGATTGGCCCCTCAAAATGAATAAAGCCATATTGAAACTATTAGCGGCAAAAACCCTGGGCATAGCAATCTCCTCAAAATATATGCTCAGTCCGCAGAAATCTGTAACTGGTATCTGGGGGCTAATTAAGAACGAAAAAAGTTGATTGTTGATAGTTTCAGCCAGAGGCTGATCCGCCTTTGGCGGAGATAAGTTGATAGGAATTAAATCCGCGTAATCAGTTTTTAGAATCAGCGTAATAGTTTTTTAAAGGAAGGACATGACTTTCAAGAATCTGCTAAAAAAGAACAAGATCATTATTTTCGACGGAGCAATGGGTACTATGCTCCAGAGAGAAAACCTGCCTCAAGGTGTTTGTCCAGAGACTTACAATCTTACTCATCCTCACATTGTTAAAAAAATCCATCAAGCTTATGTCGCTGCCGGTGCGCAGGTGATTATTGCCAATACATTTGGCGCTAACCGGCTTAAGTTGAAAGGATATGGATTGGAGGCGGACCAGGAGAAACTAATTTCCGCCGGGGTGAAGATAGCCAGGGAAGCGGCTAAAACAAAAGAAGTCTTTGTAGCCGGTGATATCAGTATTTTAGGAGAACTGCTCGAACCGCTAGGAAAAATATCTTTTAATGAAGCAGTGGACCTCTATGCCGAACAAGCCTGGCTCCTCAAAAACGCCGGTTGCGATTGCCTGATCATAGAGACCATGACCGATCTGCAAGAGATACGGGCGGCGATCATTGGCAGTAAAAAAACAGGATTACCGGTGATAGCTTCCATGACTTTTGAAAAGGAATTGCGGACAGTTACCGGTACAGATCCTAGAACCGCGGCTATAGTCATGCAGTCCTTAGGAGCTGAAGTGATCGGCGCCAATTGCAGCGCCGGGCCGCAGGAATTGTTGGCCGTAGCAAAAGAAATGACCGCGGTAGCTAATGTCCCGGTGATCATCCAGCCCAATGCCGGCTTGCCCAGGTTGGAAAACGGGAAAACTGTTTTTCCTCTTGAA
>JAQTQE010000060.1 GCA_028712365.1 bacterium
AAGAAGGGGTTTTTGCCGCTGACAGAAAGCGGGATGCCCATGATGATCTTATTTTCCTCTCCCAGTAAATTCATTTCCCGCACCGCCCAGCCCACAGTATACATGATCCGGTTATCGATCCTCATGTCCGCTGCTTTACTCACTGCTGTTCCAACTGCTATACCCAAATCATGGGAATTAAAGATACAAATTGTTTTCTTAGCCCGGGTTTCAGCGCAGTTCTTATTGCCGCAAAGTCCGCATAATTTCAGGTCAACCGGGTCCAGCTTTGTTCCTAAAAGTATCAATACCTGTGCTTGTCTTACACCCTTGGCATCACGGATATATCCCTGGTGATCGTATTGCTTGGCGATCTCTTCCATTTTGTCCGCGATCTTATCCTTATCACTGCCGGAGACGATCATAGTTGTCAAATTATCCAAGCCCTTGGCTTTGGGGGCAGTTCTGACAGCCAGGCATATTTCTTCAGCCATTTTTAGTAAAACATCTTCTCTTTTTTCTGGATCTTTCATGATCATTTTATTTCCTCCAGCTTTACATCTCTACATCTAACATTCAGCTTCCAGCATTTAGCTGTTTTTTAATATCCGCCTTCATTTGTTACGGGTTTTTCTTCTTTCTTTAGTGCTGCAGAGGCATAATTAGTCGGTTCAGTTCCGGCTAAGTAACTTTCCAAGAATGGATTTGGCCAACCTGGTGGTGCCAACAATCCTGATTTATGATCGATCTTCACCTGCTTTATTTTTGAAGGGATCTTAAAATCACTGGCCGGGAAATTCTGCAGGGACTGTTCCATAAAATCTGTCCAGATGGGGCAAGCGATCACTCCACCGGTTTGCTTTTCACCGATGATCCGGTGATCATCATACCCGATCCAAACGCCGCAAGCCAAATCCGGTGTATACCCAATGAACCAAGCATCCCGATAATCGTTGCTGGTGCCGGTTTTCCCGGCACAAGGACGGCCAAGAGCCCTGGCTCCATAGCCTGTGCCATTCTTGACCACACCTTTGAGTAAATTAGTCATCAGGTAAGTAGTCTGTTCTGAAAGTACGGGTTGTTCCTCTGGTATATTCTGTTCCAGGATATTACCACTGGCATCCTTGATCATGATGACACTATAAGGAATGGTCCTGATGCCGTAATTAGCAAAAGTACAAAAGGCGCTGGTAATTTCTTGCAAGGTTACTTCACTGGTGCCAAGGGACAAGGATAAATTATTACCAAGCGGGCTTTGTATCCCCAGCCGTTTAGCGTAGTTTATTACGGTTTCCGGTGTGAGTTGCACTATAAGTTTGACAGCGCAAACGTTGCGCGAGCTTTCCAGTGCTCGGCGTAGAGTTGTGGGACCCCAGAATTCTTTATCATAATTCTGCGGGGTCCATTCTTTTTCATCTCCGCCTACCAGGGTCACCGGAGAATCATCGATCAAAGAAGATGGGGTTAAGCCATTTTCCAAAGCCGCGGTGAAGACGAAAGTCTTGAAGGCGCTGCCTGGCTGCCGTTTAGCCTGGGTTACCCTGTTGAACTGGCTCTTTTCAAAGCTGCGGCCGCCGACTAAAGCTCTGATCTGCCCATTCTTGGGATCAATAGCGACTAAGCCGCATTGTACCGGTGCATCGGTTGAAGCGGCAACATCATAAGGAGTTAGTTTCCGGTCCAGGGCTTTTTCCGCTGCCCGCTGCATGCCCAGATCCAGGGTGGTATATATCTGTAAGCCACCTTTATATATAGCATCAGTGCCATATTTATCTTCCAGGTCTATCTTGATATTCTCAATGAAATAAGGGGAGGCATTTAAGACATAGGTTGGTCTTTGGGTATAATATTTGTATTGCAGCGCTTTATCTCTTTCTTCCTTGGTGATGTATTTTTGGTGATACATCAAGCTTAATACTGTCTGGGCCCGGCGTTGGGCTGAGTTTGGTTTGTTAAATGGGGAGTAAGCTTTTGGCGCGCGCAGCATGCCAGCTAAGAGAGCGCATTCGGCCAGATTCAAGTCCTGTACATGCTTGCCGAAATAGATCCTGGACGCCTGCTCTACTCCAAACGCGCCATGGCCAAAAAATACCTGGTTCAGGTACATTTGCAGTATTTCTTCTTTGGTATATTTTTTTTCAATTTGCAGTGATAATAAGGCTTCCTTGATCTTCCGTTGGAAGGTCCGGTCTTGGGTTAAGAAAAGAGCCCTGGCTAATTGCTGGGTGATGGTACTGCCGCCTTCAACAACCCGGCCCCGGAACAGATTATTAACAAAAGCCCGCCCGATGCCGCGCAGGTCAATCCCCCAATGCTTGAAAAAACGCTCGTCTTCTGTGGCAATAACAGCGTTCTGAAGATCCACAGGGATTTTTTGTAAGGGGACAACAGTACGGCGCTCACTGAACATTTCCGCGATCACTGCATTATGGATATCGTAAAAACGGGTGATCAATCCGGGTTTGTATTCTTCTAGATCAGCGGTTGAAGGGAGTTCTTTGGCATATGTGCGGAAGAGCTGCAATACCGCTCCGGCTCCCAGTAGAACACAGATAAGTAATCCAAGTATGACTCTGAATAATATTTGTCTTGTACGCATGAAAGGCATAATATCACATTATCCCAAAATTTGCAATAGGATTTGAATTCCGCGTAATCCATTTTTTATCCGCGTAATCCCGCTTGACGGCTGAATAATTGCGAATTTACTTGGTTATCTACAATCATTGAGCTAATTTAGCTGTAATGGTCATGATGATATTTTTCTTGCCAATAGTCATTTCCTATGGTAATATCTTGCCATATGCAGGACTTAAGCACTCAACTAAAACTAATAAAAAAAGGCGCGGTGGAGTTGATCAGTGAAGATGAACTGGTCAAGAAACTACAAGAAAACCGGCCTTTGCGCGTTAAATTCGGGGTAGATCCTACTACCGCAGATATCCATTTGGGTCATACTGTGGCGCTCACTAAACTGCGCCAGTTCCAGGAACTGGGTCATAAAGTGGTATTCCTGATAGGGGACTTTACCGCGCAAATAGGAGATCCCAGCGGCCGCTCTGAGACTCGCAAGCCATTGACTGCTGAAGAAGTATCGCGTAACGCGGAAACTTATTTACAGCAGGTATTCAAAATATTAGATAAAGACCCAGCCAGGCTGGAAGTAGTATATAACTCTCATTGGCTTGGTAAGATGGGAGTCAAGGAGATCATTGGGTTGGCTTCCCACTACACAGTAGCTAGGATGCTGGAAAGGGATGATTTCCAGAAACGCTATAAAGAAGGAACTCCTATTTCCATATTGGAATTCCTCTATCCTTTGATGCAAGGTTTTGATTCTGTGCAGATCGATGCGGATGTGGAGATCGGTGGCAATGACCAAAAGTTCAACCTGCTGGTAGGCCGGGAACTGATGCGTGATTATGGCAAGAAAAGCGCACAGGTAGTATTGACTATGCCGCTTTTGGAAGGTCTGGATGGGGTCCGCAAAATGAGCAAGTCTTACAATAATTATATAGGCATCACTGAACCACCCAAAGAAATATTCGGCAAGATCATGAGCGTGTCTGATGAATTGATGTACCGCTATTATGAACTGCTGACCAATGAAGAAGTCGCGGAGATTAAAAAACAGCATCCTATGGAAGCTAAGAAAAAACTCGGTGAGATTTTGGTGGAACGCTTCTATGATGAAGCCACCGCCAAATCTGCCCGCGCCGAATTCGAAAATGTTTTTAAAGCCAACCAACTGCCGCAGGATATAGAGACTATATATATAGGTAAGGATACTAGTAATATTATTGATTTGATAATTGAAGCGAAGCTGGTTGAGTCAAAACGCGAAGCTAAAAGGATGATCGAGCAAGGCGGAGTAAAAATAGATTCTGAAAAAGTAACCGATGAAAAATTCCTGGTAGATTTAAATAAAGAACATATTATTCAGATTGGTAAACGGAAATTCGCGAAGATAAAAAAATAATAAAATAGAAATATTAAAAATACTGCTTGACAATATTTAGAGGTTCTGGTAATATTAACCATGGATGCAAGAAGGGAGGGAAACAGTAAGTAGAATTCCCGGTAGCAAATAACCTTCGCAATAAATCCTCGCAAAATAATAACAAAATAAATCTTGACAATAAATTAAATATAAGTATAATTAAATAATCCACTTACGCAAGTGGTAAGTGTGATTATGTTATTTTGTTTTCAAATAGTTCTTTGATAACTAAATAGGTGCAATATGGTAAGAACCATAAACCTTGTCGATTCTTAACAGAATCAACAAAAAATAGTAATGCTAGCAAACAGTAAGACTAGAGCAGATTAATCTACTCTATAATTATATTATGGAGAGTTTGATCCTGGCTCAGAACGAATGCTGGCGGCGTGCTTAACACATGCAAGTCGAACGGGTTCTAGCAGAATATCGCTGGGATTAGTGGCAAACGGGTGAGTAACACGTGGGTAATCTACCTCTGAATGGGGAATAACCCGCCGAAAGGCGAGCTAATACCCCGTAGTACTGGAAGGTGTAATTCCTTCCTTTTAAAGATGGCGTCCGTAAGGGGCTATCGTTCAGAGAGGGGCCCGCGGCCTATCAGCTAGTTGGTGAGGTAATGGCCCACCAAGGCGACGACGGGTAGCCGGCCTAAAAGGGCGATCGGCCACACTGGAACTGAGACACGGTCCAGACTCCTACGGGAGGCAGCAGTGGGGAATTTTGGACAATGGGGGCAACCCTGATCCAGCAACGCCGCGT
>JAQTQE010000035.1 GCA_028712365.1 bacterium
CCGCCGCCGATCACGATCACGTCGTTTTTCAAATGCTGGCTGAACCAGGAATAGAAATCCTGCGCCATAGCCCCGGTTATTTCTGCTTCGCTTACCTTGCTGAATTTCATCACTGCCTCCTTTTAAAATAAAAATCCCATACCGCGAGGTATGGGAAAAGCAAAAATCTTAACACCTCCCTCCGCTGGCATTACCCAGATCAGGTTACGCTCTGACATGATCAGAGCCAAGGTCTCCCGCTCATTACACGGGACTCTCAGGTCGTTTCACGACCTCCCTTGGGTTCAATTCATATTCAATTATTTTATACTATATTCAAAATATTTTCATTAGTCAAGCTATTTTACGGAGCGGCCTTCTACTTTAACCGGTCTTTTGCAGGGCATCCAGCGGGCAATTTGCCAGTCTTGGTATATATTTATACCAGATAAATACCTTTAAGCTGTGCCAGGGATTGGTGCAGCGTTTCATGAGTACCGGCGCCGATCTTGGTGATCTCATATTGTTCGAACTTCATAGCCAGCTCATCCTGCTTACCTGCCAGCAATCCCTTATCAGCCATGGGGAATAGGATATTGGCTTCTGTATCAAAATGAGTTCTCAGCGTGATCACGTACTTATGCCCGGGCTTGACAATATTATTAGCTACTGTATGGTCGCCGGTTTTATACTTTTCAAACCACATCCTCATCTCTTTCATGTTAACGCGGCAGGAATCATGTTCCTGGATCATCGCCCCCAGCGGCCCGCCATCTTTAGGAATGCCGATCTTTTCCAGAGCCGGGTAGAATAACTCTTCTTCTTTGCCAAAATGGCATTTTCCTACATACAATTCCAAATAGTTCAGCGCTTGCTCGACATGCTCAAGGCTGGCCCCTTCCGTAGCCTCAAGCTTAAAAACAAGTCTCTCGAATATTTCCAGCATCACCTTGATGTTATCATGTTCTTTTCTCAATATTTCAGTGGGTTTCATAATAGCCATCCCTTCTTTCCTTGCACAAAACCATTTTTTATACTATACCATAGGTAAACTTATGATCCATTAGATATTTACATTCTTTTGATTTACGTTTATAATAGGCGTAACAATCTCAGGGGGTTATCATGTTCAAAGCGATCTACTTGGATGAGAACAAGAACCAGGGAAGCTTTAATGAACTTGACCGGGAAAAAATAAAAGCTATTCTGGGTAACAGCAAATCTTTGCTCTGGCTCGATATCCAGGATCCCGACGACGCGGAGATTGATTTCCTTTTAGAAACCATGCAGTTTCACCAGCTCACGGTGGAAGACTGCCTCATTCCCCAGCAGCATGCCAAGATCGTCTTCTTTGACGATTATATCTTCCTGACCATCCACAGCTTCATCTCCAGCGTCAAAGAATTTGAGATCTCCCTGGTATCCGAAGAAATGGATGTTTTCCTGGGACGTAATTTTATCGTGACAGTACATGAATACCCGGTCAAGATCATCAATGAACTCCTGGCCAACGGTAACAGCAAAGCCCAGAATGCCAGTCTCAGCAAAGGCATAGACTACGCTGTTTACAGTTTGCTGGACAAGATCATCGACAGCTATTTCCCGGTCATTGAAAATTACAATACGCTTTTTGACATACTCGATGATAAAATATTCAAAGACTCTAACCCGTTGCTGATGAGCAAGATATTGAAAGCCAAAAAGAGCTTGCTTACGGTCAGGAAGTACCTGGGGCCTTTGCGCGCGGTGATGTCCCAGCTGATACGCACCAATACTGTTTTTGTCAGGGCCAAGTCCCTGGTTTATTACCGTGACGTTTACGACCATGTCATGTTATTGTACGATATGGTGGAGAATTTCCGGGATATGTTCAACACGATCATGGAAGCGCACCTGGCCAATACCTCCAACAGGCTCAACGAAATCATGAAGACGCTCACAGTGGTAGCCACCATTATGATGCCTTTAACCCTGATCACCAGTTTTTACGGAATGAACGTGAAAGCTCCTGAATTCGAATGGGGCTTGGCAGGATATATTTTTGTCTGGGTAATACTGCTCCTGACCCTGATCTTTATGCTGATTTTCTTTAAGAAACGGAGATTATTGTAAGGCAGTACCGTGTATCCGGTATTCTTAAGTGCTTTGGTTATGATCCCGCTTTATAGCTTTCTTAGCTTGACGGTAACATTGCCAGGCTTTCAACCAACTACCCTCTCTCTTATATTTATTACCAAGATTAATATAGGCCTTATTCAGGGTGGTCAGATAGAGAGGCTTATCCGGGCTCAAGGATACCGCGTATTCGGCTAATTCTACCGCCACTTCCTGATTGTCATCCAAACGCACAAAACAGCAAGCCAGGTTATTGGCAGTGAAAGGATGCGGATCTATCTCCAGGGCTTTTTCCAAAAGCGGCACGGCTTGACAATACTTTTGTTGGCGATAATAAATACTAGCGAGCCTGAGATAGCAATCTGTGATCTCTGTATCAAAATCGACAGCTTTTCGCAGATATTCCTCTGCCAGGGACTTATCTTTACTATCATAATGAATACGGCCAATATAATAATAAATATCACCATCCCGGGGATCTATTTCCAGGCATTTCTGCAAGTATTTAATAGATTCCTCAGCAGCACCACCCCGAAAACAGCCAATACCCAGGTTGTAATTCCCAATACTGCTCTTTGGATCAATAGCAACGCATTTCAGGTTGGCTTCCTTTGATTTAACAGGATCACCTTTTAAGTAATAAACATAACCGATACTGGCATAGGCATCGGCATATTTTTTATTGATCGCCACTGCTTGATAGAATTGCTCAAGAGCCTTATCCAAATCCCCTTCATCGACATACACTTCCCCCAGCATATAAATGGCTTCATAGTTTTTCGGTTGTTTTTCTATTACTTGTTGAAATACCTTTTCCGCTTCAGGGTAATCGCAATAATCCAGGTATTGCTTGGCTGTTTCGCAAAGAGCTTTCATTTTATTTGATTGGATGCATTCCTTGACCGACAAAGCATAATTTTGTTTGCGTTTTTCCCGATCGGCCGAGTTTTGTTCCACTTCATCCGCTATTTGCCAGTAATGCATTTTGCTGATGTAATCATTAGGATCGGCATTTTGGCTCAGGACATAGTAATCCAAAGCGATTTCCCTCTTATGAAAAGCTAAATCATAGGCCATCCCGATGTAATCAAAGACAGCGGCCCTGAATCTTTTCTTCATTTTATAATTAAGTGACTTTTTTAATTCCTTAATAGCCTGGGAAGCATAATAACGGTCTTTTGTTTCAAGATATTGCTCAAACAGGACCATCCCGATCTCAAAATAATATCTCCCGTTTTCCGGATCAATAGTAATAGCTTTTTGCGCTTCTTTTATCGCTTCCTCAAATCGCTTCAAGGAAAAAACATATTGCGACCGGCAGAAATGAAGTTCAGCCGTATCAGGAGCAAGTATGGCGGCTTTATCCAGCCACCTTTTAGCCATTGCTAATCCCGCCGGAGAATATACGTCCTTGTTGTTATCATCCGTGCCCATATAGGCCAGGCTCAAATATCCCCTGATAAGATCGTAGTACGGCGGTATATAGCTGGGGTCCAGGTAAATTGCCGCCCGGAAGAAAATATTAGCCTTGGAATAACGTATTGGTTTGGGGATAGCCGTGTTATCAAGAGTATCGATCCCTTGCTGGTAACACCATTGCGGAGTAGGTTTTAGCAGGTAAACGATCAGCGTGAGCACCAGGGCAAGCATTACAATAATAGTAAGCGTTTTTCTCATCTTTTTTCCTTGTAAACCGTGTAAAACAGAATAGCGGCAACGACCGCGCCCAGGGTGTCGGACAACATATCCTTCTGCGCGTCCCAAATATCTCCCTGGCTGCCCAATATCGCCAGCCCCGCGTTCGGGTTGGCAGTGACGGCATATATCCATTCAAACAATTCATAAAGCAATGCCACGGTACAGATGGTGAATACGCAAAAAAGACAGGTCAATACCAGTGAATTTGAAAGTTTCCTACGCTGGATGAATTCCCCGATCGGGAAAGCGAAGAATCCAACCGTAAAATGGGCTATCCGGTCATAATGATTGCGTTCAAAACCGAAAAGGTCAGTAATAAAGCCAAAAGGCACCAGGGCGAAAGAGTAATGGCCGCCTAAAGTATGCATGAAAATAAGGAAGCTCATCATGATGTAGGAAAGATTGGAGAACTGGAATTTCCGGTAGGTAAATACCAGTACGAGAACGATCGGCAGGATGGTCATGTTCTCCACGAACCAGACTGAACGGTCATAAGGACGTATAGCCAATACGCAGAAAAAAATGAGGTACGCTAAAAAAAGTATTACTGGCAATTTCAGCTTCATTGCTCCTCCCTTTTTTTTGCCGCATCCTTCTTATTTATACTTCTTGATCTCTTTTAATATGTTTTTTACGTATTTGCCGAAAGCTTTGTCTTTTTTCCTTTTTTCCACGTAGGACATTTCATTATATCGCGCTTCTTTTTGAAGTTTCTGGAAACTGTTCAATCTCTCTGCCGGGATTTGGCCTTTGTTGAGAGCTTCAATAATAGCGCAACCTGGTTCATTGGTATGGGTGCAGTCTTTAAACCTGCATTTTTGCGCCAGAGAGGATATTTCATTAAAAGTCTCGTTCAATCCTGTAGCAATGGAAATGTTCCCAAATTCCCGCAGGCCGGGAGTATCTATGAGCAAGCCACCGGAAGCAAGGATCGTCAACTGCCTTCTGCTGGTGGTATGTCTCCCGTGGGAATCCTTAATTCTCACTGCCGCGGTTTTATAAATGTCTTCCCCTATTAGTCTATTCAATAAGGTAGTTTTCCCTACCCCCGAAGAACCTAATAAGGCATAGGTTCGGCCTGGTTCTATGTTTCGTTGGATATCTTCCAGTCCCAGTCCTGTTTTATTGCTAAATACCATTACTTTTAATTCATTATACACCTGCCGGATCGCGGCGATCCGTTCTTGTATCTCTTTTTCTGGGATAAGATCAGCTTTGCTTAAAAGAGCCACCGGCTCGATGCCGCCTTCCTTTACTGCCACCAAATAACGTTCCAGTCTTCTCAGGTTGAAATTGGCATCCAGGGATTGCATAATAAACGCCGTATCAATGTTGGCTGATAACAACTGGTAATCTATCTTCTTGCCCGCGGTCTTTCTTCTTAACAGTGATTTTCTGGGCAATATTTCATGGATTATGGCTAGAGTATCATCATTATAGTACTTAACATATACCCAGTCCCCTACGGTAGGCAGATCCAGGCTTGAACTCGCCTGGAACCTGAGCTTACCTTCTATTTCCGCGAATACTTCATTTTTCTCGCCTATAACTACATAGCTATCCTTATCAACTGCCGCTATCCTGGCCAGTTGATATCCTGATAGCGCGTAAAGCCGGGCTTTGTCTTCAAACCAATAGTCAAACCCTAATTTTATCAATTCCATTTATGATCCCCTAAAAATATAAAAAAGCAACCCGAATCTTACCGGATCACTTTATTTATATCTCCCGCGGCCGTCCCCTGTCAACCGAAAATACTATTTTAGCCTGCTTCCCATTTTATCAGTTATATGATTCCACAACGCGCTTATTCATGCTTGAACTCATCTTAACACCCAGGGCGCTGGCCACCGTTGTATTAAAGGCTATACTGAATTTGCGGGGATAGGCCACTGGCGGCAGGTCTTGGGACTTCTTAGATAATATTTCAGCGGCTAAATTCCCTGCTTGTTCGCCTATATCCTCATAATCTAAAACAGGAGAAGCGATCGCCCCTACTTTTACCAGAAAAGGGGCAAAACCAAAAACCGCAACATTATTTTGCCGGCATTGGTTGAGGATAAATGGCAGGGTGTCTTTGGTGGCTACCGTGGGATCGATTATCAGCCATAATACGCTGATCTTGTCGAGTATGGATTTAATGGCTTTGGCTACATCCAGGGAAGAAGACACCTGGGCAGTCAATATGTTTAAGCCGAACGCGGAGGCTTCTTTGATGGCTTTATTGACTACGGCCTGGCTGGAAGAAGGATCAAAAACAACCCCGACATTTTTCGTCCCAGGCATTATCCCGCTGATCAGCTCTAATTGCTGTTTCACCGGCAGATCGATGGCTACGCCGGTGATATTGCCTTCCGGATCAGCGGCATTATTCAATATTTTATTTTTAACCGGATCCAGGATCATGGAAAATACTATGGGTATGTTGCTGATCCTGTCTTTGGCGGTCTTAGCCGCTTCAGTACCTATGGTATATATCAGGTCATAGGCTAAAAAGTTGTCCGGGAGAGTATCCATAGTGGCATAAGTTATCACTACATTTTTATTTTCAATATAACCGCTGCTTTTCATGCTTTTCTTAAAACCATTTAAAGCTGATTCATATTGCGGCAATTCCTGGCTTTTAATAATTAGAATATTCTCAGCGCAACCCTCGCTACCGGACAAAACCAGGACACCAACGGCCAGCGCCAATATCTTCTTCTTTATTTGATCAAAGATATTCACTCTCTTCCTCCCTTTTCCAAATTGAAATTGTTAAAAAAACCTTCTTACCGCCTGTTAAGCCGTAAGATGTATTCGTTTAGCAATTTCAGCTATTGTTCTACCAGCCAGTCTTTGGCTGCGGGAAGAGTGTCAAGGATCTTCATTTTATTCTTCTTCGTCTTGATGATGGAATCAAACATCACTTTTAATATCCCCGTCGCGCCGATCACTGCCTCGGCTTTGGCGAAGAGGCCATTATGAGCAGACAGGTCTTTCATTTTTTGGCTGGTTGTTTTGTCAAACATCATATCGGTGACATTGGTCAGGGTCAGCAAGGTGCCCGGGGATTGGTGAGCGACTATTTTTTTAACTTCATCTATGGTCGATTGGATCTCCCGGGGATGGCATTTGGAAAAATTAATATACAGGATGGTATTGCCTTTATGATCGATATAACTTATTCTGTCCATATATAATATCCTTAGGCCAAAAATAAAGCCAACCATATACAGGATATGGTTGGCTCAATCATATTTTCTTGTTATTGTGTCTTGAAAACATAAACAGCATACCAAGTGATCCGGTAGGCTATTTATATCTTCAATATACCCTACTTATTTATCATAAATTTTACGCAGAGTCAAGATTTTACTCATTTTACGACGGCAATTTTACCGACCTGCTGTTCTTCCCCGGTATCTATCACATACGCGTACACGCCGCTCGCCACATACTCTCCATTTTCATTTTTCCCATCCCAAGTGGCTGTTTTTGTCTCTATTCCCGCGATAATTTCTTTTCCATCCTCTAAGGTACGCACCAATTCGCCGACTAAGTTATAGATCTTTATAGTTATGGTTTTCTCTAATGGCAATTTGCTGATTTTAATGGCCTGTCCCTTATTAGGGTTGCCGGGATTAGGCCAGTTATACACATCTTTCAAGGTGTTGGTTGATTCATAAACAACTGTCTGCCCGTCTGAATAGGTCACGCCTGATAATAATCCCGCCCCATTCTCCGCTTTCACAGCGATATAATATTTCTGTCTTTGGGTTAAAGCCAGGCCGGTTTTGACAACATAGGTGCTTACCCCGACATCGGTCCAGGTCATTACATCAGTGCCGCCAGCGGTCGTTCCTATGCCATACCAGTACCTGGCGATACTGCTCTGCAGGTCAGTGGCCGTAGCCCAGTTCGCTGACAAAACAGTTTTCGAATTTATCGTATCAATATCAGCTCCAACGCCATCGTATATATAGGCGATATTGGCCGGGGCAGTAGTATCAGTTGAGCCGGTGTAGGCCTTGAGGCAGACATTACCATTAGGAGTATGAGTGGTAAGATCAAGCCAGGTCGTACCATTGGAGCTAATAAAGCTCTCATTGGCATTGCTGGTGGCCGCGCTGCTGTACCATTTGCCGGTGGCGGTATTATAGTAAGGTTGTTCCAGGGGAATGGGATAATTATATCCCGGGGTGGTAAGTTTTACCACTACTGAAAACTTTTGCCCGGTTGTCAGCGCTATTCCTGAATCTAAAGCAATAGTATGGTACCCGGGAAGAGCTATGCTGCCGGTTTTAGTCACTGCTAATGTCCCGCCGATGGGATTGGTGCCGGAATCCTTGTAGACGCGTATTTCATAAGTTGAATTCAAAGCCGCGGTATAAAAACCAACGGCTCTAAGGGATTCCGCGGAAGCGGCCGTGAAAATATTGGCAAACCAGCCAGTGGTATTGCTATACCCGGTACTGCTTACCCAGCCAAGCGGGTCGTATTGATAGATTTTATAATAATTAGTGATAGATTCGGCATTATTGAAAACAGCATTGTCCGTACCAATGACCTCATCATAATAGGAGACATAGAAATAGCCCTCTTCCCCCCAGGTTGTACCCCAATTATTTTTTACGATGAACGCGCCATTGCCGGGAGGGACAGTGGTGAAATTATTGCGGCTATAGTTGTCATCCCAGCCCACGATCGCGACACAATGGTCACTTACCTGGCTGCCGTTGTAGTAATAGGAATGGTTGGTAGAATTATAATAATTGTCATTTGAATAAACGCACGTATATACGGCGCCGTACGTTATAACTGATTGCTTGATGTTGTCATTATCCGTAGCCGAACTCCGGGCAGGCAGAAAAAGAACTTCCTGGACATGTTTTTTCAGGGTTAACCCTGATGGGGATCCAGCGGGATTGGGATAAACATCATCCGCTTCATTTATCGGCCCGCCCCACCGGACCAAATACGCCGTAGAAATAAAGTGGTGTCCGCCATCGTTAAAACCCCAATCAAAGCCATGCTCATTAGCCATATTATTTTCAGAAAAGTCCCAGGTTTCATTAGGCAAAAGGCATGATTCCAAGGAAGAATAAGTAGCATGCGCCCAGCAAGTACCATAAGCTCCCTGGTCTCTTATCGGGGTCAGTTTATTTTCTTCCCGCAGGTCATAGCGCGTAGCGTAAGCCTGGGCTGAGAACGGCCAGGAGATTTGTTGCCCTTTTAAATGGGACAGGTCAACACTGGGCGGGAAATATCCCAAAGGATGGCCGTCCGCGGTCTGCGCTTGGATCTTCCCCTGGCTTAGGTCTTCCAGGTATTTAAGAAAATCCGGATTAAGGGGAGCATTCACAGGATCCTGGGCAAAAACAAATTGGGTAAAAATGGACATTAGAACCAGGCTAACCAGAACAATGATCATTTTCTTCATCCTAGCCTCCATAAAATTGTGGCATGCTTACGTTTGGGGATGCGTTGGGGAGTATACTGCGGATATCCTACCAGCATAGAACCCAGTTGGACATGGTCATCAGGAATGCCCGCGGCTTGACGAATTGCCGGTGACAGGTTGGCGATTATGCTAAAATACCCTGCCCAGCAAGCGCCTAAACCAAAAGCTGGAGCTGCCAATTCAAAATGCGTTAAGGCAATAGTAGCGTCAAGAGGCGCTATCCTGTCGTCTTTGCGGGCATGCGCGATCAGCAAATGAGGGGCCTGCCTGCAGACAAAGTCACCGCCCTGCTCCCAGGCAGAGACCATATTCTGGAAATTCATCATGGACGCCAGCGGAGATTTATCTTTGACCATCTGGCTCATGGTCTCAATGACCATGGCGGTAAGTTTTTTCAATTCTGCGGTAGAATAAATAACTATCCAGCTAACCGGCTGGCGATTGACTCCTGACGGGGCATATCGCACTATGGCTAATAACTGTTCCAGTGTTTGACGGTCAACCGGCTGCTGTTTATAACGGCGAATAGACCGCCTCATGGGGAAATAGTACCCGATCTGCTCCGGCGTAATAGCTGTCTGTTTTTGGGATCCTGCTGCTTTTTGCAGGTCAGGACCTTTTAGCTCTACCGCTTCATTAGGGCAGAATGCTTCGCAATGCCCGCACTGGATACAATTCTTCTTGTTCGCAGCAGTGATCACCGGAAATGTTTCCGCGGTTGGTTTGTTAATGATACCTACGGGACAGACCTCACTGCAAATACCGCATTTAATACAGGCTTCTTGTTTAAAAATTGTTTCACTCATTTTGGGCTCTTGGTGCAGAGATAAGACATAAAGTTACTAGCGTCCACCAGCTTCTGGTATTTAAAGCCGACCTGGCCAAACATTCCCTCAATGATCCAGGCAAAGGTCGAATATTCCTTTTTAACATGCAACACCGCTTCCTGGCTCAACTCAGCGTCGATATTTTTCATATTATCGAGCCAGGCTTCGATTTTCGCGTCGATCTCATCAATATTACCGCTTGAAAAGATGACATCTCCCAAATAAAAATTACCCTGGTCCTTAAGCGCTTTATAGATATTATTAATAGCCACCTGTTTCCAATGGTCCGGCAAATGATGCAGCGCGGCGCTGGAAACCACATGATCGAATTTGATGCCTGGAAAATCAAAATTCAGGAAACCGCTGTGCTGCCATTCAATATTACTGATATTTTCTTTTTTTGCTTTGAGTTTGGCGTATTCCAGCATGGTTTTAGAAATATCCACGGCATATACTTTTTGGCATTTTTTGGCCGCGGCCAGGGCAAAGTGTCCGGTGCCGGTGCCGATATCCAGTAACACCTGGCCGGAAGCAACGCCTAACGTATCCAAAATCCATTCCGCTTCTCTCTGGTAATTCCGGAACTTGGTCATTTTAGTGTCGTAGGCTTCGACTTTTTTGATATCGCTAAAATCAGTCCCGGTTTGCAGATATTCATTATAATACCATTCTTTGTTCATAACCTTACTCGCCCGCCCCCCTTGAAAGACAAAAAGCAACCCGAGTTCCCCAGATTGCTTTATTTATATCCCCTACCCCTCTTTCTGTCAACTTATTTTAATGTTATGTCTCCAACCGGTTGAATAAATATGTCCCGATCATGCCTAGGGCAACGATCCCTACGACTAAAACAGCGATATCCAATAAGAGGTTAAATTCCGCCCCGCTGCTAAAAGCGTATTTCAACAGGTCCATGCAATAAGTCACAGGGTTGATCCTGGCCAGTACATGAATAACCGCTGGGAAATTCTTGATCGGGAATAAAGCGCCGGATAAAAAAAACATCGGCATTACCAGGAGATTCATGATCATCGGGAAAGATTGAAAATCATCAAATTTGGAAGCGATACTGGTACCTAAGAGATTGAACAAAAGAGCCATCAGGAACATTAAAATGACCGCCACCGGGAACAATCCCCAGTGGTAGATCCGAAAACCCATCAGAAAGGAGATGATGATGACCACTAAGCCCTGGAAAATACTAATGGTCGCCCCACCCAGGCACCTGCCAAATAGCAGGCTCGTCCGGGAAACCGGCGCCACCAGAGTCTCTTTCAGGAACCCGAATTGCTTATCCCAGATCAGGGACATCCCGTTCATCACTGAACTGAATAAGATGGTCATGCCGATGATGCCGGGAGTTAAATATTGGATATAACTGCCGTCACCCGCTTCTTTAAAAGTCGGGCTCAAGCCGAAACCGAAAGTA
Source organism: bacterium (assembly GCA_028712365.1). Lineage (GTDB taxonomy): Bacteria > CAYTYR01 > UBA6262 > UBA6262 > UBA6262 > UBA6262. Next base: position 11,492 of record JAQTQE010000035.1, read on the forward strand.
ACCAAAAACAATAATGGCTGGGCCAATGTCCCGATCATTCTTTGTTTGTTCCGGTAATATTCTTTTACTTGTCTTTCCCACATCACCATTAACGCGCTGTTCATCGTCTAAATTTCCTCATCCGGCCGATGGCATCCGCCTGTTCTTCCCGGATATCATAGCCAGTCAATTTCAGGAACGCTTTTTCCAGGGAATCAGCGGCAGTTGTTTTCTTGATCTCAGCGGCAGTACCGGAGATCAGGATCTTGCCTTGGTCTATGATCGCTATCCTGGTAGCGATCTTCTCGGCTTCATCCAGGTTGTGCGTAGTAAAAAATATCGTAATACCTTCTTCTTTATTCATTTTAGCCAGACAGGTCCATAAGAAATTCCTGGTCTGGACATCCAAGCCCAGCGTAGGTTCATCCAGGAACAATACTTTCGGGGAATGCAGTAATCCCCGGACTATTTCCACCCTTCTTTTCATGCCGCCGGAAAAATTTTTGATCAGGTCATTTTTCCGGTCAGACAGGCCTACATCCTCAAGCAGTTTTTCGATCTTACTTTTTCTTTCCTGCTTAGGGACCCGGTACAATACCGCGTGATAATACATATTTTCATAAGCCGTCAGGTCATCATCCAGAGTGTAATCCTGGAAGATCACGCCGATAGAAGCCCTGACCTGGTTCTTTTCGGTACGAACGTCAAAATCGTTCACGCGCATCCGGCCCGAGGTGGGAGAAAGGATCGTAGTCAGCATTTTAATGGTGGTGGATTTCCCGGCGCCGTTGGGACCAAGAAAGGCAAATACCATCCCCGGCGGGATGGAAAACGATACCTTGTCCACCGCGCAGAAATCACCAAAACATTTAGTCAATTCGTTTACTTCGATCATTGTTTGGCCGGACCTTTAGCTTTACTGAACTTACCAGACAGCCATTGCCTGATCCTCTCTATATACCAGAAACAAACCGGCACAAAGATGAAGGTGAACAAGATCGAGGCAAAGATGCCGCCTACCATCACCGCGCCCATAGACCTTTCCATTGACTCACTTGACCATAACTGCGGCAACACTCCCAGGATAATAGCCAGCGAGGTCATTAATATGGCCCTGAACTTGTCAGACGCGCCCAGCCAGAGCGCTTCCTTAACCTCAATTCCTTCTTTCATCTTTTGTAAGGCATGATCCAGCATCAGGATGGCGTTATTGACCACGATACCCACGACCATAACCATCGTCAACATCGAGGCCATATTTATGGACATCTCCATAAAGAATAACGCATACATAACACCAATATATGAAGTGGCCACAGTGGTCATGATCACCAGGGGATAGATCATTGAATCCAGGACCGCGCATAAGAGCATGAAGGTCAGGATCACTGCCAGGATGAAAGCCGTGCTTATCTCCTGGACAGATTCTTTTTGCATCTCAGCCATGCCGACATAATCATAGCCATACCCTTCCGTGAACGGCAGTTTTTTAAACCGCGCGTCCAATACCTGTCTCACGTAGCCAAGGGACGACTTGGACAAATATCCTTCCAGGCGTATGACCCGTCTCTTGTCCGCGTGCTTGATCGACGGCAGGGATTTGTCATTCTTAAGCGTCCCCAGGGCAGTGATCGGGATCAAACCCCTGGTAGATACTAAGGAGATCTCCCGCAGGTCATTGAAATCCACGGTATAGCCTTTATCTAATCCGACATGGATATCGTATTCTTCACCCACTTCTTTATACTTATTTTCATCATTACCGTAGATAGAAGAGCGGATCGCCGGACCGATCTTATCGGCAGTCAAACCATATTGGACGAGCTTCTTCTGGTCAGGTATGAATTGCAGTTCCGCTTTGGGCGTTTTATAAGAACAACTCACTGAACGGAAATATCCGGTTTTTTCCATCTCTGTTTTCATGAGCTGGGAAAGTCCGATCATCTTATCGTAATCAACGCCATAGAGATCAATAGAAACATCGCCAGCCGATCCGGCCATATGCTGGCCGCGGCTGACGTCGATCTCGGCATCAGGGATCTGCGCCATGAATGGAATAAGCTCATTAATGATATCCAGATCGCTGCGCTTACGTTCGGCGGCAGGCTTAAGATCAAGCGTTATACTGGCATTTTCCACTCCGTTCTTGCCGATATTCGTCAGTATTGATTCTTTTTCCGGAATACTGTTCAGCCTTTTTTCAATAGTGAGCACTGTCTCCAATGTGCGTTCAATTGTTGATCCTTGCGGCATGGCAATACTGATCATGACCTTGTCCGCGTCTGATGAAGCCATAAAATCAGAGTCTATATAGGGCAGGATGAATAACAGCGACGCTAAAAGAATGACCACGAACAATATAGTGGCTTTCGGGAATTTAAACTGCAGGTCGAATAAATACTTAGTTTCCTGTCTCAGGAAATCAACCATTTTAGTGGTCCAATTCACCACCAGCCGGAGAGGATTATTGTTTTTCTTTTGTTCCGGCTTTATATCTTCTTTTTTCAATAACAATCCGCAAAGCATGGGCGTTAAGCTATACGATGCCAGCAAGGAAAACGTAGTGGCATAGATAATGGTTAGTCCAAACTGGTGCATGAATAAACCTATTATTCCGCCCATCATAGCCAAGGGCGCGAATACCACCAGGTTAGTGCCGGTGGAGGCAAAGACTGCCACCGCCACTTCCTTGGTGCCGGCAATCGCCGCCTGTCGCGGATCTTCATGATGCTCCAGATGCACCAGGACGCTTTCCACGATCACAATGGCATTCGCGATCAAAGTACCCAGGGAGGTGGCGATCGCCATCAGGGTGATCATATTAATGGAGAATCCCGATCCGCTGATCGCGGCCAGGGTAGAAACCAGTGAAGTGGGAATAACTATGCCGGCAATGAAAGTCAGCTTGGCTTCCCCGGTAAAAAAGTATAAAATGAGCACTGTTAAGAGGATACCGATAAAAATGCTCCAGTATGTATTATTGGTCCTGTTGATAATGACCGGCGTAGTGTCTGAGGCAATATCCAGATCCATTCCTTTGGGCAGGCCGGCGCGGAATTCATCCAGCCGTTCGTTCATAGCCCGGGAAATATTGACCGCGTTACCGTCACTGACCATATTTACTGACAGCCCCACCACATTCTTCCCGTTAAAGCGGGCCATAGTCTCCACTTTCTTGTAACTATCCTCAACCTTGCCGATATCCTTCAAGGGGAAGGATGTCCCATCCTTGGAAGTGATCACCATATCCGCTATCTTGGACACATCTTGGAATTCCCCGATAAAACGGACATTCAGGGAAGAACGGTCCTTTTCCAGCAGGCCGCCGGGGATATTCTGGTTCTGGGCTTTGATCGCGTTGATCACTTCAGAAATAGTGATATAATGCTGTTTCATCAGCACCGGGTCCAGTTTTACTTCTATCTGGCGCTCTTTTCCGCCATAAACATCCACCTTGGCCACACCGGACACGGAAGATACTTTATTTTTCAGGGTTTTATCCGCGTACTCATAGAGCTTCAGGCCGTCCATATTGTCGCTGTAGAGTACCAGGTCCATGACCGGGGTCATCAGCGGGTCAAACTTTTCAATGACCGGTTTTTCGCATCCGTCCGGCAAGTCATTCTGGATCGCCTCAACCTTATCCTTGACTTCAATCGATTTAACATTAACACTTGTTCCCAGTTGGAACTCAATAAAGATCATCCCGTAATTATCATATGACTGGCTGCTGATATTCTTGATCTCTGATAACTGTGAAACCACGTCTTCGATCTTTTTGACCACCAGCGTCTCCACTTCCACCGGCGTGGCGCCGGGGTAAGTGACGGCTATGGTGACGATCGGGAAATCGATCTTTGGTGAGCTTTCAATCGGTATCTTAGCTAAAGCAAATACACCCAAGACCACGAAAACCAATACGAACATTATGGTAGTAACAGGACGTTTTACAAAAAATTCAATCATTATTTGTCTCCCCCATCCATGATCCTCACCCGGTCCCCTGGCTTGATTAAAGCTTGGCCCTGGGATATCACTATATCCCCCGGCTTAAGCCCAGAGCTGACGATAGATCCATAGCCATTCCTGGCCTTGACAGATATCTGTGTTTTTACCGCCATACCATCTTTAATTTCCCAGACGTAGTATTTGTCACCGACTATATCCACGATCTCGTTAGGCACAGAGATCGCCTTCTCATAAGTATTAGTACAGGCATAAGCCACCAGGATCTGCCCTGGCTGGCCGGTTACACCGTTAAAATTGATCCGCACGGGAAACATCCCGGTATTCATATCCAGATTATCGTCCACAGAAGCCACGACGCCCTTGATCCGCCCTTGAGCAGTCTCGACATACGTTTCCTGGCCGGCAGCCAGTTTGCTACGCACATCCCTGACCACAAAACCATTACCGCTCATAGGGGAGGACAACCGAATGGATACTTTAGTATATTCTTTAACCGCTTTTTCCGCTATCCGGTTAACCTGTACCGGCTTTCCCTTCTTATCCCATTCCTCCAGCATGCTGACGATCTGTTTGGTCCGATGCCCCCTGACCACGTTCTGCTTCCAAAAAACCGCCAGTACGCAAACCAGGATAATTAAGACATACCCTTGTGCCCTGATACTGAACTTGCTCATTAATTTTGCCATATTAGTTTCCCTGCCATTTTCTCGATTTTAGCTATCGTCGCGTTAAGATTGAACAACGTAACTTGCAGTTTAAGCTTTCCGCTCGTCAGCAACAGCTCTGAATCATTCAGGTCAGTTAAAGAAACTTGTCCTGAAGCCAGCAGATCCTGCATCATTTTAAATGAATCCTGAGCCAGTTTTACCGCGGCTTGATTGGCTGCCAGGGTATCAATATACTCGTTGTATTCGGCGACCGCGTTATTTAGCTCCAAGACCATAGCTTTATCAACCATCTGCAATTGCAGTTGAGCGTTTTGCAGGTCGATCTTAGCCTGCTGCAATATAGAAGATGTCTGCCCGCTCGTCCACAAGGGGACGTTCATCTGTAATCCAAACACACTATAACCATCAAGATTACTGTCACCAATATAATAATCACTACCGCCGCCCTTGTAATCCCAAGTGGCAAAAGCAGCAATGGTCGGGTAATACCCGGCTTTCCTGATCTTAGTCAATTCTTCATACACTGCTATATTCTGGCGTAAGGCTTGCAGTGTTGGTTCATTTTCCCGCATACTTTTAACCAGGGCTGTACCATCCAAAGGCTTATACTCGGCGGCATAGGTATCTGTCATTATAACCTCTGCTTCGGGAGCCGCACCGATCATTACTTTTAAGCCACGCAAAGCCGAGCTTAAGCTGGTACCGGCTTCATTTACCTGTGGCACACGCGAAGCAATATCCGCGTCCATTTTAATGATATCCTTCCTCGAACTCCGGCCAGCGGAAGAACGCTGGATCACCAGTTCCTTATTTCGCCTGGTATTCCCCAGGGATTCCTGCAATATATCCAGCGAGCTTTTCGCCAGCAGGGTGCTATAATAGCGTATCTTAGCCGCATAGATAACCTCTTGTTTTGTCGTATCTTTATTCATGCGGCTGCCGGCCAGCAACTTGTCAGCCAAGCGCACCGCTGATGAAACTTTGCCAAACGACCAGACGATCTGGCTCGCCGTTATGCCGGCATCAAACGCATAATCAGTCATTTGCGCTTTCGCCTTATCAGGATATTCATAATTGTTTAGCCAGGTGACCGCGCCATTAACCTGCGGGTAGATCGCTGATTTGGCTTCGCGATACTGTTGCTCCAGTTTCTTTACCGTATTATCCTGGATCTGGTATTGTTCGCTTTCGATGATCGCCTTATTGATCACCTGTTCCATGTTCAAGCTCAGGATTTCCTGTCCCTGCGCCTGGCTGGCCGCCGGGCAAAGGAACCTGATCATGACCACTATCATTACTAGCTTGTTCATTCTCATTGATTACCCCTGTCGTATTTTCTGTCTAAAGCTTTCCACAGCAACTTCAACATCTTCCTATTCCAGAATTTAAGGTCTTTGATTTTTTCTCTTTTAATCGCTAATGGTATCCCAGCCAGAATCGTTTTCAGGAAGAGCACTGCTTCATTGACATCTGTCGTCTCTGGCAATTCCTTATTTTTAACCGCCTTTTTAAGGATCTCTTCAAAATAGTCTTCAAACAATATTGATGGAGGGTTGATATCTTCTATACCAGCGCAACCAGGGAAAGCAAAACACTTCTCTGCCCGGGTTATTTTGATCGTGTTATGAAGTTGTTTCTGCCGAATGATCGTAGAAGCAATATTAGCTACCAGGTTGTGATTTTTAAAGTTCTCCGACATATATTCAAAAACTGTGTCAATGAGACTTAAATAACAATTCTTATCGGCTTTTTGATGTGTCCTCCAAATAATATGAATACCTGATAAGGCGCCGATATAATGGATCAAATCCAGCTTCTGGGGGAAATAATTGAAAAAAGTCCCTTCAGACATATCCATGCTGGCGCATAATTCGCTAATACTGATCTCTTCGAAACGGTGCGTCTTAAGACGCTCAATGAAAGCGCGCGCCAAGGCAATCTTGCTTTTCGCGTACTTTATTTCTCTTAAGGAGTATTTATCCCGGCCCATAAAACCCTCCTGTTTTTAATAGCCCCAATAAATATATAGCACACTTTAATATTATTGTCAACTATAATATTTAAGTATACTATAAATATAGTATTAGGCCAGCCAAGCCGGCGCCGGCCAAAATGAAAAGGATGTTCAGTTTAGTCGCGATGGACAGGATAAAAGCGGCGATAGCGATAAATATGGACCGGGGATCCTTGATCCCTTCCATGGCAATAGAGATGGCGGCTGTCAGGACCAGGGAAAGGACCACAGGAGCCATAGCCGAGAAAAATACTTTAACTGCCTCCTCACCTTTAGCCAGGTATTTCTTGAATATATAATATAGTAAGGACACGATAATAATGGAAGGCAACACCACGGCTATGGTCGCTATTGTGCTGCCGATAACTCCGCCAATACGGTAACCGACAAAAGTAGCACAATTGATCCCTACCGGGCCAGGGGTCATGCCGGCCACTGCCACTACCTGGCAGAACTGAGGCAAGGTCAGCCAATGATGCGTGGCAATGATCTCTTTTTCGATCAAAGGGATAGTAGCATAGCCGCCGCCAAAACTAAAGATCCCGATCTTAAAAAAGGAAATAAATAACTGCCAGAAGATCATGCTTTCCTCCGGTAGGTCATGAACAGGGCTGTGATCATGCCCAGGATAATTATCAATACCGGGTTCCAATGCCAGAATATTAATAATGCAGTAGCTGCCAGCAAAACCGCGTATTGATAGAAACCTTTAAGGTTCTTGCGCGCCAGCACAAATACCACTGCCCCGATCACCCCGCTGGTAGCTGGTATGGCTCCCTGGAAGAAGGCTCTCAGCCAGGCAGTCTCAAAATACTTCAGGAACATAATGGCGATCAGCAGAATCGAAGCAAAGGAAGGCAGGATGGCTCCCAACAGTCCGCTTAAAGCCCCGCTAAAACCATTTATCTCCCAACCGATAACCAAAGAGAGATTGACCGCCATTACTCCTGGCGAAGACTGGGCGATAGTCAGGAAATGCATGAATTGCTCTTCAGTGATCCATTTTCTACGGTCGACTACCTCTTGCCTGATCAAAGGCAGCATAACAAAGCCGCCGCCGATAGTGAAGGCGCCGATCTTAAGAAAGCTCAGGAATATTTTAGTATTTTTATCCGGCTTGATGTTAACACCCCAAAGTCCAGTTTTTTTGCGGACCGCTCTGATTTTATTTATATCCTTTGCTCTTTCTGTTGTCAATTGTTTAAAATTCACCCCCGCTGTAGTTTAAGCGGGGGTGAACTTATTTACCTGTTTATTTATATCTAGGCTTTTACTCCAGCGGCATTTCTTCCGGCGGTGGACCGTCATCAGGATGGCATTTTTCTCTCTTTTCCATCCTGCCTTTTCCTTTGCCTTCACCCATTTTCTTGCGCATTTCTGCCTGCATTTCCTCAAACTTTTTCGCTTGTTCCGGGGTCAGGACCGCTTTGATCTTTTTTTCACCGGCGTCACGAAGGGTTTTCATCTCTTCTCTCGCTTTGCCCATCGCGGCTTTGGCCTTAGCCTCATTCTCTTTAAAGATAGCGCCTATCTTGTCTTTCTGCTCAGCAGTCAGATTGAGGTCTTTGGCTAGCCGGTTAAGCCGTTCGGTTTGCCGATCTTCCCTCTTTTGCTCCATTTTCTTTTCCGGAGGTCCTGGACACTCACCTTTCATCTCTTGGGCTAAAGCCAGCCCGCTCCCCAACATAAAAACACCTACGATCGCTAGTGCCCACAGTTTTTTCATCGCTTCTGCCCCTTTCCCTTAAATTTGTCCTACTCACAACTTAGACTATCCAGGGAATAAAAAAGTTTCAATATTTTTCTGATGCAAGTTTTTTCCCAAAAGATATGGCTTTAGCCTTTATACCGGGTATTTTCTTAACTTCGCCGGATTCCCCGGCATTGGGCACCAGCAATGATTTGAATTTCATACCCGCATAATCAGCCGTGATGGCAAAAGGCCTCTCCAGGTCTTTTAAACCGATATCCTCATACGCGCTGGCTACCAGGGCTAAGGTCTTGCCAGTCAAGCGGGTGGTCATGGTATCATTTTTGTTATCCCATTTGAAAAGGGAGAACATCCGGTCCATGACCAGCTTGAGCTGGGCGCT
>JAQTQE010000004.1 GCA_028712365.1 bacterium
CGCATACCCCGGAGATCCTGAAGATCAAGCAGATCAGCCCCTCGGTATTGCGCAAAAGGGCAAAACGTTTAAAAAGCATCATCGGCAAGATCAAGAAAACCTTGAAGAAAGTAAGCGAACTGAATGCCCGGTTGCAAAAAAAGAAACTGCCGCCGCGGTCCAGGGTCGCTTTGGAAAAACGCTTGATCCGGGAAAAGAAAAATATTAATAAACTGATCTTAAGTTTGAATTTGAGCAGTTATCGGATACGAAAGGTTATCCATAAGATAAAGAATATCGCTTTACGGATCGAACAGAGCGACCAGGAAATAGCCGTGCTGGCTCATCGGCTAAGAATGTCGCCCCAGGACCTTTGGCAATTGAATAAGCGGGTAGCCCGGCGGGAAGTCCATCTCAAAGATATCCAAAAGAAAGTCAGGATGACCCCTAATGAAATAAGGCGCGTCCTGCGCGGTTTTAAGAATATCAAACAGCGCTTACGCCGGATAGTGCGCAGTAACAATATGCAGATAGAGGAATTGCGCGACCTGAACGACAAGATCAACCAGATACAACAGCAAATAGGCGAAGATAAGACCCGGTTGATCAAAGCTAATTTAAGATTGGTAGTGAGCATTGCCAAGAAACATGTCCATCGCGGATTGCAATTGTTGGACCTGATCCAGGAAGGGAACCTGGGCTTAATGAAGGCCGTAGACAAGTTTGAATATAAACGGGGCAATAAGATCTCTACCTATGCCACCTGGTGGATCAGGCAAGCGATCACCAGGGCCATCGCTGACCAGGCCCGTACTATCAGGATCCCCGTGCATATGACCGAGACGATCAATAAGGTGAAAAGGGTTTCCAATTTTCACCGCCAGGAATTTGGCGGAGATCCTACCCTGGAGAAGATCGCTAAAGAGACAAAATTATCAACTGAAAAGGTGAAGGGAGTATTAAAGATCATTCCCCAGCCTATTTCCCTGGAAACCCCGATCGGGGAGGAAGAAGATTCCAGGTTGGGTGATTTTATAGAAGATAAGCAGGACCTTTCCCCGGTCAACTCCGCCATCCGGATCATGAGGCGGAAAGAAATAGAGAAAATATTAAATACATTGACGCCAAAAGAAGGCAAGATCATTAAGCTGCGTTTCGGTATTGGCGACGGATATCCCCGGACTTTGGAAGAAGTGGGGAAAATATTTAATGTCACGCGCGAGCGCATCAGGCAGATCGAGAGCAAAGCGCTGCGGAAACTGCGCCACCCGTCCCGCAGTAAAATGCTCAAAGATTATGTGGAATAATGCTATCACAAGCTCAAAAAAGTTAATTTGCACGACATAAAGCCTATCACCTTGTTTGCTTGTGAAAAGTTGATAAAAACAGAGTAATGCAAAGGGGTGACAGCGAGGGTCGTCTGAGATGTAGAGATGACTAAAACGTTGTCGACCGAGCGTCAAGAGGGGAAAAGATTATTTTCCCCTATGAGGAGTCCCGAGCTCTTATCGGGACGATATTAGGGGCCCTTAGCTCAGTTGGTTAGAGCAGCTGACTCATAATCAGCTGGTCGCAGGTTCAAGTCCTGCAGGGCCCATTTAAATACAGTTGATAGTCCGGCCGATAAATCGGCCTTGTAGTTGATCGTTCATCGAAAAAGCCTTTACGACGAACCGTTAACTACGAACCACGAACGGGAATCAATGGGCAATTAGCTCAGCGGGAGAGCACTACCTTCACACGGTAGGGGTCACAGGTTCAATCCCTGTATTGCCCACCATAAAATTTGCTGCGCAAATTTAGTTCATAGTTGGCAGTTCATAGTTGATAGCTAAAGCGCAATAAAATATTAAGGGAGACATCTTGAATCAGGAAATTGAGGCATTGATAGAGCTGCAAAAACTGGATATCAGTATCGATGGTTTGAAAAATAAGGCCAAAGAAATACCCTTATGCATAGAGAAAACAAAAACCGATTTTGCAACAAAAAATACGAACCTGGAGAACCTAAAGCAGGAATTGTCCGAAGTCCAGTTGGATAAAAAACAGAAAGAACTTGACCTGCACACCAAGGAAGAAGAAAGAAAGAAACACCAGTCTGAATTAAATAAGGTCAAGAAGAATGACCAGTACTTTGCTTTGCAGAATGAGATCAACCAGCTTGGCAAGGATATATCGGTAATTGAAGACGGTATACTGAATATGATGGACGCGGCCGAGAACGTCAATACGAAAATAAAACAAGAACAAGAAGTGCTAAAGCAGGAAGAAGGAAAGCTAGGACAGGAAATCGACCGGTTGAACGGGGAACTGGCGGCTATTAATAATTCAATTACCGCTCAGGAAGCACAACGTCGGGAAATAGCCGCGAAGATTCCGCCTGACTCTTTACATCTCTATGAACGGATCAGGAAAAGCAAGAAGGGTTTAGCAGTAGCGGAGGTAAAAAAGAATAATTCCTGTGGCGGGTGTCATATGACCTTGCCGCCGCAGGTTGTCAATGAAGTCAGAAAATTAGAACGGCTGGTAGTATGTGAAAGTTGCTCCCGGATCTTGTTTTGGAAGGGCGAATGAGCATTGACTAAAAATGAAGAAATCATAAAAGTATTGCGCATGTTAGCGCAAGGATTGAATATCCGTGATATTGTGCAGAAATTTCCAGCTTATGACCATGAAAAAATAGTGCATCTATTGCATGAATTGGTTGAGGAATTGCAACCGAAGAAAAAACAAATGGTTTTATCCGGGCATTATACGGCAAATATAGACGGGGCCAGTAGGGGTAACCCTGGTCCAGGAGCTCTGGGTATAGTAATATATAACGACCAGGGAGAAATAATCGCTGAACATAAGAAAACCCTGGGCATTTGCACCAATAATATGGCCGAATACCAGGCTTTATTAAAATTGCTGGATATGGCTATTGAATTAAAGATCAGCAAAATATTAATACGCAGTGATTCACAGTTGTTGGTCAAGCAAATGCAGGGCCACTACAAGGTTAAAGATGAGAAGATAAAAGCTCTCTACCATAAAGCGCAGACACTGCTTAATTCTTTTGACGCGATAGAATATTGCCATATACCCAGGACAGAAAACAAACTAGCTGACCAACTGGCCAATGAAGCCCTGGATGGTAAATAGAAAAGTATCAATATCGAAAATCAAAATTAATATTTTAAGATTTAAATCCGCGTAATTTGTTTTGTAATCCGCGAAATCTCGTTTGCCGACGGAATAAATACGGGAAACTAATTTATTAATATATTCGTTGAGCTAATTTGGACAGTAATGATATTTGACAGGATAGAATGGACAAGATGATCGCTCTGTAATCCCGGCGTGAGCCGGGACCAGGGAGGAAAGTCCGAGCTCCAGAGGGCAGGGTGCCTCATAACGTGAGGGGTCCGACGTAAGTCGGACACGGAAAGTGCCACAGAAAATTACCGCCTACCGTTGCTCTACAACGAGGTAAGGGTGAAAACGTGAGGTAAGAGCTCACGGTCCGGTACAGAAATGTGCCGGGCGGGTAAACCCCACCTGGTGCAAGACTAAAGGTTCTATTTAAGAGGCTTCTGCAAAGAGACCTCTTGTGAGCTGCCCGCTCATATCCCAAGAGAAATTGAGGGATAATAGAGAAGTTGGTCGCTAGATCCCGTTGGTGACATCGGGACCAGACAAATGATCATCACCCCGTTGCGCGTAAGTTCAGCGGGGAACAGAACTCGGCTTATCGTCTGTTCTATCCTGTTCAAGTCTCTGAGTAAGGGTCCTTTGCTACTACGAATTATTCTTTTTGGCTGCAACTGCTTCATTCGCTCCAATCCCGATGTCCATCGGGACTTCGTCACTCATTCATTGTTTCGCCTAAAAATATAAATCATAGTTATTTGTATAATACCTGGATTAATTAATATACTGGCTTGTAATTAAGCAACGTATCTTAAAACATTAATTTGTTATGTTATATGTTAGCATACAAAAATAAACTAAAACGTGCATTCTTTATATCTAAAGATCGTTGGGGTGTTCAGTGATTAAATTAAGATCCTATATAAAGATAGCTGATTTGCCTTTGGATCGTCTTAATGGATTGACACTTCCAGTCATTCTTGACGTGACCAGATACGGACCAATCAGCGAGAAGCAAAAAGAGGATGTCATAGTTTTGAAGGAAGCTTTCGTCCTATTAGATCCAAAGGCAAGGCGGGTGGGAGTTGTTACGCGGTCTGACAAAGATCACGGAACCAAGATAGGGCAGTGCTCTACGCTACTTTGCGGTAATTTCAAAAAGAATGAGTGTACACTGACACAAGACGGTATGATTATATACGATGTTAAAGCTCGCCTGCACAATTACATGAAGGAAATTTCTGGTCTATTTATTGAATCGCAGAAAAGAAGCATTCCAACGATTTTCTTTCATGATAAGGAACGTAACAAGCGCTATATCTTTTTAATTTTCGAATTAACTTGCGACTCAAGAGATGTTCCCTTATGTTGTCGTCTAGACAATCGTGAGGAGGATATGTTCATTGGAATGCGTGATTTATGCGACGTCCAACGTGGCGTTGAAAAATATAATTACACACAATTCGAGGTAGATAAATCTGTCGTGCGTATGTTGTCGCCTAAGGAACGTAGGCCCCTATTTAGCGGAAAGTGGTCTATCACCGATAAAATAGTAGAAGCTAAGTTGGCTAATTTTACACTTATAAAATTCAATCTCTTCGGGACCTAAAGTTTTTTAACATAGATAAGGATGGAAAATGAAAAAAGTGTTCTTAAGTCATAGTTCGCGGGACAAGGCATTCGCCCGCAAGCTTGCTAGCGAACTCCAGGCTAATGGCGTGCAAGTATGGATTGACGAAGCCGAGATTCGGGTTGGCGATTCGCTAATCAAGAAGATCAGCCTAGCTATTGATGATGCAGATTTCATCGCTGTTGTACTTTCAAACGAATCTGTGAATTCGGAGTGGGTCATGTCGGAACTCAAGATGGCAATGACCAAGGAACTTTCAGACTGCAAAGTTCGTATTTTGCCGATTTTGAAAGAGAAATGCGAGATCCCGCTCTTTCTACGAGATAAGCTCTATGCTGATTTTACCAATCCAGAGAACTTTGACGTTCCGCTTGAGCAACTCTTCCGGGTGTTGGATATATCTAAGCCAACAGCATATTCAAAACAGCCGCCTACTTCGTTGGGACTCGTAGTATCGCACGAAGAGGCACGAGGGGCAGTTGCGCCCGCTGATATACACTCTTTTGGCGAGCCCGTTATGACTCTGGAAGGGTTCGATGATGTCAGAATTATCGATAGAGACAAGAACAAGACGTACAAACCCGACGATGCAAAAGCGTTGTACAATGTCTACTTGAAACTTTCGCAGTATCCCCCATCAGAGTGGGTCGAGTATTTTGATGCTGAGCGACAGTTTCCTCGGCACACCATGTGGCGGCGCGCATGGATTGAAGGCAACTGCGTGGTTGTTCATTGTGTTCCAGATGAAATTGCTAAGTACCATCTCAAAGACTTGAAGCAAGACGTCCAAAATGCAAACGCACAGTATCGCGAGTACTTAAAAAAAGTCGCTCAGCAAGAAGCTAAGCATAACCATTTGGAGCGTGAAGAGCAACGAAGTCTTGATCGAGCGCTTGATGATCTTAAATTCTGATCGAAAACGCATTTCAACCTATGGCTCACCCTCAACGGGTTTGCCAATAATGAGCGCGAACAATAGAGCGGAAAGGCATTCCATCGTATGGTTAAAGAGCAATCGGCTTGGAATTCTTCATTTATGCTTGGATCGCAATTGCGTCTGGTGAATGGTGTAGCAGGTACCGCGCCAGCGACGGAAGGTCATCCTTTGACGAGCTTCTATGGAGATTCAACTGTCATACTAGGTGCAGCTGATAGTAAAGATATGGAGTCTATTTCTAAAACAACCGCTATTTGGAGTATCCCATTGGATGCAGATACTTTACGTTTTTTCGATAGCGGATACCTTGTTGTTGCGTGTCTACGCCGTTTCGGGGGTTTACATTCTAAAACTTACGATTCTAGAGTGGAAATATCGGTAAACCATAAAGTGGTGGATGGATTTGGTCTTAGAGTTAAACCACCAGAACATTCGGATTATTTCCATCGAGTTCCCTTACCAGTTGATTTTCCCGAAATTTCTCAGATATCTAAATGTCAAACAGTAAACGCTTGGCCAATTCTTAAGGACAAACTTGAAAATACTCTCGAACAGAAGGTTTCCATTACCATTGGAAATTACGTAAGATGGGATATTGATTACATTGGATTGGTTTTTAAACTTTCCAGAGCATGTCACCAAATATTTGTGTGCTATAATTGTAATGATAAAACTATTGCTAGAAAGTTGGCCGACGACTTCAAGTTGAAGGGAATAAACGCCTGGCTTTATGAACGGGAAATGAAACTCGGTGACTCTCTCATTGGGAGGATCAGCGAAGCGATTGATACCATAGATTATGTAATTGTGTTGGTCTCCAAGAGTTCTGTTAATTCACCATGGGTTGCAAAGGAGTTGGACATAGCAATGACTAAAGAAATTGAAGGTAAGCGTATTAAAGTCATTCCTATACTTCTGGACGACGTGGATCTTCCGGGTTGTTTGAAGGGAAAGGTATATGGAGACCTTCGATTAATGGAATATTACGACGACGTTCTTTCAAGGATAATAAACACAGTGCTCTAAAAACAAGCTCAATAGCAAATATAGAAAAATAGGGGACGGAGTCAGGTCATAAGGTATGGACGAAGAATAATGGGGGACGGAGTAAAGAAGTAAAGTAATGACATAAGAGCGATAATACGGTTCTTCATTGATATTATGCATTAGCCGATGAGCTGTATATTTGGGAGAGGCAGCAAAAAGCAAAATAGCATACGGGGTATACTCATGACAGATATAAATATTAAATATTCAAATACAAAAGAATTTGATAAAAAGCAATTACAAGACCTTTTTCTTTCTGTTCAGTGGTCATCAGGAAATTATCCTGATCAGTTGCAAATTGCCATTAGAAATTCTGACAAAGTGATTTCTGCTTGGGATGGCGATAAATTAGTTGGACTTATTAATGCCCTCTCAGATGGTATCATGACAGCATATTTTCACTATTTGCTTGTTCATCCCGAATATCAATCAAAAGGCATCGGCAATCAATTGGTTTCATTAATGCTTGTTGAATATAAGGATTATGCGCGGAAAGTATTAATTGCGTATGATTAAGGAAATTGGATTTTATCAAAGATGCGGCTTTGAAATTGGCACAGGCAAAACCCCAATGTTCATAACCTATTTAACTACATGATAAAATATACCAGGTATTGGGGTCAGGGCTAAAATATCAACAGCAGACATTGGGGGGCGTGCTGTAATGGCGGACGCTGTTAGTTAATAAGGTAAGGAGGAAAAATGAACGAACAAATTAACAACGCTGGAAACCAAAAAACAAATAGTGATGAGCCTTTACAACAAATGGTGATAGCCTCAACAGGTCAGCGGCTTGGAAATATGTTCCTTGACATTATATTTTATTATATTTTTGCGATAGTTTTCGGATTAATATTGGGATTAGCTGGATTGAATGATATCATTGAAAGTATGAATGAATATTTGCTTGGCGTAATAATATTTCTTACCTATTTTGTCCCTCAAGAAGCATTTTTTGGTAGAACTCTTGGTAAATTAGTAACAGGAACAAAAGTAGTAAACGAAGATGGATCAAAATTGACATTTGGCAAAGCGGTTGCAAGAACACTATGCCGTTTTATACCGTTTGAAGCATTTTCGTTTTTAGGTGGGCACGATAGGCCTAAAGGTTGGCACGACACTATACCAAAAACCAAAGTTATTTCAATAAAATAAAAATTAGAAGAAGTAACAAGGTCAGATTTAAAATGGGCGGATTATAAGGGCGGGGTTAGATAATAAAGTTAACTGCACTTTAGTCTATTATCTATTAGGAATTAAAATGATAGAAGAAATACTAAATAATCCAGAGTTACTGATCAATCTCGTTTTGCTGGCATTCTTGTTTGGTTGGTTTTTGTTTTTCTTAATTGCTATGATAAAAACAATTAAGCGAGGATATGTTTTAGTGCTAACTAGAAGTGGGAGATGGGAAAAGATTTATCCTAAAAAGCACACGATTGCGTATATTGTATATATATTAGTGTATATGACTGCAATTTTATTAGGCTCAGAATGGTTATTTAAGGAAATATCAAATATTTGCAGATATAATTTGGGATATTAAATGCCATGGAAATATTAAATAGGTGACCCCGGTGCTTTTTTAAGCTAGAGCGAGGAACAAAACTCGGCTTATCGTCTGTTCTATCCTGTTTTTTACCACTTGACAGAATGCTAAAATGATGATATATTTTTATTATAATTATATTGAAGCAATAATAAGTTAGCTTTAGGAACACCTTATAGGAGATAAGCTGATTTATTATGTTTCAAGATAGAAGACAGGAAATTAAAGCTTAACCAATTATATCTTTGGATATGATTGGTTTTTATTTTTATTCCATATAGGTGTTTTAATCTGTTTTGCGCCATACGGTTTTATAAGGGAGGTCGTTATGGGTGATAGGAAGTTACGCAGCACGTATTGCTGGATAGTATTGGCGGTAGTGTTATTGCCGGCGCGGTTATTTGCGCTAACGAAGGGCAACCTGGTAATACAAGAAGTCGTATTTCGACCGCCTACCATAACCAGCAGCAGTTTTTCCCCCGAGTTTCACCATATAGACATACCAGACACGGTGTCGTATGGCCAGGTGGGAGAACCGGTGCTCCCCATGAAAGGTGTAAAATTATTAATTCCGCCCGATAAAAAGGTAGCTGGAGTGGAAATTATTACAGGAGAGAAAGTTATTCTTGATGGGATATATAATATTGAGCCTGGACAGAGAGTGTATCCAATAAGTCAAATAGAGCAGCGTAAGACGTTTGATCAGCCGAAGCAGGAGATTTATAAGGTTGATACGATTTTCCCGAGCCAACGGGGGTTGGGTGAACCAACTCAAAGAAAAATGGGATATTCGATCGCGATTATAAAGTTGTATCCTGTAGAATATAGGCCGCAAAGTGGAATAATTTCATATTATAAAACTATGAAGGTTGTGGTTACTTTGGCAGACAGTGACACAAAGGCTAAAAGCATGGGAGTAACCAGTTCTTTGGCTGATATCCGTAATAAGACAACGGGGTGGTCAGAAGACCGTGAGGTTGTTGAAAGATTGGTCGACAACAAAGAAGACCTGCCTTTATATAATAATTATTCTTCTCCATCTGGATCAGTATTGAATCAGTCCCAGATGTTAGGTAATCTACCAGTATTCCCGTATACTTATGTGATCATTACGCGGGCTGATTTTGTTAATGCTTTTCAGGATCTGGCAATATTCAGATATCAGCAAGGGCTATTAGCGACAATAGTCACTACCGATTGGATTTATGCGAACTATGATGGTACCAGGCCTGACGGCGGTACTGATAACCAGACCAAGATCAGGAATTTTATAAAAGACGCGTATGCCACGTGGGGTACCAAATATGTGCTGCTGGGAGGCGATAGCGACAGCGCCAATGTCGGCGGAGAATCTGAATATCCCATTGTCCCGATGCGGGGATTGGTCTTTATTGCTTCAGACCCAGGGTACACAAATATGTGTATTCCAGCGGATCTTTATTATGGCTGTTTGGACGGTAGTTTTGACGGGAACGGAAATGGCCTCTATGGTGAGCCCAATGATGGAGAAAATGGGCAAGATGTGGATTTAATGGCTGAGGTTTATATTGGCAGGGCGCCGGTAGATTCTGTAGAGGAAATTAATAATTTTGTCCGGAAAACTCTGGCTTATGAAGCAGCAGATAAGACCTATACCGAAGATAATTATACAGTTGGCGAATGCTTGGGAGGCGGCGGGCTTTCGCAATATAGTACAGGAATGCTGGAACAAATTCGCCTTGGATCGAGCGATAATGGATATACTACCAAAGGATTCCTGACTGATCCTGATCGTTCTTTGCCTTGCTTGACTCTCTATGATAGTCCTGATACGACTTGGACGACTTCGCAGATAATTTCTGTTTTAAATAAAGGCGTACATACGGTTAATCATTTTGGTCATGCCTCTCCCTGGGGCGTCATGAAATTAGGAATTAATGAAGTGGAGGCGTTAACTAACACCAAATATTTTATTATGTATACCAATGGATGTGATACAGCCGCCTTTGATAATGAAGGAGGAGCTTCAGATTCGATCGGGGAACATTTTGTGACCAGCGCTCAAGGAGCTGTAGCTTTTCTCGGTAACTCCCGGGCTGGTTGGTTCACGTGTTATTCCACGGATAGCGCCAGCCACTTTTATCACCGGCAATTCTGGAATGCTTTTTTTGACCAGGGCATAAAGAAAGTAGGCAGGATGACCGCGGATTCCAAAGAAGACATAATTCCTTATATCAACAACGGAATGAATCGTTGGTGTGGCTACGAAGTAAATCTCCTGGGTGATCCCGCGCTCAATGTGAATGTTATGCCTATACCTATGGTTGTTTACCCCTCACAGATATCCTATACAGAGGGTGCTGGCGGTGATGGTGACGGCTTATTTGATCCTGGTGAAAGTTCTTTTTGCCAGGTCACGCTGCAGGCGCTTAATCAAGACGCCTATAATGTTTCTATTAGTTTATGGAGCGATGATCCATATCTTACGGTAAGTCCTATCCCGGTTAATTTTGGCACGATTTTAAAGAGCCAATCTATGACCGGAACGAAGATGAAGATAACTATTTCTCCGGATGCTCCTGAATTCGCCATAATTCCGCTCAAACTCAGTATTAATGCCAGCGGATATCATGTTGAGAAGGATATTTCTATTCAAATACACGGTCAGCGCGAAAAGCAGCTGACTTTTTCATCGTCTGACCAAATAAAACCTGATATCGCGGGGAAATATATTGCCTGGCAAGATCATAGCGCTGATAATGATGATATATTCTTGTATGATATACCTGCAAAAACCGCAAAGATCGTGTCTCCCATCTCTGGCTCTCAATGCAATCCTGCTATTTCTTCTGCTTATCTTATCTGGCAGGATATACAGGGTGATTTCTGCCACCTAGCCGGATATGACCTAGTCACTGGTTTTGAAGATTGTGTGCCTATGTATGTGCATAAAATGCCACAGCAAGTAGATATTTCTGGATCTCAGGTTGTTTATGCCGATTGCCTGAACGATCGTTGGGAAGTAAGCCTATCCGATCTATTGACAGCTCAGTATAGGCCGCTTACAAATGACTATGCTACTCAACTCAATCCTAAAATAGATGGTAACTATGCCGTGTGGCAGGATGATAGGAATGGTAATTGGGATATTTATATGCAGGATTTGATAACTCGTCAAGAAACAAGAATTACGAATGATGGAGCGGATCAGATCGAGCCTGCTATTTCCGGCAATTATATTGTCTGGATGGATAACCGGGTAGGCGATTGGCATATTTTTCTTTATGACCTGGCAACTCAGCAGACCATACAACTGAACACTTATGGGAGCCAAAGCCACCCGG
Source organism: bacterium (assembly GCA_028712365.1). Lineage (GTDB taxonomy): Bacteria > CAYTYR01 > UBA6262 > UBA6262 > UBA6262 > UBA6262. The sequence continues at coordinate 11,598 of JAQTQE010000004.1, forward strand.
ATATTTCTGGTAAGCGTGTTGTCTGGCAGGATTATCGTAACGGCAATTATGATATCTATATGTATGATATTGATATCCACATAGGTGTAGCGCCTGTGGCGACGAACGTAGCCAGCCAATGTTATCCCAAGATTTCTGATGATTACATTACCTGGCAAGACAATCGTAATGGCAACTGGGATGTCTATTCCTATTGTTTAGGAGATATGACTCCGCCAACCGCGCCAGTAGTTGTTGACGCGGGATTATTTACCTCGTCTCTTTCCAGTCTCTCGGCAACCTGGACAAGTTCTGATCAGGAATCTGGTCTCGTTGAATACCAGTATAGAGTATTAGTTGATTGTTATGATGGCACAGTGGTCAGGGATTGGACCAGTGTAGGAGCTATTACCTCGACTGTGATTACTGATCTGTCCCTGGTACATGGGAAAACATATTATGTTGCGGTGAAAGCCAAAAATGAGGCAGGGAGATGGTCCAGGATTGGTTATTCTGATGGTATTATGATAGATGCTACCGCTCCTAGTATGCCGGAAGTAACAGATAGCGGCGCATATACCACGTCCACGAACACTTTAGCCGCTAGTTTTACATCAGCAGATCAGGAATCAGGTCTTGCTGAATACCTATATTGTATCCGGCTTGGGTCTCCTAGAGGAACCATACTGAAGAACTGGACTTCTACAGGATTAATGCCGGAAGTTACGGCTGCTGGATTAAACTTGACGAGCGGGAAGACCTACTTTATCGGGGTAAAAGCCATGAATGGAGTAAACGTCTGGAGCGCGGAGGGATATTCAGATGGGATTAAGGTGGATACCACTCCGGCTACGCTTCCGAAAGTGACTGATAGTGGCAGTTTTACGACTTCAACAAATCAATTAACTGCCAGTTTTTCCTCTTCTGATAGTCAATCAGGGATAGTGGAATACCAATATATTATCACGGTAGATACTCCGACCGGGGTAATTGTAAAGGATTGGACTTCCACCGGGATTACTACATCAGTGACTGTATCCGGACTAACGTTACAGAATGGCCGGAATTACTATTTCAGTGTTAAAGCGAGAAATGGGGCTGGGTTGTGGAGCGCAACCGGCTATTCAAATGGCATCATAGTGGACGCCACTGCGCCGAGTACTCCGGTGGTAGTTGATGACGGCAGTGTCACGGTCAGTACCACTACCTTGCATGCTAGCTGGAGCGCTGTAGACTTAGAATCAGGCATTACCCAATATCAGTACCGGATTACGCAGAATAAGACTAATGGCACTGTTATTCGCGGCTGGACTGCTACTGGTACGGTAGCCGAGGTTACGGCGAAAGATTTAAATCTGATAGCTGGGAAGAAATACTATTTTAGCGTTAAAGCGAAAAATTGTTCTGGATTGTGGAGCGCGGTAGGATATTCTGACGGGATAACAATATCACCATAATATGAGGGATAGATTTGAAAGCATTCAAGTAGCTAAGGGACATAGTTGCATAGTATTTTATTGACAATAGGGAAATATAGGTGCCGTTAACAGTACATATAGTTTTGGGTACGGAGTAAAGAAGTAAGGTACTGACATGAGAGCGATAATAGATCCTTCCTTATTTAGGTAATTAGGTATAACAATTTAAACTGAAAAGCTGGTGGAAATATTCACCAGCTTTTTTCTATTTTAATCCGCGAAATCCTGTTCTAATAATCCGCGTAATTTAATTAACAAAAATACTTGACAAGAAAAGCCCAGAGTGATAATATCATAGTGGGGGAAAGTGGGGGATAATAACCATATGTTCATCGGGCAGTACGAACATTCATTAGATGAAAAAAATAGATTGTTTATCCCGGCAAAGTTCCGTCATGGGCAGCAGGAATTCATCGTGACCCGTGGCTTGGAGAGTTGCTTGTTTTTGTTTACCAAGGAAACATGGCAGCAGATCACTGAAAAACTGAATGCCTTGCCCCTGACCAAACCTGAAGCCAGGTCTTTCATCAGGCTTTTTGCCTCCGGCGCGCAGGATTGTGATGTTGATGACCAGGGCCGTATCCTGGTCCCTAAAATATTGAAAGAATACGCCGTGATCAGGAAACAAGCGACGGTGATCGGCGTGATCAACCGGATCGAGATCTGGGATACGCAAAAATGGAACAAGTTCTATAAAACAGCTAAACCAAAATATGAACATATAGCCGAAAAACTGACCGAATTGGGTATTTAAATGTACCACCAGCCAGTTATGCCGCAGGAAGCTATTACGCTGCTGGATATCAAAAAAGGTGGCGTTTATGTAGACGCTACTATTGGAGGTGGAGGTCATGCCCAGAAAGTGTTGGAAAAAGTCGGTAGCAATGGCTTGCTTATCGGATTGGATCAAGACCAGTCCGCAATTGAGCATTGCCAAGAACTTTTCCAGGGAAAAAGGAACCTCATCCTGGAACAGGCTAACTTTAGAGACCTTTCCAGAATCCTTGATCAAAGAAAGGTCAAAGAAATAGATGGGATTCTATTTGACTTGGGAGTTTCCAGCCGGCAGTTAGATGAGCCTGAAAGAGGCTTCAGTTTCAAGCAGGATGGCCCGTTAGATATGAGAATGGACCGCAGCCATGGAGTGACTGCCGCTGACCTGGTGAACTCAATGGACCTCAAGGACTTGGAACAGATCATTGAAGATTATGGCGAGGAACGGTGGGCGAGAAAGATCGCCGGGAATATTGGCGAAGCTCGCGATCTCGGGCGCATAGAGTCCACAGCCAGTTTAGCCAGGATCGTAGCTGGCAGCATTCCCCGCAGTAAGTGGCCGGAAAACATTCACCCGGCGACCAGGACGTTCCAAGCGTTGCGGATTACCGTTAATAATGAACTTTCTATAATAAAACCAGCTTTATCCACAGCTATACGATATTTAAAGATAAGGGGCAGGATAGTGGTGATCTCCTTTCATTCTTTAGAAGACCGGATCGTCAAGAATACCCTGATTGAGTTTAGCAAGGGCTGTATATGTCCGCCAAAATTGCCTGTTTGCGTCTGCGGGCATGCCGCGGAGATCAGTATCCTGACCAAAAAGCCGTTATTGGCACAAGATGAAGAAGTAGCGCAAAATCCCCGGTCGCGCAGCGCGAAAATGAGGGCCGCGGAGAGGATAGCCAATGGCGCAAAGAATTAATCGCGGCACCTTGCACCGTTTTTTGTTCCTGGTATTACTGTTTTGTACCGCGTTGATATATGTCTGGCAGCAAATACAGGTAGTAAAATTCGGCTATGGCATTAGCCAGTTAAAATTGCAAATCGAAGAACGTGAGAATGATAACCGGTCCTTACGCATGAAATTAAATAATCTTGGTTCTCTGGAACGGGTTGAAAAGATAGCCAAAGAACGGTTAAAAATGGTCAACCCGCCGCCAGAAAACATCATCTATCTGGAGAAATGAGCAATGTCCCGTAAACGAGCAGGTTTAGTCGCTTTTTGCGTTTTACTGCTGTTCTTTGGCGTAGTAGGCCGTCTCTATTTCGTGCAAGTGTTGCAGTACCGTAAATTTACCGGCCTGAAAGAAAAGCAGTATATCCAGACGGTGGAAATTAAGCCGAAGCGGGGTACTATTTTCGATTGCCAGGGCCGGGAGTTGGCCTTAAGCATTGATGTCGATTCAGTCTGCGCTTTTCCGCGGCAAATTGAAAACATACCGGAAACAGCGGCTAAGCTGGCCAGGGTTCTTGACCTGGACCAGGAAGTGGTTAAAGAAAAACTGAAGTCTGAAAAGTATTTTGTCTGGATCGCCCGCAAAATAGAAACAGAGCAAGCCAGGGCGATCAAATCTTATAATTTAAAGGGAGTGGATTTTGTCAAAGAAAGCAAACGATGCTATCCTGATGAACATTTGGCCAACCAATTACTCGGATTTGTTGGTATTGATAATGATGGCTTGACTGGCATAGAAAAGTTTTATGATGGGTACATTAAAGGAGAATCGAGCTTTATTATCCAAGGCAAAGATGCCAAAGGCCGCAGTGTGCTGAATGATACGGAAACATGTTATACCAGCAATAATTCCAATGATCTTATCCTGACCATTGATAAAACTATCCAGTATATCGCTGAGCGTGAATTGGATGCTGCCTGGGCCCAATATAGCGGGCGGAATGCCATTATTATTGTGGAGAAAACAAAGACCGGGGAGATCCTGGCCCTGGCCGGGCGGCCTACCTTTTCCTATCAAAAGGTGAAGGAAAGCAGTATCGATGAAATGCGTCTCCGGGCCATTACTGATTTCTATGAACCAGGCTCTACTTTTAAAATAGTGACAGCCGCGGCTGCCTTGGAAGAGAGGGTGACTAAGCCGGAAGACCGCTATTTCTGTGAAAATGGCTCCTACAAAGTAGGGCCGACCTTTATCAGGGACCATGAAAAAGAGGGCTGGTTAACCTTCGCCCAGGTTATAGAGAGGTCCTCAAATATCGGTACAGCCAAGGTAGCTGACAAGATCGGCCGGGAAAAACTTTACTATTATTCCAAGATGTTCGGTTTCGGCAGTATGACCGGCATTGGTTTACCGGGAGAAACACAAGGTTTATTGCGTAAGCCGAAAGACTGGTCCAGTATTTCACTGGGCCGTATTTCCTTCGGACAGGAGATAGGTGTTACTCCACTCCAGATACTGAACGCGGTCAATGCCGTGGCTAATGGCGGGGTATTGATGCAGCCGATGATAGTCAAGGCTATTCGTAATAAAAATGGCGCCATTATCAAGGAATATAACCCGCAAATAGTAAGGAAGGTTATTTCTCCGGAAACAGCGAAAACCTTGACCGAGATACTGAAGGGGGTCGTGGATCGCGGTACCGGATCAATGGCGCAGGTAAAAGGCTATGATATCGCGGGTAAGACAGGAACCGCGCAAAAGATCGATCCCAGTATCAGGAAATATTCCAGTTCGAAATATGTGGCCAGTTTTGTCGGTTATCTGCCGGCTGATGACCCGGAAGTGACGATCCTGGTGATAATTGATGAACCAAAAGAAATATATTGGGGTGGCAGCGTCTGTGCGCCGGTTTTTGCCAATGTGGCCAGGGATATTATGCGTTACCTGAATATACCGGCCAAAGCACCTTTATTAGCCAGTACCAAAAAAATATAGAATATGGAGCGTTTTGCATGTTACTCAGAGAAGTATTAGCGACAATTGATGTACAGGAAATATTTGGTACGGTTAATGGTATAGAAGTGAATGGGGTAACGTATGATTCACGTAAGGTTCAAAATAAGCATAATCGCTATATATTTGTCTGTATAGAGGGTTTCAAGGAAAGCGGGACTAAGTATATAGCGCAAGCCCTGGAAAAGGGAGCTGTGGCGATTGTTAGCCAGGAAAAACCAGCCATGGAATTAAAAGTGCCTTTTATCCAGGTGGATAATACCAGAAGCGCGTTAGCTAAAATAGCGGCTAAGATCTATAATTATCCATCTGATAGGTTGAAAGTGATCGGTATTACCGGGACTAACGGTAAAACCACTATCACCTATATGCTGGAGGCCATATTACAGGAACATGGACAGCATACCGGTGTCTTAGGGACTATAGAATACCGTCTAGGCCAGAAAGTCCTGCCAGCGCCGACCACCACCCCCCAGGCTAGCGATTTGCAGGAATTTCTGGCTGAGATGGTCAAACAGAAGTTTGACTATGTAGTGATGGAAGTGTCTTCCCATGCCCTGGAATTGAACCGGACAGAGGGATGTGAATATGATGTGGCTGTTTTTACCAATTTAACCAGGGACCATCTGGACTTTCATAAGGATTTTGAGCATTATTTAGCCGCCAAAGCCAGGCTCTTTACCGGATTGGCTAAAAACCAGCGTAAAAAAGGAAAGACCAGCGCGGTCATAAATATCGATGATCCCGCTGGCCCGAAACTGCTGGAGCTTATACCGGCGGGAGTTGAGGTCCTTACTTATGGGATCAATGAAAAGAACGCTTTTTTAAGAGCGGAAGAAGTAAAACTGGCCCCGGGCATAACTACCTTCTTATGCCTGATCAACCAGAAAAAGTATCCAGTCAAGTTATACCTGACTGGCAAACATAATGTTTATAATGCCCTGGCCGCGATAGGGGCGGCGATCAGCCAGGGGATACCGCCGGAAACTATTATCAAGGGACTAGCCAGCGTTAAGATCGTGCCAGGCAGATTTGAGCTGGTGGCATGTGGACAAAAATTCACTGTTGTGGTAGACTATGCCCATACGGATGATGCTTTATTCAACGTCCTGACCGCGGCCCGTGAATTACATCCTAAAAGATTGATCACCGTGTTTGGCGCCGGTGGTGACCGGGATCGCACCAAGCGTCCTTTGATGGGACAGGTAGCTTCCACCTTGAGCGATTATTGTATTGTTACCAGTGATAATCCCCGGGGCGAAGATCCGGAAAAGATCGCCCTGGATATAGAGATCGGGATCAAGAAAGCGGGTAAAACTAATTATGCCATTATTCTTGACCGGCACGAAGCTTTGCTAAAAGCGCTGGAAATGGCCCAACCTGATGACCTGGTGATGATTGCCGGGAAAGGCCATGAAAATTACCAGATATTTAAAGATAAAGTGGTCCATTTTGATGACCGGGAAACAGCCAGGCAAATCTTAAAAAAGCGTTGAGAGAATATACATGGAAAAAATATCCCTACAGGAGATCACAAGAGCGACTGGCGGCACTTTGTTAAAAGGAAGTGCCGCTCTTTATTTGCCTGATCTTTGCACTGACACCAGGCAATTAAAAAAAGGCAATACTTTCCTGGCGCTCAAAGGGCCTCATTTTGACGCTAATGAATTTTTAGGAGCGGCAGTGCAAAAGGGGGCGTCTGGCCTAATTTGTGAAAAGCAGCCTGCCCCGGTTCTCATGCGTAAATTGGTATTTGTGATAATTGTTAAAAATAGTTTGTTGGCCTTACAGCAGATCGCCGCGGCGTATCGCCAAAAATTTGATATACCGGTAGTAGCTATCACCGGTTCCAATGGTAAGACTACGACCAAGGAAATGATCGGCCAAATCGTATCACGCCGTTATCGCGTCCTGGTCACTCCCGGGAATCTCAATAACCAGATCGGCTTGCCCCTGACTATATTGCAGCTGCGCAAAAAGCACCAGGTTGCCATCTTGGAGCTGGGAACTTCAGCTTTGGGTGAAATAGACACGTTGTCCAGGATAGCCAGGCCGACTATCGGTGTGATCACGTGCATCGGGCATTCCCACCTGCAAGAGCTTAAGAACTTGCCGACGGTTTTACGCGCGAAAATGGAGTTGATCTGGAATATTAGCCCGGCTGGTATCGCTGTCTTGAACAGTGATGATCCCTGGCTGAAAAAAAAGATAAAAATCATCTCCAGGCAAGTAATAACTTTCGGGGTGATCCATAAAGCTAAAGTAATGGCCTCTAAAATAACCAGCCAGCCTGATAAAAATAAAATACTTTTTATTATATCCAATGGCTCCCAAAAACGGAAAATAATCCTCAACACCCTGGGCCAACATAATGTCTATAATGCCCTGGCCGCGGCCAGTACGGGTTTGGCCTTAGGGATACCGCTGGCTGATATAGTGCAAGGATTGTCTGCTTTCCACGCTGTAATTGGACGGATGAGAATGGTTAAGAAAAAGGGCCTGACTATCCTGGATGACAGCTATAATGCCAACCCTGATTCCATGAAAGCGGCTTTGCATACCCTGGAAAGTTTTTCCTGCGACAGGAGAAAGATCGCTGTTTTAGGCGATATGCTGGAGCTGGGTCAGGAAAGCGGCAAAAAGCACGCGGCAATAGGGGAAATTATTGGACAATTGGGCCTCGATATGCTATATACAATAGGGCCACAAAGCCAGCTTCTGGCCCAGGCGGCTCTGCAAGCTGGTCTTCCCCTGGAAAAAATAAATCGTTTTAACACAGGCGAGGAGCAATTGCTTTTAAATTCACTGAAAGCGAATATGCGCCGCGGGGATGTGATATTGTTTAAAGCCTCCCATGGCCTGCACCTGGAAAAGATAGTAGCTGGTATTCTGCATAAATAGAGGATGGCATGTTTTATCATCTGCTGTATCCATTACATAACCTTTTTAGCGTGTTTAATGTTTTTCAGTATATTACGTTCCGTTCAGTCGGGGCAGCTTTAACCGCTTTGATCGTCAGCTTATTAATAACTCCCGGTATTATCCGCAAGTTAAGGAACTTCCATATCGGCCAGCACATCCGCACAGACGGGCCGCAAACGCATTTAAAAAAAGAAGGAACCCCGACTATGGGCGGGGTCATTATCCTGGTTTCCATGGTTTTCAGCACCCTGCTTTGGGCTCGCGTCAATAATCGCTTTATTATAATCGGCCTTTTTGCCGCTCTCTGGCTGGGGTTACTCGGTTTCTATGATGATTACCTTAAACTGGTCAAGAAAAACCCCCGCGGGCTTTCAGCTAATTATAAACTGCTGGGACAGATCGTCCTGGCCCTGATCGTAGCCTGCTATTTATACATGTTCCCGGTGAACTCGAACTATACTACTAAAGTGAATGTGCCTCTGATCAAGATGCTTGACCTAGGGTACTTTTATATACCTTTTGTCGTCCTGATGATCGTCGGCGCCTCCAACGCGGTTAACCTGACTGATGGTCTGGACGGGTTGGCTATCGGCAATATTATCTTTGCCGCTTTGACCTATGCCGCTTTGACCTATGTCGCCGGTAACTTCAAATTTGCCTCATACTTGAGAATCATCTACGCTCCCGGTACTGGCGAGCTCGCTGTTTTCCTGGCCGCCATGATCGGCGCCGGATTGGGCTTCCTCTGGTACAACGCGTATCCCGCGGAGATCTTTATGGGGGATACCGGCTCGCTCTTCCTGGGAGGGACCTTGGGTATTATCGCGGTGTGTATCAAACATGAAGTGCTGTTGGCCCTGGTCGGCGGTATTTTCGTGCTGGAAGCGATGTCGGTTATTTTGCAGGTCGGTTCGTTCCGGCTACGGGGCAAACGTATCTTTAAAATGGCCCCGATCCATCATCATTTTGAATTAAAAGGATGGTCTGAACCGAAAGTAGTGGTCCGGTTCTGGATCGTGGGCATTATCCTGGCCTTCCTGGCCTTTGCCACTTTAAAGCTAAGATAAGGATAGAAATATAGTGTTCGCATTCAGCGGCCAAAGAGTTTTAATATTAGGAGCTGCCCGCAGCGGCATAGCATGCGCCGTTTTATTGCTGAAAAAAGGCGCTCGCATCACTATCAGCGATAATGGCGCCAAGCCATTGCCGGTTAAAGAGCTGGCTCCTTTGCGGCGCAAAGGGGTCATTGTTAAGACCGGCGGACATCCGGTTGCCCTGCTGACTGGCACTGATTATATCGTTATTTCTCCCGGGATCCGTTCAGACCTGCCCATACTGCAAAAAGCCCGTCAACGTAATATTCCTGTCCTCAGTGAAATAGAAATAGCCTATACCTATTTAGCCGGCCAGGTCATAGCGATTACCGGCACCAATGGTAAGACTACGACTACCAGCCTGGTCGGGAAAATGTTCCGCCAGGCCGGCAATAAAACGCTGGTTTGCGGTAACATCGGCCGTCCAATTTCCGCGATCGCCGACCAGAGCAGCCTGCGCTCAGTCGTAGTAGCGGAGATCAGCAGTTTCCAACTGGAGAACATAGTTAATTTCCGGCCGCATATTTCCGTAATGTTGAACATTACTCCTGATCATCTGGACCGGTATCCTGGTTTTGCCGCTTACGCGCGGGCGAAGAAGCAGATTTACGTCAATCAGGAGAAAGATAATTACGCGGTAATTAATTATGATGACCCGGTCAGCCGGAAAAGCGCCGGCAGGATCAAGGCGAAAGTGGTGTTTTTCTCCCGTAAGAAAATATTGCTAAGAGGAGTGTTTGTCAAGAATGGTAGTATTGTTGCGAGACTGGAAGGACGGGCGCAGAATATAATTAAAACAACAGAATTAGGTATCCCTGGTCCGCATAATTTGGAAAATGCCCTGGCCGCTATTGCCTGCGGGATACTGGGAAAAGTACCGCTGTCCAGTATGAGGAAAACGCTGAGAACTTTCCGCGGCGTAGAACATCGGCTGGAATTGGTCAAGACAGTCAGGGGAGTAAAATATGTCAATGATTCAAAGGGCACCAATGTTGATTCCACAGTGAAAGCCCTGGAGAGTTTTCCCGGGAATATAATATTGATCGCCGGTGGCAGGGATAAAGGAAGCCCCTATCGGCCGCTGGCCAAGCTGGTCCATAGCAAAGTAAAAGCGCTCATTGTTCTAGGTGAAGCGAAGAATAAGATCAAGAAAGAATTAGGGCCATTGACCAGTACTTATGATGTCAGCAGCTTGGCTGAAGCGGTAAAACTGGGGCACAAACTATCTTGTCCCGGAGATACTGTCTTGCTGTCTCCGGCTTGTGCCAGTTTTGATATGTTCAAGAATTATGAACAGCGCGGCCGGATTTTCAAAGAAGAAGTGAAAAAACTTTAAAGGCCTTATATGAAGCAACTTCACCAGTTCCATCATCCTGATCTGCATATGTTCGTGGTTACTGTAGCGTTGGTCATTTTAGGTTTGGTAATGATCTATTCTTCAAGCGCTATTTTCGCCACGCAGCAATATAATAACAGTTGGTATTTTTTCCAGAAGCAGATGTTGTGGGCATTGGTTGGCTTCGTTGTTTTTTTTATGCTCATAAAAACCGATTACCATGTATTACAGCGCTATTCCAGGGTCCTGATCATAACCTCTGTTATCCTGCTGGTATTGGTCCTGACCGGTATATTCGGCCGGGAAATAGGCGGGGCCAAGCGCTGGATCAGCCTGGGTCCGCTCAGATTCCAGCCGTCAGAACTGGCCAAGATCAGCCTGCTCATCTATATCGCCGATTATCTGGACCGCAAGCAGAGTAAAATGTCTAAAATGATAAAAGGCGTGGCTCCGATCTTAATGGTGATAGGACTCATTTGCGGCTTGATCCTGATCGAGCCTGACATGGGTACCAGCGTCAGTCTGGGCGTAGTTTGCCTGGGCATGCTTTTTGTGGGCGGGTTAAGTACCTGGTACCTGGTCAGTCTGATCGCCATGGTTATCCCGGTATTTGGTTATCTGGTTGTCAGTAAACCGTATCGTATGCGCCGTCTTATGGCTTTTTTTGATCCGTGGGCGGATCCGCAAAATGTAGGATACCAGATCATACAGTCATTGATCGCTCTTGGTTCCGGCGGGTTTTTAGGCATGGGCCTGGGTAATAGCAAGCAAAAATTGCTTTATTTGCCGGCCGCCCATACAGATTTTATATTTCCCATCATTGGCGAGGAACTGGGATTTATCGGAGCTTTAAGCGTGGTTGTGCTGTTCTTCATCTTTGCCTGGCGCGGGATGAAGATATCTTTTCACGCGCCTGACTTGTTTGGCAGTATGCTGGCGGGAGGGATCACTTTAATGATTGTCTTGCAGGCAATCATTAATATTGGGGTATCTTGCGCTTTGTTCCCGACCAAAGGATTACCCTTGCCCCTGGTCAGTTATGGCGGTTCCAACCTGGCTTTTACCCTGGCCAGTATCGGGATCTTGTTGAATATATCACGACAAACCGTAAAATAAAGAACAAATTCTAAACAAATTCTCTGTTTTAAACATTTTAATTTTGAAATTTGGATTTGTTTACCTGTCCCCGCGTCTTTGATCCCGATAAATCTGGATCAGCAGGGGGGAATTTAGAAATTAGATATTAGTATTTAAATTGTGAGGTTTTATGCGGGTTCTGATCGTAGCTGGCGGCACTGGCGGGCACTTGTACCCGGGTATTAGCGTGGCCAATAAATTAAGGGAACAGGGCCAGCAGGTATTAATAGTGATCCGGGATAAGGATCTGGAAAAAGAAATTGTTTCCAGATATCAATTGGCCTTTGCCACTATCGCCGGCGTCGGATTAAAAAAGAGTATCAGTGGCCTGATAAAATTCAGTATCAATTTTATAAAAGGATTGGGACAAGCCAGGAATATTCTGGCCAGTTTCAGGCCGGATGTCATCCTGGCCATGGGGAATTATCTTTCTTTGCCTGTCGCCCTGGCTGGCCGGCAGAATAATATCCCGGTAGTGTTGCATGAACAGAATTGCCTGCCTGGGAAAGCTACCAGGTTCCTGGCTAAGAAGGCAGTGAAAATTTGCCTCAGTTTCAAAGAGTCGATCGCTTATCTGGCAAAGTTCAAGTCAAAAGCAATTGTCACCGGGAATCCTCTGCGGCCGGAGATGATCGCCGCGCGCGTGTCCGCGGAAAACAAACCGTTAAAAAATATTTTAATATTCGGCGGCAGCCAGGGAGCGCACAGTATTAATATGGCTATGATCAATGCCTTGGACCGGCTGGCAGCAGTGCGGTCGCATATAAGTATTACTCATTTAACCGGGACCAAAGACCTGTCCCTGGTGGAAGATAGCTACCGGGAACGTAATTTCGACGTCCTGCTTTCCTCTTACCTGCATGATATGCAGGAAGCATATGCTAAAGCCAGCCTGGTTATAGCCAGGGCCGGGGCGGCCACCTTGTCTGAGTTGGCTTTTTTGGGTTTACCGTCGATATTGATACCATATCCCTTTGCCGCGGAAGATCATCAGCGGATCAATGCTGAAGTGCTGGTAAGAGCGGGCGCCGCCAGAATGATCCTGGATCAGGATTTGAATGGCGCTATCCTGGCTAATAATATCATAGAAATAATACAGAACGAGACAGTCATGGAGCACATGTCTGCCGCGGCCAGGAAACTAGCCCAGCCGCAAGCAGCGGAGAATATCGTAAAGGTAATTTCTGAAATACAAGCTCTAAATCCTATGACTTAATAAATTCGAAGCACTAATATAGAAATCCTAAACAAATACGAAATTCAAAGCTCTAAATTCTAAACGAATGCTATCTTTAAGACATCCTAATTTTGATTTTTTAATTTATTTAGTATTTAGAGCTTCGATATTAGAATTTGTATTTAAGAATTGGGGTAGTTATGTTTAAAAAGTTCCAGCATATTCATTTTGTCGGTATTGGCGGCTCAGGGATGAGCGGCATAGCGGAGGTATTACTCAACCTGGGGTACAAGGTTTCCGGATCTGACTTGAAAGAAACTGAAACTATCAACCGGCTCAAGTCATTAGGCGGGGAAATTTTCATCGGTCATCGGGAATCAAATACTAAAAATGCCGATGTTGTAGTGGTTTCTACAGCGATCGATGTCAGCAATGTAGAGGTAACCGCGGCTATTCGTGATAAAGTTCCGGTTATCCCGAGGATAGAAATGCTGGCTGAGCTCATGCGGCTTAAATATGGCGTGGCCATAGCCGGCACGCACGGGAAGACCACGACGACTTCACTGGTGGCTCTGGTACTGGCCAAGGGCGGCCTGGATCCGACTGCTATTATTGGCGGCAAACTGAATAATATCGGCAGTCATGCCAAGCTGGGACAGGGAGAATACCTGGTGGCGGAAGCAGACGAAAGCGACGGATCTTTTCTGAAGCTGACCCCGACCATTGGCGTGATAACCAATATTGATAATGACCATCTTGATTACTGGAAATCGATCGAAAAATTACACCAGGGTTTTATTGATTTTGCCAATAAAGTGCCATTTTATGGCAGTACCATAGTATGCGGAGATGATCCAGGCGTTCGCCAGATCATACCCCAGATCAAACGCCGGTATATCACCTATGGTTTGGCAGTGAACCACATAAGTAATCACGACTTGATCGCTCAAAACATTGAGTTTTCCGGTTTTGGCACCCAGTTTGAAGTGGTTTATAATGAAAATACCCTGGGGCAAATTAAAATGCAGGTGCCGGGATTGCATAATGTGTATAATGCCCTGGCCGCTATTGGCGTCGGATTGGAGTTGGGCGTGCCTTTTGAAGTAATTAAAGAAGGATTGAGCGAATTCAGGGGCGTGGTCCGGCGGTTACAGTTAAAAGGAGAGATCAATAAGATCGTGGTTATGGATGATTATGGGCACCATCCGACCGAGATCAGGGCTACCCTGGATGCGATCAAGCGGTATTGGAAAGGGCGTCTGGTGGTCGTGTTCCAACCGCATCGTTTTTCCAGGACCAGACTGCTGATCGAGGAGTTTGGCAAAGTTTTTGGCCAGGCTGACGAACTTTTCGTCCTGGATATTTATTCTGCCGGGGAAAAATTCATTCCCGGTGTTGATGCCCAGTTGCTGATCGATACTATAAAAAAGAACGGTTATAATAAAGTCCGGCATTTGCCCGGACGCAAGGAAGCAGTAGATTTCCTGGCCACTTACGTAAAGTCTGGCGACCTGGTCCTGACCCTGGGAGCCGGGGATGTCTGGAAGACCGGGGAAGAGTTATTAGAGCAGTTAGCCAGTGCTTCAAGAAATAGTACTAAGGTGTAAGTTTTAGAGGTAGGTTTGGTCTAAGGTCTGTTGGTGCTAGTCTCTAAACCACAAACTTTAGACATACTTCCATACCTACCTCTACAACCTTTACCTATAACCATCTTTTTTAAGGATAACTTATGGAGTTGAAGAACCTAACTACGTTCCATATCGGGGGAAGAGCTCAGCATTTTTATATTGTTAATTCGATCGTTGAACTGCAAGAGCGGCTGGAATACATCCGTGCGAAAAAAATGAAATATTATGTTCTTGGCAGTGGTTCCAATATCCTGGTACACGACCAGACACTGAAGGGTGTCGTTATCAAGCTTGGTCCCGGGTTCGCCAAAATACAAAAGAAGGGCAATTCTTTATTCGTTGGCGGAGCGGTGACGATACCAAAGTTGTTGTCATATTGCCGCGCCAATAACCTGGCCGGGGCTGAGTTTCTCTGGGGGATACCCGGGACAATGGGTGGAGCGGTAAAAGGTAATGCCGGGACTAAGGATAAAAGTATTTCCCGTATTATTAAGAGTTTAACCGGGATCTCCGGCTTGGGTAAAATTGAGCGTTTCCCGGTTGAAAAGATACTCTTCACTTACCGGGGGTCTAATATCGGCGACATTTTTATTATCACCGAAGTGGAATTGGCTTTACATAAAAGTTCTAAACGTGTTATAAGTACTAATACAAATAAATACCGACAGCTGCGCGACCAGCAGCCTAAAGGTTATTCTGCCGGCTGTATTTTTAAAAATCCTTCCGGCCAAAGTGCCGGAGCGCTCATCGAATTTGCCGGTTTAAAAGGAAGAATTAGTGGCGGTGCGGTGGTTTCCCCAAAGCACGCCAATTTTATAATTAACCGGAATGGACGGGCTAAAGCGAAAGATGTCTGGGAACTGATCAATTTGATCCGGCGAACAGTTGAGCAGACCAGCGATATAAAGCTGGAATTGGAAATAAAAACGTGGGGCGAGTTTAAATAAATACAGTTGATAGTTGATAGAAAAGACAATGGTAAAGTAGCGGAGGTTGGAAACAGTGAAATTAGGGACATTGAAAAATAAAACAATTGGCGTGCTGATGGGCGGTACCTCCAGTGAACGGGAAATTTCGTTAAAGACTGGCCGATCCATTTACCAGGCGTTACGGGAAATGGGATATGAAGCTGTAGCGGTTGATGTCGGGAAAAATATTATTGCTGATCTGAAAAAGCATAAGGTCAACGTGGCTTTTGTTGCTTTGCACGGGCCGCTGGGAGAAGACGGCAGTATCCAGGGATTACTGGAAGTATTAGGTATCCCTTATACGAGCAGCGGGGTTTTGGCCAGTGCCCTGGCTATGGATAAAGCTAAAACCAAAGAAATTTTCCAGTCTTATAAGATCCCTACTCCGGCCTGGCAAGTGATAAAAAAAGGTCACAAAGCTAAAATTCATAAATTCCCGGTCGTAGTGAAGCCTGTACGGCAAGGTTCAGCTGTCGGCGTGAGCATTATCGATAAGCCGGCGCAGTTGTCGCTGGCTTTGCGAAAAAGTTTTCGCTACGATGAGCAGGCCATGGTCGAACAATATGTCCAGGGCATTGAATTGACCGTCGGTATATTGAATGATAAACCATTACCGGTGATCAGGATCATTCCGCAAAACAAATTTTATGATTTTGAATCTAAATATGCTCCCGGCGGCAGCCAGCATCTTATTCCCGCGGGCATTTCTGCCGCGGCAGAGAAAAAAGCCAGGCTTCTGGGACTGGCGGCACATCAAGCCCTAGGTTGCCGCGGCGCTACCAGGGTAGATATGATCCTGGACAAAAAGGGCAGGTTATTTGTTTTAGAGGTGAATACTATTCCTGGAATGACAGAAACAAGTTTATTGCCTGATGCCGCCAGAGCAGCCGGATATAGCTTCAATACTTTAGTCCTGGCTATTTTACGGGATGCCGGGTTAGGCAAATGACCAAGAGGCAGGATGCATGCCTGTAAAAAGGATAAATAAAAAAAGAAAATGGAACTCCCGTATAAAAAAGCGCCGGAAACAGACTTTATATTTTAACGCCCGGGTAAAGAAAAGCGCTTTAGGTATAGGGATCCTGGCGGTTCTATTGGCCGCCGGGTGGTTTGGTTATCAGAAAATAATGGCCACTCTGGTCAACAGCCAGCGGTGCCTGCTGACTGAAGTTGAAATTAAAAATCTTAAATATTTGCCACAGCACGAAATATTGCGTCTGGCCAATATTCCCAGTGGAGTGAATATTTTTGCTTTGCCGCTCAAGGAGATAGAAACACGGATCGAAACTAACCCCCTGGTCAAAAAAGCCCAGATCGACCGCAAATGGCCGAGTGCCCTGATCATCAATATCCAGGAACGCGAACCATTGGCTAAGATCATAGACCAGGAACAGGAATACCTGCTTGATAATGAAATAAAAGCGATCAAGAATCCTTTATCCTATTCCATCCCTTTACCTGTCTTATCTGGTTTGTCATTGCAGGATGCCCGCTTACCAGGTTTGATGAAGTTTTTGTTTGTCTTGCGCAAACAGGGGCTAGGTATTTTTCAGCAGACAGTCAGTTTTACGATGGACACAGCCAAAGGATTGATCATGCAATTGAGCAGCGGCCTGACCTTATATTGGGGAGACCCGGACACCGGTAAAGTTATGGAAAATATGCGCCGGTTGAAACTGGTGCAGGATGACCTGGATAGCAAAGGAATATCTCTGCAATATATTGACTTGCGTTTCAAAAATGTGGTAGTAAAACCATTATAGGAGATACAAACCCGAAATCCTAATATCGAAATACTAAACTCTTTTGTTTTGAAATTTGAATTTTGAGATTATTTCGGATTTAGAAATTAGAATTTAGAATTTGACTGTAATGGAGGAATGAATTGGGCAAGAATAATTTTGTAGTCGGTTTGGATGTGGGTACAAGTAAAGTTTCAGCCTGCATCGGGCAATTGAATGACAATGATCAGATCCAGATAATCGGGATCGGGCAGGCCGTCAGTGAAGGAGTGAAGCAGGGCATGATCACTGACCTGGAAAGAGCGACTAAAGCGGTCAGCAAAGCTATCGAAGAAGCTGAAAAGATCTCCGGGGTGGATATCAGTGAAGTATCCCTGGGGGTTGGCGGGAGCCATATCAAAAGCCAGCATAGCCGCGGAGTGATCGCTATCTCGCGCACTGATAAGGAAATCACGCCTAAAGATGTTGAAAGGGTGATTGACCAGGCGCGCGCTATTCCCGTACCGCTGGAACAGGAAGTGATCGATGTCTTACCCCAGCGTTATATTATCGATGACCAGGATGGGATCGTTGATCCTATAGGTATGTCCGGTATCCGGCTGGAAACAGAAGTGCTGATCATTTCCGGCGGTGTAGCCGCGATCCAGAATATGGTCAAAGTGGTTAATAAGGCCGGTCTGAGAATAAAGGACCTGGTCGTGGGCAGCCTGGCAGTAAGCTCTAGTGTGCTGCTGAAAGACGAGAAGGAACTCGGCGTGGCCCTGGTCGATATCGGCGGCGGTAAAACCGATATCGCCGTTTTTATTGAAGGCAATATCCGCTACCTGGGCAGCTTGCCGGTAGGCGGAGAGCTTATTTCCAAAGATATCGCTTTCGGTTTACGCACTTCATTTAAAGAAGCGGAAGAAATAAAGAAAGAATATGGCTGGGCCAAGAGGGATCTGATCACCAATGCCGGGGAAATATCCGTCACCGGGATCGGCCGGAGAGAAGCCCGTAAAGTACCGGTTGAAGCTCTGGTGGAAATAATTGAACCAAGAATGGAAGAAATATTAAATATCATCAATAAAGAGATCCAGAAGAGCAATTTAGCTGAACTTATTCCCAGCGGCCTGATCCTGACCGGCGGGGCTTCCCAATTACGGGGACTGGAACAATATGCTGAACAGGTATTTGGCATGCCTACCAGGATCGGGGCGCCTCAGGAAATGCTCGGCATGTCATCCCAGTCGCAGAATTCCGGAGCGGCTTTGAGCATGGGACTGGTCCAGCTTTCTTTGCAGGAAGCCATGGAAAGCGGACATTACTACAAAAAAGGAAAAACCAAGCTGTTCGAGCCTATCGAGCGCTGGAAACATTGGCTGGAAGACATATTTTAAAGCCGAATAAAAAGCGCGAATTTCTCGAATAAGTCCATAACCATTTAGTTTTTATTCGCGTAATTAGCTGTCCTGTCTATCGGTAGGCGGGCATTCGTGTAATTCGCATAAAAAGGAGTATCTTAGTGTCTTCATTGAAGTTTCGGGAAACATTTGCTCAATCTGCTAATATTAAGGTTATTGGTGTCGGCGGCGGCGGCGGGAACGCGGTCAACCGTATGGTCATGGCCAATATCAAAGGCGTTGATTTTATCGCTGCCAATACCGATGCGCAAGCTTTAAAATATTCACTGGCGCCGCAACGGCTGCAGCTGGGAGAAAGAGCCACCCGGGGATTGGGAGTGGGCGGTGACCCGAGTATCGGCAAGAAAGCGGCTGAAGAATCCAAAGCCTTGATCAAAGAAACTTTACGCGGGGCGGATATGGTATTTGTAACTGCCGGTTTTGGCGGCGGGACAGGTACCGGCGGGGCGCCGGTGGTGGCGGATATAGCCAAAAGTATTGGCGCCTTAACCGTTGGGGTGGTCACTAAACCATTTATGTTCGAAGGCAAGGTCAGGGCCAAACAGGCGGAAGAAGGGCTTAACGAACTCAGGAGCAAAGTTGATACCTTGCTGGTGATCCCAAACCAGAAATTATTTTCTGTCATTGATAAAAACACATCCTTGCTGGATACATTTAAAAAAGTTGATGAAGTATTACAGCGCGCGGTACAGAGTATCAGCGATATTATCACGCAGCACGGGGTAGTAAATGTGGATTTTGCCGATGTTCGTACCATTATGCAGAGTTCAGGCAACGCCCTGATGGGCGCCGGTATGGCCAACGGGCAGAACCGGGCCCGTATCGCCGCGGAAAAGGCAGTCACCTCACCGCTACTGGAAGATGTCAGTATTAACGGCGCCAATAAAGTATTGGTTAATATTACCGGCGGGTTGAACCTGACCATGTACGAAACTGAACAGATCATGACGGTAATGCATAATTATATTTCTTCTGACGCCAATGTGATCTTCGGCGCCGTGTTTGATGATAAATTGCAGGAAGAGTTGAAAGTCACGGTTATTGCTACCGGATTTTCGCCGCATAAAGAATCCGCCCGTCACCATTATACGCAAGGATTTAGTCAGGAAAAGCAGCGGCCTTTACCTTTGCCATTAGAAGAAGAGGAGGACCTTTCAGTGCCAGATCCCCGGGATAAAGGATTTAACAAGGGAGATATCAATGTCCCTGCTTTCATACGTAAACAAAAGGGCCTAAGGGAGGAATCTGAAAGTGAAGCTTGATAATCTAGATGACCTGCTCAGACATATGGTGGAGCGCAAAGCCAGTGACCTGCATTTGCGGGTAGGCTTGCATCCAATTTTGCGGATCAACGAAGAATTAGTGCACACTGAATATGATCCGATGAGTAAAGAGGATATTGAAAGATTGGCCTTGGGGATCATGAATGAAGAACAAAAGCAAATGTTCAAGCATGATCATGAACTGGATATGGCCTATAGCGTCAGCGGCTTGGCCAGGTTCAGGCTCAATGTGTTTTTTCAACGCGGTACGGTCAGCATGGCGCTCAGAATGGTACCGATCCAGATCCTCGGTTATGAGGAATTGAATTTGCCTCCTATTATCGCCACTCTCTCAGAAAAACCGAGAGGTTTAGTGCTGGTCACAGGCACTACCGGCAGCGGTAAATCAACTACCCTGGCGGCGATGGTGGACCATATCAATACCACCCGGAAAGCGCATATCATTACGATCGAAGATCCGATCGAGTTCCTGCATAAGGATAAATTAAGTATCTTGAGCCAAAGGGAAGTGGGACTTGATACTCGTAATTTTGTCACGGCTTTACGTCATGTAATGAGACAGGATCCAAATGTGGTCTTGATCGGTGAAATGCGTGATCTGGAAACTATGTCTTCCGCCTTAACCGCGGCCCAGCTTGGTCATTTGGTCCTGAGCACTTTGCACACTATTGACGCGGTACAAACTATTTCACGTATCATTGACCTCTTCCCGCCTTACCAACAAACCCAGGTCCGTTTGCAGATGGCCAATACTTTACAGGGAGTTATCTCCCAGCGCTTATTGCCCAGGATCGACCAGCCTGGCCTGGTACCGGCAGTGGAAATATTGATCGCCACTCCTTATGTTAAGAAATTAATAGAGGAAAACAATCTCGGTGATTTGCGCAAAGCTATCCAGGAAGGCGGGTACTACGGTATGCAGTCGTTTAACCAGGCCTTGGTAGCCTTGTATAAAGGAGGCAAAGTATCTCTGGAAGAAGCCTTATCCAGTGCTTCCAATCCTGAAGAGCTGATGCTGAACATCAGAGGTATATATTCTGGCAGCGATATGAGCCTGGGCAAGGAAAAATGACGCGAGCGCCATTTGTTTTGCCTCGGTTTTTCAAGGATAAGACTATCCTCCAGGGAACTACTACGGTTTCCCTGGGGGATTTTAATTTTTTCCACGGCGGCAGCAAGAGGCAGGTTCGCGAGGATATAAATAACCTGAAAAAATTACTGGGCTGTAATACCGCTCCGCTAGTGTTGGTGCAACAGGTCCATGGCTGCCGGATAAAAGCCGTCCGGACGAAACCAAAAACAGGATTATCATATTTCCCAGGTTATGACGCTTTAATAACCGAAAAACGAGGTTTGATGCTTGGTATTCTCACCGCTGATTGCCTGCCGGTATTTTTGTACGACCAGCGCCGGAAAGTCATTGGCTTGGCGCATGCTGGCTGGCGTGGCATAGCCAAAGATATAGTGCCGGCTACTATCAAGCAGATGAATAAGTTGTATCACACCAGACCAGCGGATATAATTGCCGGCATTGGCCCGCATATTTCAGCAAGGCATTATGAAATAGACGCCGCTACAGCCAAAAAGCTGGGTTTACAGGCCAAAGGCGGGATCCAGGCTGACTTGGCTGGTTTAGTAGAAGAGCAATTGGCGCGGTCTGGTATCCCAAAGCGTTCCATTGAAACTTCCTTGATCTGCACCTATTCTTCCAAGCACTGCTACTCTTATCGCCGCCAAGGGAAAAAAGCTGGCCGGCTGTTATCTTTTCTATTGCTAAAATAGCTGATTCTTGCTATAATCAAACTTTAATATGAATACTATTTATGAGAACGTAAATAATATACGGTCGATAATTTCCAGGCAGGCTGCTCTTGCAGGGCGGAATGCCGCGGAAATTACTTTGGTCGCTGTAACTAAGACTGTAGCCCCGGAACTGATCCAGGATGCTTTATCTGCCGGGGTGACTGATATAGGTGAGAATAAGGTACAAGAAGCGCTCACTAAAAATACCCGGTTGGGTACCGCGGCGCATTGGCACTTGATCGGTCATCTGCAATCCAACAAAGCTAAAGCCGCCGTACAACTGTTTGAATTGATCCATTCGGTAGACTCCCTGAAACTGGCCGAGGCTATTGATAAGGAAGCTGGCAAGATAGGGAAAAAACAGCGTATCCTGATCGAGGTTAATGTTTCAGGAGAGGAAAGTAAATTCGGTTGTTCTCCTGAGGCGGTGATCGAACTGGTAAGGTCTGCCAGCCGCGGAAATAATTTGCAGATCGAAGGACTGATGACCATGGCTCCGTTCACTGCCGATAAGGACCGGATCCATTCCGTATTCAGGGGACTAAGGGAATTGAAAGAAAGAATAAACAGCGAGCAAATACCAAATGTGGTCATGAAACATCTTTCCATGGGCATGTCCCAGGATTTTGAGATCGCTATTGCTGAAGGAGCCACTTTAGTACGGGTAGGGACAGCGATCTTCGGAGGCAGATAGATATAGTTGATAGAACGCTGCGCTGGTAGTTGATAGTTGATCGAAAGAGCGGAAAAAAAACAGTCACTTAAAAAGATAAAACAGCTTTAATCCGCGTAATCATGTTCTATAATTCGCGTAATCTATGTACTGATAATAGAAAATAGTTGTAACTACTTAGACTGTAGATAAGAGGTAAACAATGATTAATAAGAAAATAGGGATAATCGGCTGCGGTAATATGGGCGGTACTATTGCCCAGGGATTGATCAAGAACAATTTATTTAAAAAACAAAATGTTTTTATTTGTGATAAAGATAAAAAGAAAATAGCTCACTTAAAGAAAGAAATAAAAGTAAAAAGTATCTGCCCCAGCGTTGAATTGGTTAAAAAAGCGGATATTATTATCTTAGCCATAAAGCCAAAGGATTTTGACCAGATCTTACAGAAGATCAGCAAGGCTGTGGGCACAAAAAAACTGGTGATCTCAGTGGCCGCGGGCATTTCTACCGGCCATATTGAATATTTCCTGGGACCGGTGCCGGTGGTCCGGGTGATGCCTAATTTGGCAGTGGTAGTGGCGACCGGCATGTCTGCCGTCTGTAAAGGCAAGTTTGCCAGGGGACAGCATCTCTTACTGACTGAAAAAATATTCCGGAGTATCGGTAAGACTGTCGTAGTGCCTGAACCTTTGATGAACGCGGTAACAGCGGTTTCCGGCAGCGGGCCAGCGTATATTTTTGAGGTCATGGAAGACATGATCCAGGCGGCGATGAAAGCGGGTTTATCCAAAGATGTGAGCGAAGAACTGGTCAAGCAAACTGTGTTCGGTTCGGCAAAAATGGTCATAGAAGGGAAAGACGCGCCGGCAGTATTACGGGATCGGGTTACCTCCCCGGGTGGCACGACCGAAGCGGCGCTGAAACATATGAAACAACACCATTTTGCTGCGGTACTTATAGAAGCGATCCAGCAGGCAAAACGCCGGGCCAAAGAATTAGGCAGGTAGAATGAAAAAAATAATCAGGATATCAGCTTTATTGATCTGCGCATTGTTTTTATTGATGCCTGGCATATGCCGGACAGAGGAATTAAATAGTGATTGGCAAAGCCAGTCAATGCCTCTGTATACTACCAGGATCTTATCTTTACATTCCGGGTTTTTACAAGGATATACCAAATATCGTATTAATTTTAGCGGTGGAGCCAGTGAACTGGAATTCCCTCTGGATGTGCCGGTTTGGGGAGTTAAAGGTATATTGGGCTATAAAAACGTGTCCAGTGACCTGAATGAGACTGCCAGGCTGGTTTTTACTTATCTTACCAACACCAGTCAGGCTGCAGGAAAAATGAAGGATTCAGACTGGATCGATAGTGATGGCCATGATGGGGTGGATATTTATTCGGAATCTGATACTGAATTGAAGGCCGAGATCCTGGCTTTTGATTATCTCTATAACCTATATCCGAACCAGCTGGTCAGTTTTGGCCCGCTGGCCGGTTATCAATTATATAAATTCAAATATCGCGTTTATAATACGGTGCAAGTTGGTTATGGCCCGTATAGCTCTTCTGCCAGCGCTTCTGTCAGCACTAAAACCCTGGACTATTACGTCAGATATGAGGCTATTTACCTGGGTGTGGGCTTGATCAGCGGGAATATCCAGGATCTTACTTTCAATGCCGGATTCGGTTATTCCCCCTGGGCTAAAGCCAGCGACCGGGATGACCATATCCAGAGAAAAAAGCTGAGCGAAGGGGATGCCCATGGTTCTGCCTATATCTTTAAGGGTGACGCGGAATGGCGTTTTGCCGGACAATGGTCTTTGCAATTCGCCAGCCAGTATCAAAAGTTCAATACAGATGGTACGCAGCACCAGTCTTTTTATGATGATCCGGCTCTGGCCAGCGTCGTCTTTGATGTTGACGACAAAATATCTGCGGAGAATTATTTTATAACTGCCGGGATAGCTTATTATTTTTAAACATCCTAAAAAGGATGTTTTGATTACGCGGATTTCAGAAGAAGATTACGCGGATTTAAATCGGAGAGAATATTAATGCGGGTACAAACGCTGTATTATAAGAATCATGTTTTATATGTGCTGGACCAGTTACAATTGCCGCGCTATAAAAAATATATTGTATGTCGCGATTGGCGGCAGGTGGCCCAGGTAATTAAGAAAATGAATATCCGCGGCGCGCCGGCGATCGGAGTGGCGGCAGCTTTTGGGATCGCTCTGGCGGCCCGGGAACAAAATACCAGTGACAGACAGCGTTTCCTGGATCAGATTTACATAGCGTCAAAAGCATTGGTCTCCACCAGGCCTACGGCGGTGAACCTGGCTTGGGCTATAAAACGAATGCTTGATTATCTGGAAACGATCAAATCCCGGGATATTAAAGGTATTAAAACATTCTTGGAGAAAAAAGCGCAGCAGGTCCTGGCTGAAGATGTGCTCATTAATAAGAAAATGGCGGTTCAAGGGGAGAAACTTATCCCCGGAAATGCCCGGGTGCTCACTCATTGCAATGCCGGAGCCCTGGCCACTGCGGGTTATGGCACTGCGCTGGGAGTTATCCGGGAAGCGCATAAACGCGGTAAAAAAATAACCGTATGGGTTGATGAGACCAGGCCTTATCTGCAAGGCGCGCGCCTTACTGCCTGGGAATTGAAAGAAGAGAAAATACCTTTTTACCTGATCAGCGATAATATGGCGGGACATTTTATTTCGCGCGGAGAAGTGGATTGCATTATTACCGGCGCTGACCGGGTAGCCGCTAATGGCGATACAGCCAATAAGATCGGCACTTATTCCCTGGCCGTATTAGCCAAAGAAAACTGCATCCCTTTTTATATTGCCGCGCCATGTTCTACGATTGACCTGCATATTAAGAGCGGGTCAGAAATCCCTATTGAGGAACGTTCAGCTGAAGAGGTTACCTGTATTGCCGGTAAAAGGATAGCACCGCCGGGAATCAAGGTGAAAAATCCAGCTTTTGACGTGACGCCACATAAATATATTACGGCGATCATCACTGAAAAGGGGATAGTAAAAAAACCGTATTTAAAGAACTTGAAAAAATTAAAAAAATCTTTGTAGAAATCAGAACCTTGTTTATAGATTAAGACATAATTTGTACTGGGAGGAATAGGTGGACTATAGCAAGACCGTAAATTTGCCAAATACTGATTTTCCCATGAAAGCGGATTTGCCCAGACGCGAGCCGGAAATGCTGAAGACCTGGGAAGAAGCGAAGCTCTACCAGCAAGTCCGCCAACAGGCCGAGGGCAAACCAAAATTCATTTTGCATGATGGTCCGCCTTATGCTAACGGCCATATCCACCTGGGACATGCCTTAAATAAAATACTCAAAGATATAGTGGTTAAATATAAGATCTTGCAGGGATTTGACGTGCCCTTTAATCCCGGCTGGGATTGTCACGGCTTGCCGGTCGAACACCAGTTATTCAAAGAACTGAAGATCACCAAGCATGAAATAGACCAGGTGACTTTCCGGCAAAAAGCTCGTGTTTACGCGCAGAAGTTCATTGACATTCAGCGGGAAGAATTTAAGCGGCTGGGATTACTGGCAGATTGGGATAATCCCTATATCACCATGACCAATGAGTATGAAGCGGCTATCATCGGTGTGTTCAAAGAATTGGTAAGAAAAGATTATATTTATAAAGGTTTGAAGCCGGTGCATTGGTGCGCGACCTGCGAGACGGCCTTGGCCGAGGCGGAAGTGGAATACGCGGACCATACTTCACCGTCGGTTTATGTCAAATTTCCGGTAAAAAATGAAAAAGACACTTATGTTCTCATCTGGACTACTACTCCCTGGACCTTGCCAGCCAATGTGGCGGTCGCTTTCCACCCGGAAAGCGAGTACGCTTATATTAAAACCGGTAATGAGACCTGGATTCTGGCTGAACAGCTGGCAGAGCGGGTGATGTCCAAAGCGAAACTCACCGGCTATGCCGTACTGAAAAAAGTATCAGGCAAAACCTTGGAGGGTTTAAAATTACAGCATCCTTTTATTGATAGGGAAGTTGTTGGTATACTGGGAGATTTTGTCACTATGGAAGATGGTACCGGGGTGGTGCATATTGCTCCCGGCCATGGTGAAGAAGACTACCTGGCGGGTAAAAAATATAACCTGCCGATCATTGCCCCGGTCAATGACCAGGGTAAATTCACCGCTGACGTCAAAGACTTTGCCGGGCAGTTCGTTTTTAAGGCGAACGAGCCGATCAAGAGTTTATTATCGAGTAAGAACCTGCTGGTCCATACTGAAGAGATTACCCATTCTTATCCCCATTGCTGGCGCTGTAAGAAACCAGTGATCTTCCGCGCTACCGAGCAATGGTTTCTGGGCGTAGACCGGCATGGCTTGCGCCAGGAGTTGCTGGCTAACATCAAGAAAGTGACTTGGGTGCCGGCTATCGGACAGAACCGTATTGCCAGTATGGTCGAACAGCGGCCTGATTGGTGCCTTTCACGGCAGCGCTATTGGGGTATGCCAATACCGATCTTTTATTGCAAGGAATGTAATACCGACCTGATGGATGTCGCAGCGATAGAGGCAGTGGAAAATATGGTGCGCCGCGAAGGCAGTGATAGCTGGTACATAAAAACACCGTCGGAGATCTTGCCGGAAAATATAAAATGCTCCAAGTGCGGTAGCCGTAATTTCCGCAAGGAAACCGATATTCTCGATGTCTGGTTTGATTCAGGGGTAAGCCATACAGCGGTACTAAAGCATCCGGAAATATTTCCCGGGGTTACTTGGCCCAGCGATATGTACCTTGAAGGTAGTGACCAGCATAGGGGCTGGTTCCAGACTTCCTTGATCACCTCTGTGGCTGCTACCGGGCAAGCGCCGTACAAAACTGTTTTGACGCATGGTTTCACTGTCGATGGTGAAGGCAAGAAAATGAGCAAATCACTGGGTAATGTCATTAGCCCGCAGAATATCTATTCACAACAGGGCGCGGATATTATCCGCCTTTGGGTGTCCAGTGAAGATTATACGGAAGACGCGCGCCTGTCACCGGATATTATCAAGCGTTTGACGGAAGCCTATCGTAAGATCAGGAATACGGTCAGGTATTTCCTGGCCAATA
This sequence comes from bacterium, assembly GCA_028712365.1. Lineage (GTDB taxonomy): Bacteria > CAYTYR01 > UBA6262 > UBA6262 > UBA6262 > UBA6262. Next base: position 39,038 of record JAQTQE010000004.1, read on the forward strand.
CCTATGACTTTGACGCGGCTAAGGACTCAGTCCCTTATGCCCGGATGACGGATATAGATAAATGGGCCTTGCACAAGTTGCAGGAGCTGGTAGCAGAGGTTACCAGTGCCTATGATTCCTACCAGTTTCACCAAGTATATTCGAAAACTTATAATTTCTGTGTCGTAGCCATGAGTTCGTTTTACTTGGACGTGCTTAAAGACCGGCTCTATACCTTTAAAAGCGACGGTTTAGCCAGGCGCTCGGCCCAGACCGTTCTCTATGAAATATTGGGGACTCTGGCCAGGCTATTGGCTCCGATCATGTCTTTCACCGCCGAAGAGATTTGGCGCTATATTCCCGGAAAGAACAAGCAAAAGAGTGTTTTTCTGGCATCTTTCCCGATAGTGAAGAAAGAATACCTGAATAATGACTTGATCGCGGAGTGGGATAGAGTATTACTCTTACGAGGCGAGGTTTCTAAAGCCCTGGAAATTGCCAGGCGGGATAAGATCATCAATAGTTCCTTGGAAGCGAAAGTCCTGGTTTATTTGCCTGTTAACCATGAACTAACTGGTGTGCTCAGGAAATTTGACCATTCCTGGCCTTCTATCCTCATCGTGTCACAAGCTGAGCTGCCTGCCGAGCCGCTAACAGGTGATAAAGTATTCTCTTCCCCGGAAATAACAGGATTACAGATAATGGTGACCAAGGCCGAAGGAACAAAGTGCAGCCGCTGCTGGAATTATAGCAAAGCCGTTGGGCAGGATAAAGACCATCCTGAGATCTGCGAACGTTGCTTGCCGGTAGTGATGGGAAAGGACCAGCGCGCATGATCTTATTGATCATTTTTTTGTTAGTCTTATTGGCTGACCAATATACTAAATTAATCGTTCAGCAAGATATGATCGTTGGCCAGACGATACCGGTTATCCATAAGATCTTTCATTTTACTTATGTGCAAAATAGCGGCGGGGCTTTTGGCATCCTGCGCGGCAAGACCAATCTTTTTATCATTATTTCCATTATTGTTATCTTGTTCATTATTTATTTTATGTTCAAAGAAGAGAAGAAAGACTATTTTGTAAAAACAGTGTTCTCCTTCATCCTGGGAGGAGCGATCAGTAATCTTATCGATCGCATGAGATTAGGATATGTAGTGGATTTCATAGATTTTCAGGTCTGGCCGGTATTTAATATAGCTGATTCAGCCATTAGTATCGGGATGGTGTTACTGTTCATTCGTTTATTTTTTAAAAAGGAGAGATAAGTGTATCCTATTTTCCTGCAATTAGGCTCCCTGGTCATTCATACCTATGGAGTACTGGTAGCTCTGGGATTTTTAGCGGCGATAATCCTGTCCAGTACCAGGGCGCAAGAATACGGCATGGACCGTGACTTTATTTTTGACCTGAGCTTTTGGATCTTGGTCAGCGCGCTGATCGGGGCCAGGGTTTTGGAAGTACTGGCTAATTTCCCTTATTATCGGCTGGATCCCATAAGGATAGTGAAGATATGGGAAGGCGGGCTTAGTTTTTTTGGTGGCTTGACCGGCGGTGTCCTGGGCGGAATTTGGTACGTAAAACGGAAAAAATTGTCAGTCTGGAATTGCGGTGACCTTCTGGTCCCGTATTTAGCCTTGGGACAGGCGATCGGCCGGATCGGTTGTTTTTCTGCCGGCTGTTGTTATGGCAAAGTATGCAGCGCGTCCTGGGCAGTGCATTTTAGTCATCCCCAGTCATTAGCTCCCACAGGTATTCCTTTGCATCCCACCCAGATATATGAATCACTGGCTGACTTCATAATTTTTCTTATTTTGCTTAACGTCGGTAAGAAACGGGAATTTAACGGGCAGGTTTTCCTGCTATATTTTATATTGTATGGCGCGGTCAGGTTTATCATCGAATTTTATCGTGGTGATAATCCAACGATCTGGTATAGCCTGACTTTATATCAGATGTTCAGCGTAGCGATACTGGTTACCGCAGGGATAATATATACCATAAAATGGAAAAAACAAAAGAACAAATAATAGAATTTACCGCTAGCCAGGATGGCCGCCTGGATATTCTGCTGGCGGAGAAGCTTTCCCGTTCCCGGGCGATGGCGCAAAAGATCATCCGGGAGCAGGGGATTTGCCGGATAGCGCCCAGCCGGAAAATGATCAGGAAGACCGGCTATAAAACTACTGCCGGGGAAATCTTCCAGGTCTCTATCCCGGGACTTAAAGAATTACCCCTGGCTGCTGAGAATATTTTTTTGCCGGTATTATATGAAGATCAGTACTTGATAGTTATTAATAAACCAGCCGGAATGATGGTCCATCCCGTAGGCAAAATAAAAACCGGTACATTGGTTAACGCTCTTTTAAAGCGCTGCATGGACCTCTCGCAGATCGGTGGTTGTGTCCGTCCGGGTATTGTGCACCGGCTGGACAAGGACACCAGCGGAGTGATGGTAGTAGCCAAGAATGATGCTACCCATCAACATCTTTGCGGACAGTTTGCCCGCAGTCAGGTAAAGAAAACCTATCTGGCCCTGGTTCATGGCCGGATGTCCAGTCGCAAAGGGTTGATCAATGCCAGGATCAGCCGCGGCCGGACTGACCGGACGAAAATGAAAGTATCAGGCGCTGAGGGACGTGCGGCAGTGACTGAATATGAAGTCGTGAAACAGTACCCGCAAATAGCTTTGCTCAGGCTGTTTCCTAAGACCGGCCGCACGCATCAAATACGCGTGCATTTGGCCTTTATCGGACATCCGATCGTTGGTGACTGGAAATACGGCCGGGAAAAAGACGGCAGTAAGGCCGGGCGGCAGTTGTTACACGCTGAAACCATAAGTTTTATCCACCCGGGGACAAAAGAGCATCTCCGGTTTCAAGCTGAGTTACCAGCTGATTTTAGAGACGCCCTGACAAGTCAGGACGTCTTGATTACACGGAAAGTTTCCGAAGGACAACTTATTACATGAAATGGCTTAAGAAGATATTCAACCAGGAACCAAAACAAGTGACGGTCAGCGGTTTTATCAGCGACATTGAAACCAAGCTGGAAAAGTTCAGGTTGAATGATAAAACCGTGAATAAAATGGCTGACCGGGTCAAGGAACTAGATACTGATATCAAATCTTTTAAAGAGAAGATAGATGAGTTTTCCAGGGAGAACGAGCGGATGGATGACCTGGCCCAGAAGATCATTGAAGTGGTATCGCACATCTATAGCATGGATACTCGCCTGGCACAACTGGAAAAGAAGATCGAACAAATAAAAAAGGAAGTTGGCTTGGAAGAGCACGGGCCGGAAGGTGAATTGAAAAAGAGACCTTCTGAAAAACAATCTACCTTCGAGTTGTAAAATCCGCGTAATCCCGTCAGCGGCAGCAATGATCACTGATAAGTTTATATTTACAAAAGCAATAATTAATTCAGTGTAATGGATATTAATGTGTATCAAAAACGTTTTTATCGTGACCAGTTCAAAAAGAAAGAACTGGAATATTTTGAATTGGTGATCAAGGAAAGCGATCTTTTTATCGGTGTAAGTAAAGCCACGGTTGAAATAAGGGAATTAGCCAGGGAGAGATTATTCCGGTTAAGGCAAGAATTGGAAGACTATATCGCTGAAAATCCAGTATTTGAAATTACCTTTAAACCGATCGAAATAAGAACGGGTGCTCCGGAAGTGGTGCGGCGAATGGCCCAGGCCGCCCGGCAAGCCGAAGTGGGACCGATGGCCAGTGTTGCCGGATGCCTGGCGGAAATGGTGGGAGAATCGTTGCGCCGGTTATCAACTGAAGTGATCATTGAGAATGGGGGAGATCTTTACCTCGCTTCGACCAAACCCAGGATCATCGGTGTATTTGCCGGCGCCTCCAAATTCAGCGGAAGATTATCAATGGAGATCACGCCGGAAGAAATGCCGGCAGGTATTTGTACTTCCAGCGGCACTATCGGCCATTCTGTGAGCTTAGGAAAGGCTGATACCTGTCTGGTCAAAAGCCGGTCCGCGGCCCTGGCCGATGCCTATGCTTCCACTATTGGGAATATGATCAAGGCCAAAGCTGACCTTCCGGCTGCTTTGGAGAGGGCAAAATCCTTGCCCGGCCTTGAAGGGCTGCTGATCATTATTGAAAATGAAATGGGACTATGGGGTAATATTAAGCTGGTAAGAACCTAATAAAAACGAATGAAAGGATACGAATAAAAGCCGAATAGTATTATTAGCCTAATTAGCTATCCTGCCTAGGCAGGCATTCGCGTTATTCGTGAATTTTATGAAAAAAGGGAAACTCATTGTTTTATCTGGCCCGTCAGGGACCGGTAAAACAACATTATGCCGTGAATTGGTAAAACGTGTTCCTGGCCTGGTATTTTCTATTTCTGCTACTACCCGGGATATCAGACCTGGTGAAATAAATGGCCGTGATTACTATTTCCTGGCAGCAGCGGAATTCAAAAAGAAAATAAAAGACCGGGAATTCCTGGAGTGGGCTAAAGTGTACGATCAGTTCTACGGAACGCTAAAAAAGCCGATCACTGCTAACCTGGCCAAAGGAATAAGCGTCCTGCTGGATATTGATATGCAGGGCGCATTACAGGTCAAAGCTAAATTCCCCCAGGCGATACTGATATTTATACTGCCGCCCAGCTTGGAAGAATTGCGCCGGCGTTTGATCCAGCGCAAAAGAGATTCACTGGCCGCCATTGCCAGGCGGATGAAACAAATAGAGGAGGAGATGAAATATATACCGCGCTATGACCAGGTGATCATTAATAAGGACCTGGTGAAGACAGTTAAATATTTACAGGCCATAGTGAAAAGCCGAATAAATGCCGAATGAAAATCATTCGCTTAATTCGTAATTATAAAAAAGGAGTGTGAAAACGTGACTGAACAGAAGCATAGCGAAGTTGCAGAACTGACGATGCAGAATGTAGTGGGTAATAAATATAAAGTAGTGTTGGCCTCAGCAGTGGAAGCTAAAAAAATGAAAGAACTGGATAAGGATAATAGCGCCAGCCTGGGTAAAATATCCATCGAAGCCATGAATAAAGTATTGATTAAAGCCAACAAGAAAAAAGATAAAGAAGATGCGGAAGAATTAGCGGAAGAGTTAGAAAAATGATGTCGATGATAAAGCCCATCACTGGAATCATTGGCAGTTAATCACTGTAATCAGTTCCAAGCAAAGCGAGGACTAATCTATGCTTAAGGGCAAGGAAATAGTCGTCGGGATCACCGGCGGCATTGCCGCGTATAAAGCTGCTTATATTGTCAGCCGGTTAAAAAAAGAACAAGCCCGGGTCACTGTCGTTATGACCAAAATGGCCCAGGAGTTTGTCACTCCGCTGACTTTCCAGTCTTTAACTGCCAATCAGGTTATAACTGAACTGGTCATGACCCCAAAGCAATGGGAGATCGAACATATCGCGCTGGCTAAAAAAGCCGACTTGGTGCTCATAGCTCCGGCCACTGCTAATTTTATTGATAAATGCGCCGCTGGTATTGCCGATGATTTCTTGAGCACGTTGGTGTTAGCGACTAAAGCGCCGATCATGATCTGCCCGGCGATGAACAAAAACATGTATGAAAACCAGTTGGTACAGGAAAATATCCGGAAACTGGCAAAAAGAAAAATGATCATTATTGATCCGGAGACCGGCCGTTTAGCCTGCGGAGACGAAGGAGCCGGGCGATTAGCCGGTGAAGAGAAGATCTTAGCCGCTATTCGTTCTATTCTTATTCCTCATGCGGATTTCCAGGATAAAACAGTACTGATCACTGCCGGACCTACGCAAGAGCCACTGGACGCCATCCGTTTCATTTCCAACCGGTCTAGCGGCAAAATGGGCTATGCCTTGGCCCGTGAAGCCGCTATTCGCGGGGCTGACGTGATCCTGGTCACCGGGCCGACCAGCCTGATACCTCCCAAAGAAGCTACCGTCATCCATGTCCGGACAGCCTTGGAAATGTATGAAAAGGTATTGTCCCATTATCCGGCCGCGGATATAGTCATTGCCGCCAGCGCGGTAGGGGATTTCCGGCCGCGTAATTTAGTGCCGGGAAAAATGAAGAAAAAAAGCAGATTAAACCTGGCATTGATCGGTAACCCTGATATCCTGCAAGAACTGGGAAAACGTAAGAAGAAACAATTATTGGTCGGATTTGCCGCGGAAAGCAGTCAGCTCCTGGCTAATGCCAGGAAAAAAATGCGTGCCAAGAACCTGGACTTGATCATTGCCAATAAAATCGAGGATGGTTTCAACAAAGATACTAATAAAGTTCTTTTACTCTGGGGCCAAAAAGGCCGGAAAGCCCTGCCGGTATTACCGAAAGAAAAAGTAGCAAAAGAAATTCTTGACAAGATAAGAACCTTGTGTTAAAAAAAGGAAACACAATTTCTCTTCATCCGGAGAATTAATTAATGAATAAGCTAAAATTTATAATACTTACTCTGGTAACAGCGGTAAGTATTTTATTTTTAGTATCCCCGGCAGCCGCCGCCCCGAACGCTCCTACCGGATTTACCGCGGTTAATTTTGGCGGGCCGATCAGGCTGGCTTGGACTGCTAGTACCGGAGGGGTAGGAACAGTCACCTACACTGTTTACCGCGTTGAAGCCGATTCTACTACCATTCCCACAAATCCTCCTACAGGCGCTGGTACTTACGGCGCCTACGCCCAAACCGTTACTTTCGGGATCACCAGTACCAGCTATGTCGATACATCAGTGAGTGACGGTACTACTTATTATTACTTTGTCACTGGAAATGACGGTACCGGGGAAAGCAGTCCCGCTACTACGGTCAGTTCCGCCACTAGTGATTATCCCGATGCTGATGCTGGCTACTATCTGACTCTTTCCGCGACAGAAACAACGATAGACTATGAGACCAGTACCTTAGCCAACCCTTCCACCGGGACAATTATTACCTACAATATTAGTGATACAGACCAGGCTGGACACAGGTTTGTCGCGGCTAAGATCAATTATGACATAATAGATAATTTTACCGATACTACCATCTATAAAGAAATTCAGGAAATATCCGGAGGTAGCACCGGCATTAATACCGGCCAGATCACCTGGGATGGCCGCTGGTTCAACACTACCCAGTATACCAAGCATAATGGCTCTTACACTGTTCAAGTTTGGGCTACTGATTTTGCCGGTACCGATCATCCAAAAGTGACGCTTACTATTACGGTGCACGCGGTGCATGTTAATGATGTGATCCAAACCTTTACCGATTTCGGTACTACTACTATCGCGCATAGCCTGCCGATGCATTTTTCCTACCAATTGACCCAGGATGCCTGGACTACCATCACTATATATAATACGAATGGGACCGTGACCACCTCTGATGATACTCTGGTTAAGCGGTTTACTTATTCCGCGCCGCGCAATAGTGAAGGGCAGGATCGTAATTTCCGTGAATACCAGACCTGGGATGGTACTGATGAAAACATTAAATTAGTGCCAACCGGGATTTATCGGTTCGCTATTGATGCTTATTTTGATCATACCGGCGCTGCCGACCGGGACACTGCTGAGGGCCGGGGCTGGACTTTTGCCCTGGATAAAAGGATCGTGGATATCACCACCACTGGTATTAGTGCCAGCAATGCGCTGGCCAGCATTAAATATACCTTGAGCGAAACTGCCAATGTCAAGATCAAGATCTGCAAATCCAGCACGACCTTTTCGACTGATAGTACTACCGGTGAAGCGATTCCCAGCCCAGCGGCCAATTTAGTAAAAACTTTTACCTTTTACCAACAAAGTTCTGGAGAACAGGAAATTACCTGGGACGGCAATGATGAAGGCGGCGTGGCCATGGGAAAAGGCGTATATTTTGTGGTTATAACTGCTACCGACGCGGAAGGTAATAGGTTCTTTAATACTTCTGGCACTGATAACCTTTTCCGCACCTCTGTTTCCATTGATAAAACCGCTATCCAGATAGCTACTGATTCTACGGCGCCGACAGTGTCTTCGGTTACCCCGGCTAATGGCGCCATCCTGACCAGTTCATTCACGGAAGTAAGCGCTGTACTGGCGGATAATACCGGAGGATCTGGCGTGGACCTGGCCAACTCTACTATCACCATGACTGATCCTGGCGGGAGCATTGTTACCGGCACCCAATCCAATAATGGCAGCGATACCATTACGCTGACCGTTGCCGCGCAAACCATAAACGGTACTTACACTTTACGGATCACACCCAGGGACTTGGTCGGTAATGTAGCGTCGCAAGCAACCTATACTTTCAGTTTGAATACCAGTGGCGAAGAAGGAGATTTTAAGGAATCTGTGTTCATCTATCCGAATCCTGTTAAAGGAAGAAGTGCCACTTTTGCATATTCCCTGGCTGGCGCGGCTACCGTGACTATTGATGTGTATACTATATTGGGTGAAAAGATCTGGTCAAAAGTGATTTATGATAACAGCTCAGGTGATAAAAGGGTGAGTTGGAGAATCATTAATAACGATGGCGAAGTCCTGGCCGATGACTTATACCTGTATAAGATCACAGCTGAATATTCGAACGGCAATACCAGGACTGCCACCAAGAAACTGATAATTTCAAAATAGAGGTATGAATTTGAGCAAGAAAGAAAAATTACTGCTTTTTATACTGCTATCTGCTATCTGCCATCTGCCATCTGTTTTGACAGCTGCTACCAGCCAGACCGGTACTACTACAGCCTCGTTCCTGAAAATAGAGACTGGGGCCAGGCCGGTGGGCATGGGCGGGGCATACGTCGCGGTTGTTGATGATATCAATGCTGTTTATTGGAATCCAGCCGGATTAGTGCAGTTGCAATCCAGGGAATTTAGTTTTATTCATACTGCCTGGCTGGAAAAAATACATCATGAGACTGTATCCTTTGCGGCACCGGGGAACCAGAGATTCGCTTATGGTTTGAGCGTGGTTTTTTTCGGCACTACGGATATAGACCGGCGCACTGCCGCTGGCATAAATGATGGCAAAGCCAAAGTAGCAGATTATTATGAAAGTGTTTCACTGGCCTGGAAACTGATGGATAACACCAGCATCGGCGCGACCCTGAAGAGCATCCAGATGACCCTGGACAATGATAAAGGATCAGGCTATGCCCTGGACCTGGGAGCGCTGCAAAAATTACCGTTGAATATGAGTGTGGGCATTATGGTGCAGAATCTGGGGCCAAAAATGAAAGCAGTGGATACCAGTGAAAAATTGCCCACCAATGTCAAGACCGGATTGGCCTGGAGAGCCTTGGATAATAAACTTGTATTAGCCGGGGATATTGACCTGCCCAATGACCGGGAAATGAAATTCCATGCCGGCGCTGAATACCAATTCAACAGGCTATTCGCTTTGCGCGCCGGATATGAAGATGTAGGTTCTCTGGGCAATTCCAGCGGAATGACTGCCGGTATCAGTATTAATGAAGATATGCTGGATGAGATATTGAACGTAAATATGCAGTTTGACTATTCCTGGTTGTATTTTGGTGAACTTGGTTCAACGCATAGGATAGGGATCAGTGTAAAGTTTTAACCGTAAATTTAGCGAAGAAAAGAAGCGAAAAACACAAATAGATAAGAAGGTGAAGATATACGATTACAGAAGCAGGGTATTATGACCTGCTTTTTTTTAATATTCGAGAAATTCGCTAAGGACAAACTATGTCAAACAATGATCTACAGCAGGTGATCAGGGATTTTAAGGCTTATTTGGAACAGGAGCAAAGAAAAGGGTTGAAAGCTGTTCCTAGAACGGTCAACCGGCCTAAAATAATAGCTAAATTTAAAGCTAAAGCTGCTACCGTTGGTCTTGGCAAAAGCGCGGCTCTTGACCAACTCCATCAGGAATACGCCGGTTGCCAGAATTGCCCTTTGGGACGGACCAGGAATAAATTTGTCTTTGGCGAGGGCAGTGCAGATGCCCGCTTAATGTTTATTGGCGAAGGACCTGGTTTTGATGAAGACCAGACTGGCCGGCCTTTTATCGGCAAGGCCGGGCAATTGCTGACTAAGGCGATAGAAACAACAATAGATCTCCAACGGGAAGAGGTCTACATAGGAAATATTGTAAAATGCCATCCTATGAAAAACCCGGATCAGCCAACGCTGCGCGGCAATGACCGGCCGCCGGCAGCTGAGGAAATGAATGCCTGTTTACCGATAATTACCCGGCAAATAGAGATAATTAAACCGGAGATAATTTGTTTATTAGGCCGGACAGCGGCCCAGGCGATTCTCAGGTCAAATGCCGGGATACACGAATTGCGCGATAAATTCCATATTTTAAACTTTAGCGGGCATGAGGTTAAATGTATTGCCACGGTCCATCCTGCCAGCTGCCTGTATGATCCCGCCAATAAGAAGTATGTCTGGGAAGACTTCAAGAAGATCAGAGCTCTCCTGAAAAAGACATCTACACAGATTTAAAAAGAGATTTCACAGCTATGAAAGGTACTATGAATAATTTTGCTAAAGTCATTATCCCCGGAATCGCCCTTGACCGGTTATTTGACTATGCCATTCCCCCGGGATTAAAAGAAGACATCCGGGTCGGACATTTGGTTAATGTCAATTTTGGCCACCAGGATATCCAAGCGATAGTGTCTGAACTATTGCCAAAAAGCAAAATCCCCAAAGCCAAGGATATTATCAGTATCGTTTCACCGCAGCCATTTTTAAGTGAGACTATGCTGGAACTGACTCACTGGATCGCTGATCATTATTTTTGTTCATGGGGCGAGGCGATCGAAGCGTGCTTAATAAAACCGGTCAAACGACCGGTTAAGGTTGAGAAAATAAAAGAGCAAAAAAATCTCGATTTGCCGGGTTTATTGACGGGTGAACAAAACAGGATACTGGAACAGTTGAGAACTTTTCAGCAGGATCTAAACAATAAACCGGTCCTGCTCTGGGGCGGGCTGACGAGCGAAAGGATCACTATCTACCTGGAACTGGTAGATCCCTTAATTAAAAGCCAGCGCCAGGTCCTGATCATAGTTCCACAGATAGGGATGATAGACCTATTACAGCATCATTTTTCCGCGCGCTATCCCGGGAAAGTAATTTCTTTGCATAGCGGTCTTTCCACCGGTGAAAAGCACAAGGCCTGGGAAGAAATAAGGACCGGCAAAGTCTCAATAATCCTGGGGACCAGGATGGCGGTATTCTATAGTTTTCAAAAATTGGGACTCATGATCATGGAGGATGAGCAGGACACAGCCTATAAGTCAGACCAAAAACCAATGTATCATACCCGAGATGTAGTCGCGAAAAAAGCTGAACTGGAGAGGATTCCCCTGATTTTTGCGACTGCCGCTCCCTCTGCCGAAAGCTATTACAAAGCCATCAAGGATGATTATAAATTACTAAAATTTGGCAATCTTTTTGACCAGGAAATCGTAAAAATACAGGTACAGGAATTGCCTAAGCGCATCCAAAAAGACACGCTGGTTTATTTCAGCCAATCCTTTATTCAGGCAATTGAATCGCGGCTGCAAAAGCAGGAGCGTGCCGCTTTTTTTGTCAATATGCGCGGCTATTCCACGTATGTCTATTGCCGGATGTGCAAGTTTGTAATGAAATGTCCTGATTGTGATGTGGCTTTAACCGTGAGTGCCGAGAAGAATACACTGTATTGCCGTTATTGCCAATATACCCAGAAACAGACCACTGAATGCCCATCCTGCCATACTCAGCACTTGAGACCGATAGGGATCGGCATGGAGACAGTGACCGCTGCGCTGCAGGATATTTTCCCGCAGGCCAAGATCAAGCGCATTGACGCGCAAACCTATGAACAAAGCAATAATCTAAGAGATATTGATATCATCATAGGAACACAAGTCTTAAATAAATATGATTATTTACCTAATACGACTTTATTAGGAGTATTGTTAATAGACCTTTTATTGAACCTGCCGGATTTCCGGGCTGCTGAACATACTTTCCAAACCTTGATCGGATTGATCCAGCGTTTGGATACTGCCAAAGGAAATACAGAAGTGATCATCCAGGCTGAGAATGTGGATCATTATTTGCTGGCATCAATAAAGAACCAGGATTGGGCTAGTTTTTACCGCCTGGAGCTGGAATTCCGTAAACAGTTGAAATATCCGCCGTTCGGGAGCCTGGCGCAAGTAGAGGTCCGGGGAGCGGATAAGGATAAAGTAGAAAAAGCGGCGCTGGCTCTGGCCGGGGAATTCAAGAAATCAACGATAAAAGTGTATGGCCCGGCGCCGTCATTCAGGGCTAAATTGCGGGGGCAGTACCGACAGCATATTATGCTGAAATCGTCCAGCCATAACGCCTTGATCAAAGTGCTGCAGAAAGTGAAGCCAAACAAGCGCACCACTGCTATCACCATTAGCACTGACGTCGATCCAGTTGAAGTGCTTTAAGAGCAGTAGAAGTAAGGTGAAGGTTGTAGAAGTAGGTATGGAAGTAGGGCTAAAGTTTGTGGTTTAAGCCTAACACCCATTGACTTCAGACCAAACTTACTTCCAAAACTTACACCTATTAACTGTTCCTCGTATTGACTGTACTTAAAAAAGGGAGCGGGTATGAACAAATATCTTACTGTATTAAAAGTGGCGGCGCGGACATTTTTAATTATCTTCCTGCTAAGCTGTATCGGCCAGCTTATGGTCGACCGTACTTACGGGAAGGGGGCTCCGGTAGAATATGCCAATAAGTTCTATTTCTTTAACCGGGCTAAGTCATTAATGCCCATTTCGCCGGATCTATACGCCAAAGCTAAAATTATTGAGGAATTATTCTCATTTTCACTGCTCTTGGCTCTTATCCTGAATGTGCTATATCAATACGAAAAAAGGAAATTACGGTTATAAACGGTTAAGCCGCAGGAAGGCCTTGACAAAAACAGGATTTTCTGCTAATTATATATTAGTCATATGAAAGACGTACAGTCACGGAGAATGCCACGGCGTCAAAGATATGACTAAACTTGGGATGGAAACAAAGTGATTTTCTCAGGTTTTTTAGCCAGGGAACCGGGTCTACTTTAACTAAGTAGACCCGATTCATTTATAAAGGCCGAATTACGCGAACAAAAGCAGCGAATAAGGGCCAAATTAAATTATTAGCAACATTAGCTATTTTATCGTTGACATTAGCGCCAAAATAGTATATATTTAACAAGGCAATCTTCTATGACAATAGAGGATTGCCTTAAATTATTATTTTAAGGATTTAGTCTAAGGTGTTTTATGAGTATAATGGACATAAAAACCTACGGGGATCCATGTCTTCGTAAGAAAAATGAAGATATCAAGGAAGTCACACCGGAAGTACTTAAACTGGTGAATGATATGCTGGAAACCATGTATGCCAATAAAGGGGTTGGTTTGGCCGCGCCCCAGGTAGGCATAAATAAAAACCTATTGGTGGTTGATGTCGGGGATGTGTCAGGCAAGCATGAATTGGTCGTGCTGATCAATCCTGAGATCCTTTCTAAGGAAGGATCAGATGTAATGGAAGAGGCCTGCTTATCCTGTCCCAGGGCTAGCGTAAAGATAACACGGGCAAATAAAACTGTAGTTCAGGCTATCAACCAAAAGGGTGAAAAGGTCATCCGTGAAGATAGCGGTTTTTTATCCCGGGCGATACAGCATGAAATGGATCATCTAAAGGGTAAATTGATCATTGATTTTGCTGGTTTCTTCGAAAAGATAAAACTTAAAGGCAAGATGAAGAAGCGGAGCTAAAATGCGTGTTATTTTCATGGGCACACCCGAATACGCGGTGCCTTTCCTGCAATCGCTCATAGGTCTGGGAGAAGAAGTAGTCGGCGTGGTAACTATGCCGGATAAGCCGGTAGGCAGGAAGCAGGAAATACAAGAACCGCCGGTAAAAGTATTAGCTAAAAAAAAGAATATCCCGGTATTCCAACCGGCAAAGATAAATGAAACCAGCTCTTTGGAAGCATTGAAAAATCTAGATCCTGACCTGGCAATAGTAGTTGGTTTTGGGCAGATACTGAGCCAAAAACTACTGGACTTGCCTAAATTAGGAACGATCAATGTGCATTTTTCATTATTGCCTAAATACCGGGGAGCCAGTCCGATCCAGGCCGCGATCATCAATGGCGAAGAAAAGACCGGCATTTCCACCATGTTCCTGGTTAAAAAACTGGACAGTGGCCCGGTGCTTTTGCAACAAGAGATCCCTATCGATAAAAAGGATACGGCTGTCACCCTGACTGCAAAACTGACCAAAGTTGGCGTGGAAGTATTAAAAGAAACCGTCTTACTGATCAGAGAGGGTAAAGTCGCAGCAAAACCTCAGGATGAAGCGCTTTCTTCTTATGCTCCCCTGTTAGTTAAGGAAAGCGGCTTAATAGACTGGAAAAAGAGTTCAAAAGAATTATATGATTTTATCCGCGGGATGTATCCCTGGCCTGGCGCATTCACGTTTTATGAACACGGCGGCAGGAAACATATGCTGAAGATCTGGGAAGCGGAGGAAATACCCAGGATAGAATTGGATCACAAAGCCGCGGCTAACGGAACGATCCTGGATGTGCTGAAAAATCATGGTTTTGCGGTAAAGTGCGGACAAGGTGGATTGCTTTTGACCAGGGTGCAATCTGAAGGCGGGAAAGTAATGCCAGCTTATAACTTTGTCATTGGTCATCATCTCAAGAAGGGTGACAGGTTAGGATGATAATGTGGCTTGTCTATAATATTTATTTTCCCTTAGTCCTGTTTACGGGGAAAATATTACGGCTCGCGCCTGATGAGACAGAACTTCACCTGGTTAAACTGAATAATCACTTGCGCGGTCAGGGAAAAGGAAAAGCAGAAAAGATTCTGATCCTGACTCCCAGTTGCCTGCAAAATAAAGACTGTAAGAATAATATAGTTGAGGATGCTAAAAACTGCCTGAAATGCGGTAAATGCAAAGTCAAAGATCTTTTAGCTCTAAGTGAAAAATACAAGATCAAACTGGTAGTAGCTACCGGAGGAAGATTAGCCCGGCAAGTTCTGTCCGAGACCAAGGCGGATACAGTGATCGCGGTGGCTTGTGAAAAGGAACTGGCCAGCGGTATTATCGATACGTATCCGGTAGTAGTGCACGCAGTGGTCAATCAAAGACCTTTTGGCCCGTGCGTAAATACGGATGTGAACATACAAGAAGTTGAAAATATCATTCAACGTATTTTAAAGTAAGAGGCAGGTCCAACGGTTAAAGGATGAACTCCGTTAGACCTCTAAAATAGGACAGCGGACCAAGTTAATCAGCCTATCTATATTGCAATAGTTAATTATAATTTATTAATGATCCCAGGAGGTCTAACGGGATGAATTCAATTAAAACTTTTGGTTTGATGTTTATATTAATTTTGCTATTTACCTGGGCTGGCCGGGCGATCGGCGGCCAGCAAGGCATGGTGATGGCTTTTATCTTCGCTGTAGCGACAAATTTTTTCATGTACTGGTTCAGTGATTCCATAGTCCTGATGATGTACAAAGCTAAAATGGTCAAAGAAGAGGATGAAGCAGATCTTTATAAAGTGATCAGGAACCTAACGCTGAAAGCGAATCTGCCGATGCCCAAAGTGTATATCATTGAAAATCCGACACCTAATGCTTTTGCCACTGGCCGGGATCCGCAACACGCGGCGGTGGCTGTCACCAGGGGTATCTTGGATGTTTTAAACCAATCAGAACTGGAAGGCGTTATTGCCCATGAGCTGAGCCACGTGAAGCACCGGGACATTCTGGTGGCCACTATTGCCGCGACTTTTGCCGGGGCTATCACGATGCTGGCTAGGCTAGGACAGTTTGCCATGATGTTCGGCGGTATGGGCCGGGACAGGGATAATGATAGCGGCGGGGGATTGGGAGCGTTACTCATGATCATACTGGCTCCCCTGGCGGCGATCTTGATCCAGATGTCCATCTCCCGTTCGCGGGAATACCTGGCTGATGAAGGCGGAGCCAGGATTACCGGACATCCTTTAGCCCTGGCCAATGCTTTAAAGAAACTGGCTGCTGCCGGCAAGCAGATTCCTATGGCGGCTAATCCCAGCACCGCGCATATGTTTATCGTGAATCCTTTAAATGGTGAAGGCTTAGTCGGTCTCTTCAGTACGCATCCGCCGATGGCCAAACGCATCGAATTGCTGGAAAAAATGGAACAAGATCTGAAGATGTCAGGAATGCCGAAAATAATCACATGAAAAAAATTACCCGCGTCAGCATATTCATAATTATTATCCTGGCCGCGTTATATTTCCTGGTTAATCTGGTAATGCTGCTTTTGATCAGGAACGACGCAGACCTGGAAGTGCCGGACCTGACTGGTATTACCGTATCTGAAGGATACGATAAATTGACCGCTCTCCATTTGTTCCTGGTAAAGGATGGCGAACAATATAATGCCAGTATCCCAACCGGGGCGATAGTATCCCAAGTGCCATTGCCTGGCAGTAAAGTAAAAGCCGGCCGGAAAATAAAAGTCATCATCAGCCGTGGCTCGGAAAAGGTCAATACTCCGAATGTGACTGGCAAATTATGGAGAGACGCGGAGATAGTCTTGCGCCAGGCTGGTTTGATCATAGGGGAAACATTACGCGTTTACTCTAGCCAGGACCAGGATACAGTAGTGATTCAGGACCCGGTGGTGGGGACTTCCGTAGAAAAAGGCAGCAGCATTGGTCTTATTGTCAGTGCCGGGCCGATCGGGGAAGGGGCAGTAATGCCTAACCTGTTAAGCCGTCCTTATGAGCAAGTAGACCGCATCATTAAGATCATGGGCCTAAAAGTAGAGAAAGTAATGACAGAGGTCAATGATAATATTAATTCCGGCACAGTGGTTAACCAGTTGCCTGAAGCTAATTTACCATTGACTAAAGACACTGTAGTCTCACTGGTGATCAGCGTGAAATCAGGAGAAGAACTGGCCTCACCGTCCGTGAAAATAATCCATTATGAAGTCGCGCAGGGATTATTGGAAAAAAGGGTGCGCATTACCGTCATTGATGAGCAGGGCGAAAGAGAAGTTTTTAATAAAGCGCAGGCTCCGGGCACAAAGCTGAATGTAGCGGCCAGCGTTAAAGGCAAGGCCAAAGCAAAAATATATGTCAATGAAGTTTTAGCCGAAGAAAGGCAGCTGCAATGATCAGGATCGCGCCATCGGTTTTAAATTGTGATCTTAGCTGCCTGGCCGCGGAAGTGAAGCTGCTGGAAGACGGTGGCGCGGATTGGTTGCATTTGGATGTGATGGATGGCGTATTCGTTCCTAATTTGACTTTTGGTCCGCCGGTGATCAAATCACTGCGTCAGAAAACGAAATTGCCTTTTGACGCGCACTTAATGATAGCTGACCCGGAACGGTATATCCAGGACTATGTTGCCGCCGGTTGTGATATGATCACGGTCCATGCAGAAGCAGTGAAGAATATGGGCCGGACTATTGAGAAAATAAAAAAAGCGGGTTTAAAAGCCGGCATTTCCATAAAACCAAAGACCGCGCCGGAAGTGATCGGGCCTTGGTTGAAAAAGATTGACCTGGTGCTGGTGATGACGGTGGAACCTGGATTTGGCGGACAGGAATTCATGGCAGCCATGTTGCCAAAGATCAAGACCTTACGGCAGATGATCGGACAACAAAAGAGAAAAATTGAATTAGCTGTGGATGGCGGTATCAGCGATAAAAATATAGCCCAGGTAGTTTCTGCCGGAGCTGATTTTGTCGTGGCTGGTAGTTTTGTGTTTAAAAGCCATAATGTAAAGAAAGCGATCCAGGTATTGAGAAGTAAGGCAGAAATAGGAATGGAAACATAAAATCAAATAGAAAACGAGGTGTTGACAGTGGCATTGAAACTGAAATTGCAGCGCAAAGGAGCTCCACACAGAGCTTTCTACAGATTGGTAGCTCAGGATGAATCAAGGGCCAGCAGCGGCAAGGTAGTGGCAATATTGGGACAGTATAGCCAATTTACCAAACCCCAATTGACTGGATTGAAACAAGAAGAGATCATGTCGTGGTATAAAAAAGGGGCAAAACCAACTAATACCGTAAAGAAAATATTGCTCCAGGCAGGCATTAAACTATAAAGCGCATATAGCTTATAGCTAATGGCTTATGGCTTTTTGCTATAGGTCATCTGCTATCTGCGCTCTTGCCTTTAGCGTACTATCTTGAGGGGGTTTTGATGCTGAGCAACTTAAAAGATCTGGTAGAATATATTGTTAAAGCCTTAGTGGATGAACCTGATAAGGTGAGTGTTAACGAAGTATTAGGAGAGCAAGCCGTAGTATTGGAATTGCGGGTATCCCAGCCGGATATCGGTAAAGTGATCGGTAAACAAGGCCGGATAGTGAAAGCCATCCGGTTATTATTGGGAGCCGCGGGATCAAAAGCTAAGAAACGTATTGTCTTGGAGATCATTGAGTGAAGATTGATGTGATCACTCTTTTCCCGGGTATCTTTAATGGATTCCTGGAAGAGTCGATAATCAAAAAAGCGCAAAAAAGGAAAGTGGTCGGCATCAGCTTGGTAGATTTGCGCCAGTTCGGAGAAGGTCGGCACTTGACCTGCGATGATTCTCCTTACGGCGGCGGTGCCGGTATGGTTATGAAATGCGCGCCGCTGTTTAAGGCGGTCCAGGAAGTATCCCGGAAAAACAGTCATGTAATACTGATGTCTCCTCAGGGTAAGATCCTTAACCAGGCCATGGCCAACAAGCTGGCGAAAAAGAAACAACTGACTATAATTTGCGGCCGGTATGAAGGCATTGATGAACGAGTCCGGGCCAGGCTGGTTGATGAAGAGATATCCATCGGTGATTTTGTAGTCAGCGGCGGCGAGATACCGGCCATGGTTTTAGTAGAAGCGGTCGTAAGATTATTACCGGGCGCTATCAGCAAACAAGAATCTTATGAAAAAGATTCTTTTTATAATGGATTACTGGATTGGCCTCATTATACCCGGCCAGCTATTTATAATAAAATGAAGGTCCCGGCTGTGCTGTTGAGCGGTAACCATATGGCTATCGAGAAGTGGCGGCGGGAACAAGCGGAAAAAGCAACTAAAATAAACAGGCCTGAGCTATGGGCCAGTTATTTGCGATCAACAAAGGCAATAAGAACGAGGAACAGTAAGAGAGAAATACATTTGCCAGTAAGAGCGAGGAGCAGTAAGAGCGAGAAGCAGTAAGAACTGTTTCTCGTATTGACCGGCAACTCGAGCGCTGGCGCACTTAAAAAAAGGAGTAGAACAATGGATTTGATGAAAGTAGTACATGACAAGCAGTTGAAGAAGGACATACCTTCCTTTAAACCGGGAGACCTGGTCCGGGTACATACGAAAGTAGTCGAAGGTGATAATGAACGGGTACAGGTGTTTGAAGGTACCGTCATTGCCCGTAAAAGCGGTGGATTGAACGAAAGCCTGACCGTCAGGAAAATATCATTTGGCGTAGGAGTAGAACGGACATTTCCTATTAATTCGCCGCGGATCATCAAATTGGAGCGGATCAAAGAAGGCAGAGTCCGCCGGGCAAAATTGTACTATATCAGGGATAAAGAGGGTAAGGAAGCTAAAATTAAGGAAAAAATAAGCAACCAGGTCATTCCTACCGATGCCAAAGGATGAAGATAGGGAAAAAGAAAGAGTCCGCGAGCTTTATGCTCATGAAGGGCAATGTTACGTCACTGGGATAAAACTGGTGGCCGGAGTTGATGAGGCTGGCCGCGGTCCTTTGGCCGGGCCGGTAGTGGCCGGAGCAGTAATATTGCCGCCATATGTTTTTTTGCCGAAATTGAATGATTCTAAACTGGTATCTGAAAAGGATAGGGATTTGTTGTACCAGAAAATAAATAGCGTAGCGGTAGCGGTAGGTATAGGGGAAGTCAGTGTTGAGTTAATTGACCGGCATAATATTTTGGAAGCCACAAAAATAGCCATGAAACAAGCGATAGAGAATCTGGGGGTAACTCCAGATTTTTTATTAACTGATGCTGTTCATTTACCGGATTCACTAGCGCCGCAGAAGAATATTATCAAAGGGGACCGCGTAAGCGCGTCGATAGCTGCGGCTAGCATTATCGCCAAGGTCTATCGGGATAAAATAATGCTGGAACTGCATAGAAAATATCCTCTTTATGGTTTTGACCGTCATAAGGGGTATGGCACACAGGAACATCTGGCGGCCTTGGCCAAATACGGTCCATGCCCGCACCACCGGAAAAGTTTTGCCCCCGTTAAAGAGGCTTGGCATGTCTAGAGTTGATAATCGCCGCAAAGGATTTGCCGGCGAGGAAAGAGCCGCTGATTATTTGCGCGGTCTGGGATATACGATACTGGAACAAAATTGGTGCAGCCGGCTGGGAGAGCTGGACATCATTGCCTTGGACCGGGAAGCACTGGTATTCGTAGAAGTTAAATCGCGTTTGGATAGCGTTTATGGCCTGCCGCAACAAGCCGTGAACGGTTATAAACAAAGGCAGATAATAAAAGCTGCCCTGGGATATATTAAAAGCAAGGGGATCATGGATAAGGATATAAGGTTTGACGTAGTAAGTATCAATGGCGAAGATATTGAACTGATCGAGAATGCTTTTCAATCCGATGGCAGATACCGGTATTAAGAGCAGGTGTATAGGTTTAGAGGTGTAGCGTTGGGTAAGTACTTAATTATATTTATATTAATTTTTCTTGCGGTACAGAGTAGGGCAGAGGGAATACGCGATGAGATATTTTATCTTAATCGGGAAAACAAACTGTCCATTAATGAAGAAAATCTGAATAAACTGAAGCAGGAAGACTCTACCGCGTTGATAGAAATATTAGCTGAAAGCAAAGAAGACCACCCGATCAAGACCATTATGGGTGAATTGCAAGTATCTACTGCGGCCAAAAATGAGATCATCTTGAAACTGGCTGAATTCGCTGATCAGAGAGCCAGGGATATCATCGAATGGTATATGCTGAACAGCCCGGACAGGTTCAATCGGCATATCGCGGCTGTTGCGCTGGGATCAGTTGGCGATAAAACCTCTATTGAAAAGTTAAAAACAGTGATCAAAGAACTTGATCCCGCCCTGCAGTTATACGCTGCCAGGGCCTTGGGGGAGTTAGGCGATGTTTCCGGTTATGACCTGGCGATTCAGTATTTAAATAGCGCAGACCTGACGTTGAAAACCCAGGCCATGTATGCCCTGGCTATGATCGGTCTGCCGGCAGCAATCCCCTTGCTAGAGCGGGAACTGTCTGATAAAAATACCCGGGAAGTTGCCCGGCTGGCCATTAATAAGATAAAGTATGATAATTTACCGGCAAAAAAGAAACCCGCTTACCTCAGGAAATTATTACAGCGCGAATCTGGTGAAACAGTATACTGGGCAGCTACGGAATTCATGACTTTGGGCGAAGAATATGTGCGAGAATTGAAAAAGATCGCGCAACGTAAAAAATATCCAGGCGTAGAATTGATCAAGGCGGCTCTAGCGGCAAAAGAAATCCAAGGCGATATGATAAAGTAAAGGGACACCTTAATGCGTAAATACTTCATTTTAATTTGTTCGATCCTGGTCGTGAGTTTGTTTGTCTGGTATAATCCTGGCAAAATAGCTAGAATAGTTTTATTCAAAGAACTAAAAGGACATACAAAAGGCATACTCTCCGTAGCTTTTTCTCCTGATGGAAGCTACTTAGCTTCAGGCAGTACGGATAAAACAGTCAAAATATGGTCTTTAGGGTCAAATAGTCCCATTATGACATTTAAAGGTCATACCAATACGGTTATGTCCGTAGCCTTTTCCCGCAGTGGAAAATATGTAGCGTCAGCCAGTCTGGATGGCACAATTAAACTATGGTCTATTAATGACGGTACCTGTACTCGTACCTTTAGGGGGCATACCCTGGGGGTTCGGACAGTAGCTTTTTCTCCAGACAGCAAATATCTGGCTTCAGCCAGCGCTGACCGTACCTTAAAGATATGGAACCTAGAGTCTGGAAAATGTGAAAGGACCATTAAAGTGATAATGCCAACAAAGCGCCAGCATACACCACGGTGGATCACGTTTTCACCATTGGGTCGATATTTGATCTCCGGAGGTACAGACAACAATGCAAGGTTATGGTCTGTTAAGACTGGTAAAAGGTTAAAAACATATAAAGGACATAAGTCATGGGTGAATACCGTAGCTTGCGCGAAAAATAAAAATTTATTTGTTTCCGGCAGTGATGATTTTACTGCCAAGCTTTGGAGCATCAAAGGCGGCAGGTGCCGCAAGACATTCACTGGCCATACTAATACTGTGGAAAGCGTCGCCATCTCCCCATCTTGCCGGTTCGTGGCTTCGGGTAGCTACGATGGTACAGCGAGGTTATGGTCTGTCGACACCGGGAAATGCCTGGAAGTGTATGATTGCCAGAATGAATATGTGACTTCGGTAGCTTTTTCGCCGGATGAAAAATTGTTAGCTAGCGCCGGTGACCATGGAAAGATCAAGATCTGGATCTTGCCCCAATAAATCAGGAATAGGAGTAACTATGCAGGAATCTTTTAAAGAAATGATCAAGGAACTAAAAACTTTTTTCGCGCCGGAAAACATGTATTTCAACCAGGATCTGCAGTTTGTTAAGACCAGGATGGTAGTAACGGAAGAAAAACTGGCGCCGTTATTGGCAATATTGGATAAATTTTATAAGGGTCCTTTTAAGCCGGCCGGAGAAAAGCCAGCCAGGGAAATGGGTGACCTGGAAGTGATCCAGGCTTTGAATGGTATCAGGAAAGAACAAACCTTGTATCTAAATACCAATGATGCTGAATATGTTTATTTCGCGGCGATCTGGCCCTGGCAGAGCGATCCGTCACAAGCCAGTCTTTTTCTTGGTTTGCATTTTGGAGGTCTTTTGACTCCCGCCCGAAAAGTATTAATGGAAAACACGAAAAAGGAACTGGAAGCCGTTGTCCAATAACCTGCCCCTGGAAAAAATAGTAATTCTTTATGCTCCTTGCGGGGCTGGCCATAAAAAGGCCGCTGAAGCCCTGGCCGGGTATTTTGGCCAACAGGCTGGCCTGGCCGTGGAAATTAAAGACATACTGGATTTTGCTCCTGCCTGGTACCGTTTCATTTATCGTGATGGATACTATTTATTGGTCAAGAAATTTCCTAGACTATGGTCCTTGCTTTATCAGGGGACGGAGCTTGGGTATAAAGAACATATCCTGGTCAGGTTCGCCCGTTGGATCGAAGATAGTTTATTTGATCCTTTTTACCGCTACCTGAAACTGGCCAAGCCGACAGTGCTGATCACTACTCATTTTTTGCCAATTTCCCTGTTAAAGGATATAAAAAGGGATTTCAAGTTTGGCGCCGTGATCACTGATTATTATCCGCATAGCCTGTGGGTCAGCAGCCAGGTGGATAAATATTTTGTTGCTTCTGACTATGTAAAACAGGTCTTGCGGCAAAAAGGGGTCCGGGAAGACAGTATTGATATAACCGGCATCCCTATCCAGCCGATCGCGGTGACTGGATCTGATCATAAAAAGAATCTATTTACCGTGCTGATTTTAAGCGGAGCCGGGGGGGTCGGTGACCTCTCTTCGATCATTAAGGGATTAGAGGTATTTACCGGGAAAATGCAGGTGATCGTGAGTACAGGCTTGAACCGGAAACTGCAAGCTAAACTGGTTCAAGAAGCAAAGGTCAGTACTTTAGACGTTCAGGTGATCGGTTTTACTGATAAGATATATGAATATTACGCCAGCAGTGATATAGTGATCACTAAGCCGGGCGGTTTAACGGTCACCGAATGCCTGACTTTTGGATTGCCGCTGATCATGATCAATGCCATTCCGGGGCAGGAAGAGGAAAATGCCAAATTTGTGGCTGAACATCAAGCCGGGATCCTGGTCAAGGATATTAAGCAAATACCGGGAATAATTGATGGCTGGCTGAGTAACCCGTCACAACTTGCCGCTATGAAAGCGCGAGCTTTAATAACCGCGCCACATGACAGCAATGAAAGGATTTTTAATAAATTGGTACGCAATAAAAATTGTTGCAATAATAATCGGGATAGTGTATAAGATTTGTAAATTTATGAAAAGGCGAACCATGTTTAGTAAAAAACTATTTTCCATACTGGCCATAACTCTGGCTGTATCCTGGCTGCTGCCGCGCTTTCTTATGGCGGAAGAAGAAGCTTTGATCAGGGAAGAATTGAATGAGCGGGGTAAATCCGGGGCCAAACGGCACATGCTCATTTTCAGCGGCGGAGGATATTTGGGGCGGAACAAACTTTTAGCTGGATATGAAGATTACACTGATAACTATTCCGGCCATTTGGAAGTGCGCATGGGCTTGGCCGCGGTTAAGGAGCGGCCGGATATTGTCATTAGCCTTAATTATGATTTTATGCCGCTGATCTTGCCTGATGGTATATATGGTATGAGTGAAAATATTATTTCCATTAACCTGAATGCCTATTATGTTTTTTACGCCCAGCGAAAACTTAATTTCTTTGCCGGCCCTGGTATCGGTTACTATTTTGATACGCTCACTATGGATACGCCGGCCAGTGGCAAATTAGAGCATCAATACCGGTTTGTCGGATATAATTTAGGTGTCGGCGCTCAGTATTACTTGGATAAATTCATTACCCTGATACCCTTGTTGAAATACCATCAGATCAATGAGCCTGGTTCTTTTAAGGCGAAACATTTGGTCTTTCAAGTCGGTTTTAACTACAATTTCGCAGGAACGGATTGGAATAAATGGAAAAAAGACTAATAACCATTACAACTATGATCCTGGTTGCTCTTACCGGTTGTGATAAGAAAACCACGCCGGTATTGAATGAGCCATCCAGTTCGATCTATGCCATCAGCGGAGTTTGTACGCAGGTCGAGACCAAGGATTTTCCCAACGCGCGGGCGTTCTGTTCTATTACTGACCAGAATAATTCTCCTTTATTTGATTTTGCCAAGGGCAATTTCAGCATCGCTGAAGAAGGTAAGCCGGTGGTAGTGGAAGAAGTCAAGAAAGTGGACAATAATGAAGACCCGCTGTCCGTGGTACTGGTACTTGACCGTAGTGGCAGTATGAGTGGTACGGCAACCTCTAACCTGGATATCGCGGCTACTAACTTCATCAACAAGCTAGGGGTGAAAGATGAATGTGAAATAGTGAATTTTGATGATTCGGTAAAAGTGAGCCAGGTTTTTACCAGCAATCATCAATTGCTGGAAAAGGGTATCTCTGATTACGCTGATCTGGGAGGAGCCACGGCGTTCTTTGATGCTGTAGGACAGGCAGCCACTGATCTCAGTTCCCGTAATGGGCGGAAATTCATTCTGGCCATGACTGATGGATATGAGAATTCCAGCGTAAACTATCCATATGCTGATCCACTTCATCCTGATCCGACAGCGATCAAAGCTTACGTTAACAGCAAAGGATTATCGGTTTTTATAGTTGGCCTGGGTTATGAAATTGATAAGGATATGCTGCGGGAACTGGCAACTGACACGGGAGCGCGTTATTTTGAAGCGACATCTTCCTTTGAACTGGACAACTTGTACCAGCAAGCTTTAACTCAGTTTAACAATGAAATAGTCATCAAGTTTCGTAGTTTAAGCAATGGCGCGCGCAATTTACGGGTTTATATGAATTACGGTAGTTTTACCCAATCCTTTGAAAAGAAATATTCTAATTAGATGATCCAACTAATTTCATAGATATTTAATAAATCGTACTACTCAGTGTGGAATGGTAATATGGATTTCATTGTTTCTATTTAAAGGCAATTCTCTAATTAAGGGAGTTGCCTTTTTGTATTTAAGGAGGATGTATGAAAAAACTATTCTTTATGACCTTATTGCTTTTAATAGGTGTTTTAGCCTATATGAATAACCCTGGCTATGCTTTTACTTTTCTAGATGAACGCACTAAAAGCGTGGGCAAAGACACAGTTGAATATACAATGGAGATGGCTAATCCCGTAGTAAATGGTAATTTGAAATATGAAAATGATAAGTTTAAAATTCATTTTGCTATTCGCTTTCATGGTATTGATATGATTATATACAATAAGACTGGCAATGCTATAAAACTTGACTATGGTTTATGGGCCTTTAATTATACTAATAATAAGTCTTATAAAGTATACAATTATGTTGGGACTGACGCAGGTAATAAAAATGCCCCGCCTTTTACTATTGTTGCGCCGGGATCTACCTATAAAGGAGGAGTAACCACAGAGATCAATAAATTTAATATAAGAAAACCGCAAAACCTTTATAATACATTGATCTTTCCTACAACTGAATATGTGGCCAATGTTGAGAATCCCGAGCCACCTCTTTCATACAAAGGAAAGTCATTCTCTCTCTCCATGCCTTTGACTATCAATGGAGTTAAAGAAGATTATACCTTCACCTTTAAGATAACGGATGTTAAGATAATAAAGTATGAAAAACAGTGGAAAAAGGAAGGCGGTTGGTCTAAATCGAAAAAAGCGAAATAACGTGTTTAACGAATATTTTAAAAGAATAATAGATGTTTTAGTCATAGTTGGTTATTAAATGGAAAGAAGGAAAATTCTTATGAAAAAGGTCCTAGGTTCTTTTTTCCTATTAATTAGTTTGTGTTCTTCTTTATACGGATTTGAGCGGGATACAAACTATGACATTGCTGTTAGTAGCTTCAGCCGTGCAGATATTATACGAGTTTTTAAATACGCTGTTCATTTTAATGAAGTATTTAAAATCAGTACATATGGTGATGAGAATTACACAAAGATTAGAAAATTACTTGAACTTTATGATGAAATGATTCTTGCTCCATACTATCGAGGAAGTGTTGAAATTCTATCAAAAAGTAATGATCAAGAATTAACGCTCGAAATGCTTAAACTATTAATTTCCTATGAGAATTCAGCGGATGAAGAATTATCCTATGGATTAGCTGAGGTGTATGCAAAGAACCCTAATCTAATTGAAACAACAGTAAAGGAATTTAATATCGAAATACAGAAAGGATTAACTAAAAGACTAGAGGAGTCCTTAAGGCTATTAATAGAAAATAAGGAAAGGCCAAACATAGAATTACTTCGAAAACGACTTAGGGCTTTTATTGAAACTATTGCTGGGTCAGAAGGCAACGGGGTAAGCCCTTGAAATATGAAGCAGCTAAGAATTAGAGAAGCTAACATCTTAAGTTTTTGTTGACAAATATATGCTTATAAGATATAAAGATACCCTTTAACCCGGAATTTGCAATAGGATTTGGAATTCGTCGAAAAATCGCTTTGTCTTTTCGTCTAAAAAATCGCGAACATACCGCTGCGAGTATGCTCGCACTTTTTTGAGACGAAAATACTGCGCGCTTTCCCGTCTCGGTTCGTCAAACCTATTGTAAAATCCGGGTTTAGTCAAAAGGGTATTTTTCTTTTATCCACTAAGGAGTCTTCATGTTAGCCAAGGTATTAACCAGCGCGGTATTGGGCATAGATGCTTATATTATTAAGGTGGAAGTGGATATCAGCAAAGGCCTGCCGGCTTTCAATATAGTCGGCTTGCCGGATACCAGCGTACGGGAGAGCCGAGACCGGGTAATGTCTGCGATCAAAAACAGCGAATTGGAATTCCCAACTAAACGTATGACCGTAAATATGGCTCCGGCTGATATCAAAAAAGAAGGAGCCAGTTTTGACCTGGCAATAGCTATCGGTATCCTGGCGGCTCACGGCCAGGTACGGACGGATAAATTAAAAGATTATGTTTTTCTGGGTGAACTGGCTCTGGATGGTTCGATCAGGCAGGTACGTGGCGTCTTGTCTATCGCCTTAGCCCTGCGCCAGGAAAAGGTCAAGGGCATTATTGTTCCGGAGCATAATAAAACTGAGGCCGGAGTGATAGAAAGCCTGGCTGTATATCCGGTAACCCATTTACGGCAGGTAGTTGATTTCTTGAACAACGAAAGCAAACTGCCCAAGTTTAAATTTAACCTGCAGGAAGCATTTGAGCGCAATTGCCGGTATGAAGTAGATTTTAGCGATGTGAAAGGACAGATGTTCGCTAAACGGGCTTTAGAAGTGGCTGCGGCTGGCGGCCATAACATTCTGCTTATCGGCAGCCCCGGGTCAGGGAAGACCATGCTGGCGAAAAGACTGCCGACCATTTTACCGGATATGTCGTTAGAAGAAAGCATTGAAACTACTAAAATACACAGTGTTTCGGGTAATTTGGATGGGCTGTCATTAGTAGCGACCAGGCCATTTCGTTCGCCGCATCATACGATCAGTGATGTCGCCCTGATCGGCGGGGGGACGTATCCCAAACCAGGGGAAGTAAGCTTGTCGCATAATGGCGTGCTTTTCCTGGATGAATTACCTGAATTCCACCGCAATGTCCTGGAAGTGCTCAGGCAACCCTTGGAAGACGGGGTAGTGACCATCTCCAGGGCAGTGACTAGTTTAACCTATCCAGCTAAATTCATGATGGTGGCGGCGATGAATCCGTGCCCCTGCGGATATCATGGGGACAGTAAGCAGGAATGCCTTTGCTCTGTTTTCAAGGTCCAGAAATACCTTTCCCGGGTTTCCGGACCTTTGCTGGACCGGATAGATATCCACGTGGAAGTGCCGCGGCTCAAATTCACGGAAATGAACAATGAAACGCCTGCTGAAAGCAGCGCCGCGGTCAAGGAAAGGGTGAACCAGGCCAGGGCTATCCAGCAACAACGTTTCCAGAAAGAAAAAAATATATATTGTAACGCCCATATGCAGCCAAAACACTTGAGAAAATACTGCCAGCTCACTGTTGAAAGCCAGGAATTGCTCAAAAATGCCATTAACAAGCTGAATCTTAGCGCCCGTGCTTATGACCGCATTTTAAAGGTGGCCAGGACCATAAGCGACTTGGAAAACCAGCCCCAGATCCAATCCAATCATATTGCCGAAGCCCTGCAATACCGCAGCCTGGATAAGAATTTGTTTGCCTGATATTTATATGATTGAATAAATCGCTTGACCATTTTGATTTATTATTTGTGAAGGAGTTTGTTTTAATTTATAAATTAAATCTAATAGAAATAGGACTACCATAATAATTATTGAATAGCGAAATCAATTAGGATTTCTTAGCCTTGTATCCATTACATAATTTTATGAACAGCTTGACTAATTGCCTTTTTTGTGGTAATAATTTATTAGTAGCTTAATGAGTTTATAAAAAGGGTTCAAATATTTATGCGGGAGGAAAGAATTCTTTTTATGTACTCATTTAATACTAAAAATTGTTTATATTAACCAACTACATAGTAAAATGTGGTTGGTTATATTTTTAGTATCGATATTTTAAAACAAGGGGAGGAATTGTGAAGAAGGTATTGTTTTTTGCATTGTTAATGCTCATGGCAAGTGTTCTGTGGGCTGAAGAGTCAACAGCCCAAGGCACAAAAAAGATTGGTATAGGATATTTTGACAATGGCTTGGATCTTGTTTACTGGAAAAACGAGCATAAAGGGATTCAGGCTAATGTCAAGCTATCTGCAAGCAGATTGGGCGACGTATATGATTACGGTAATACACAGAACAGTTGGGATTATCGCATCAGATTTGCATTTTTAAGAAAAGTAAAGGAATACGATTTTCTTAAGATTTCGATAGCTTATGGCATAAGCTGGAGTGATGTAAAAAGCGTACAGAATGCAGATTATTCAATGTACACAAGAACGGCAGTATTACAAGTCGGGCCTATATTTGAAATATTCATGCCTTTTTGTAAAAACTTATGTTTAGCCAGTGACTTGAAGCTTAATCTTGGCATTACCGTTAGAACTCACGACATACCTGCGAACATGACAACGACTCCAAGAAGGTCCAATACCGAAAGTATATATTTTAGCGGCACAGGATTTACCTTGGATACGGTTTCAATAAGGTATTATTTCTGAGAAAGAGGATAAGATGATAAAGTTTAAACGAAACAAATTTGTATTTATGTTTTTGCTTACGGCCTCGATTCTGCTTGCTTATAATGTTTACGCCGAAAATAACAATCCTGACTATTCCACCAAAGAATCGAAATACAAGAAGCATAAGCACGTTAAGAAAAGAGTGAAAGAAATAGAGCGATCGGGAGAGAATTCTGTTCCGAGCCTCATAAGATTATTAAATGATGATGACCCAGATACTAGAATATCTGCCATGTCAAGTCTGGGGCGGATAGGAAGTAAGAAAGCAATAGCTCCAATTATAAAATTAATGGAAAATGATAAGGATGATAATATAAGAATAAGCGCCGCAACTGTCTTGGGTTATTTAAGTGGAACAGAAGCAATTCCAGCTCTCAAGAAAGCCTTATCAGATAGTAATAAAATGATCCAAATAAGAGCAGCCGGCTCTCTTGGTATGCTTAACGACGGCTCTGGTTACGCAATTATATTTGGTTATAGCGAGGATGCGGATATCAATGTAAAAGCCAATGCTTTGCAGGCTTTTGGCCTTATTGCGGATGAGCGAGCTATTTCTATACTGGGAAAGTACAAGGATGATAATAATTATCGTCTTAGGAAAGCCGCATTAATATCTATCAGGCAAATTGGGATTGCCAGAGAGTACAGGATTGCCTTACAGAAAAATGGTAAAAAGGTGGCAGATTATAAGAAGCTTTCCTTGCTTGAATATTCTTTATCCGATACCAATCCCATTATAAGAAAGTGGGCGTTGAGAACTCTGATTTTGAGAATAGATGAAAAGGAAGTGGTGGAACTACTTGTAAAAATTGCCAATAATGACAAGAATCCTTCCCAAGACAACGTTATGGAGGTTCTCAAGAATTATAACATTGCCTTTGATAAGAGAAAGAAGAAATGAGGAAGAATAATTTCCTTTACCGTGTTTTGTTTTTCTTATTAATGTTCTTAGATAGTAATTGCATCGCTGGGGAGAGTCAAATGCAGGTTAGATTGTGGAAAGAATTATCAACAGTGAATTTATCTGAATTAAATAGTTATATTAATAGTTTGTCCCTGCTTGCAGATGGGGCGACAGTTCCTTCCATTGATACAATAAAAACTGGAGAGGCCTCAGGTTGTAGATATGCCCGGATTTCTAAAATGAAACAAAAAGAGAACAATGATACGGCTTTAGTAACAATAACAAACGGCGACCTATTAAGAGATTTGCTTGGAAACGATATTGTATGTGATTATAGCGGGATAACAATATCCATTTCAGCTAATTTGAGTTTTGAAAGGCAGGAAGATGAAAAAGGCATTGCTTGTTACATTCTTAATATTTAATTTAATAACAATAGCTAAAGTAGGCTCTTGCGAATATACATGGCACCTATTCACAAGTACGCCACCTATTAAGGGAAAAGTTATTGATTCGGTTACTGGGGAACCAATCAAAGACGCTATATTGGTGGTGAGATGGTTTAAAGCTAAACCTGCTATTGTGGATACTGCAGACAGCGTTATTCTTGAAAAAGGCTTTATAACCGATAGTAAGGGAGAATTTACCATCCCTAATAAAATTAATATGCATTTTACTTCCTGGTTTGCCGGGATGGGGATAGGAGTCATGCATCCTTCATACAGTATTCTGGTTACCGGCCTATCAGACGAGCGAAACAGCCTTTTTTATGCGGATTCAGAATTTAAGAAAGGGATTATCATTGCTACTCTCAAGCTGACAAAATTAACTGACAAATATATAAAGCCAGAAGATAATATTAATTTACTTGAAGAGTTCAGCGAAATATTTCCTAAATGCTATTCTTTGTATTTCAAATGGGCCAAGAAACTGAAGGTTAATACTAATAAAGAAGCTGTATTTAGAAACTGGGATCAAATAATTAACAGATTCCCGGGTGCCCCTAAACATCTTGACTTAACTATTGATATAGAAAACGAAAAATCCTTAATTAATAATATAGGGAATGGAGAGTAATAATGAGGAAAATCATTTTATTTTTAACTTTATTTATGATTTTGAATTTGTTCTCATTAACTAATCTTTGGTCACATAGTGCAACTGTCGTTCATCCCAAATTATCTGATAAAGCCGTCAGTAATTTAGATGCCTTCTTTAATGAGGTTAAGACATATAAAAATCAGATTAAACAAGGGAGCATTGATGAAGATACTCCTATTTGGCAGGTGCTAAATCATTTTTATAATCCTATAAATGGTGCCGGTTTTCCAGGAGGAATGCCTACAAACCAGTATGTAAAAGATATATGGGATGCATCAATTTACGAATATTCACAAGGGAATAAAACGGAAGCCTATTACCTGTTAGGAAAAGTTGCTCATTTGGTTCAAGATATGTCTGTCCCGGCACATGTTCATATAGACTCGCATTTATTTGGAGATGATTATGAAATTTGGTGCAAGGGGCCTGGTGAAACTGGTAGTAATATAATCGGATGTGTTAATACAGCAGAAGGCTATATTACTGTATCTGGCTATGAGGATGCAATTGAGCAAATGGCAAGGCTGGGTTATGATTCTTCGAGATTTGAGGCGACATTATATGCTGATTCCAGATCAGTTGATGAAAATTGTGAATTGGCAAAAATGTTCCCGGGCTCTATCAGATACATAGTTCCGCTTGACGCTAATACTTTAGATAATGGATTCTGGGAAATTGATAACATTGGGAATTATGATGGAGTGGAAACCGATAATGGCAGCAATGACTGGTGGGAGATAGATGAATATATTGGCTGGTTCTATATAGAGAATATTGGAGGGGATAGTTATCCAGTAGCTCCCGAACAAATAAGAAGTGATATCACCAACCCAAGTACAAATTCGTCAATGGTAAGCAATACCAAATCATTGTACCAACTTTTTGCGGAACAATTAATCCCTTTACCCATAAAATATTCCACAGGCTTACTGAAATATTTCTACGATAATCGTCCGCAAATCGTTTATCCTTCAAAGGTAACTAATTTAACGGCAACATCTACTGTTGATAGCGTTTCTCTTATTTGGGAAGCAGCAACAGAAGGAGCTGCGGTTAAAAACTATGCAATTTATAGAGATAACAGTTATGTAGGTCAAACAAATTCAACCACACTGACATTTACTGATATGGGCAGGAGTGCAAACACCATATATGAGTACGAAGTTAGTGCTATTGCGGAAAACGGATTAGAAGGTGAAAAGACAGGTATAATGGTTGTTACTCAATCTCAGCCCGGCAGCAATGAACCAGTCCCAGTGATAATGAACCAAATTTCCAATATTACTGAGACTACAGCTGTTCTAAGCTGGTCACAAAGCAATGACGGTAATTTCAAAGAATACAGGATTTATCGTTCCCAGGGAAGTGGTGTTAGTGAAAATTCCACTCTAGTCACAACTATTACATCAAGAGCCATTACAGCTTTTACTGACATTGGTTTATCAGAAGCAACAACATATTATTACCGTGTTTACGTATTCAACACTCAAGATTTATCTGCAAAGAGCAATGAGGTGTTTGCACGAAGTATCGGCAATACAATTCCTGATTTCGCAGTTTCTCCAGAAGACATAAGTATGCAATCAACAAATCCTAATCCTGGAGATATTGTTACAATAAATGCTATAATCCACAATATTGGGCAAATACCTCCTGATGACGAAATTGTTGTAAGATTCTATGATGGAGACCCGGCAAATGGCGGAATCCTAATTGGTGAAGATAAAAAAAGTTTCTGTTGGGTATTCGGGGGAGATGCCTCTGACACCTATGGAGTTGATTGCGGAATCATAGTTGATGATAATTTAGAAAAAAGATTATATTTAAGTGATACAAGTTTCCAATTATTCGGCCCAAATAACATTGACCTTGAAGGCAGTAATAGTGCAGGAGGCAAATATTACACAGATAATTGTTTAACTGTTGATTTTAATAACGGGGCATGGCAAAATGTTAACATAACTCCTACCCCTCACATAGTCAAGGCATATGATAGTGGATTCATTCATGTAAGAGTATCCGTTTCGGGTGACTTTGATAGTGGTGGTCACTTTAAGGCTAATTTCCATATACGAGGTCGCAAGGCTAGAGATAATAATCAACCAATAGAAGCCTCAGTTAACTGGAATACAAGTAACAGAACCGGTTCCCATGACATCTATGTAGTAGTGGATCCTGATAATATAATAACATCAGAAGTTAACAAGGGCAATAATATAAGCCATAAGCGTATAAACATTGGTCCCGATAAGCCTGATTTGAACATTACATCAAATGATATAAGCTTCACCAGGGAAACCCTGGATGTTACAATTAAGGCAAAAATATCCAACACGAATAATATCGAAGCTAATAATGTGAAGGTGAATTTCTATGACGGGTTGCCTTCTAATAATATTCTTATAGGAAGCACGACTATACCTAAAATACCCATTCCTCTTCTATCAGGTTCAAAGTCAGGGGATGACTGGGCAACCATGGAAACCGGCATCTTCCAATTGGTAATCACTTCAAGCACTGTAGATAATGGAGGCCTGGCACCTGGGACTTATACGGCGCTTAAAAAGAACTGGATATATTCTAATATTTCTTACGGAGATAATTTGCCTATAAATGTTAATCCGGAAGTGACTGCTAGCCATCACAACAATACTCTGGAAATTTATGAAAAAACTGCCACGGGTTTCAAGACACGAATCTGGACATACGCCGATATATATCAGCCCGGGGTGGCTTTCTCTTATAGGCCGTGGCTATATACCAAAGACCAAATTACTTTCGACTGGTCATTGCCAGAGTATAATAGTGTGGCGCAGGTTAGTTGGAATATTAACGGATTGTCAGGTAGCCACGACGTTTACGTGGTAGTGGATCCTGATGATAGCATTTCAGAAGTTCAAGAAGATAATAATACTGCCTCAAAATCGATTACTTTTGAAAATCAACCTCCTAATATTCCAGTTGCTCCTTCAGGGCCGATTTCAGGCTATACTACTGAAATTTATAGCTTTAGCACCTATTCTTCTGATATAAATGGAGATAAGATTAAGTTTGTATTTGATTGGGGAGATGGGACAACCACCGAGACTGATTATGGCGATTATGATTACACCGGTAAAGTGATCATGAGTGCCTCGCACACCTGGAGTAGTGAAGGAATATACGATGTAAAAGTCCAGGCAATTGACACTTCTAATTCTTCCACTGATTTTAGTGAGCCCCTTAAAGCTACCTTGATTCAAAAGTCAGGTTGGGGCTCGGATAATCCAATTACTCCTGGCACAAGAATTGACCGGTTCCCTGAAGTTGATTCCGATAACTCTGGAAATGTACATATTGCTTGGTTCGGCAAAGGAAGTACGGGAAACATTTATTATCGAAGGCTGATAAATAACGGAAACACATGGAATGACGAGAGCGACTTTGGCACGGTAACATTAAATGACACTCATTTGCCTATTATAAGAAGCGATAAAACAAGCTCTTTGCAATTGTTATGGGACGATTATAGAGCGACCGGGAATTTTGAAATATACAGGAAAACAAGTTCAGATCAAGGATTCTCCTGGACATATCCAGACGAGAATTTCAGTTATACCACAGCTAATTCAAGGTTTCCAAGTATTGCAATCAACGGCCAAACCATTCACGCCGTTTGGGCCGAGGGAAATAAAATTCATTATAAGAAAAGCTCAAACGGAGGAACAACCTGGTCAAATCCTAGTACCATAATTACAACACCGTTTTTTAATGTTAATAGTAGACTTAATCTTGTTTGCGATTCAACAAGTAATGTGTTTTTAGTCTGGGCAGGTCAAATGCCGAACGTTGCCTGGGCGATTAAGAATGCGTATTTTTCTTATAGCAAAGATAATGGCAATACATGGCAATCTACCCAAACAATATATTCTGATACTAGTTTTGCAGGTTTTGAACTTAATCCTGATATTACTGTAGATTCATCAAGTAATATTTATATTGTCTATGACACGAAGAGTAATCAAATATTTTATAGAACAGGTGCATGGTCAGGCGGGAATATGGTATTATCCAGTCCAGCGGTGTTAGTATCTGATATCCATAATTCGCAGTATCCGAATATAAGGGCAGATAGGTCAAACAATTTATATCTGTTCTGGCAAAATGCAAGGGATGGCAACTACGAAATCTATAATAAGTTCAGAAAGGCAGGTGAAACTACTTGGGGAGCCGATACAAGATTGACTCAGGCAGCGGGAGATTCTTTATATCCCAAGGCAAGTATTACCGGGGGTTATTTGCATTTGGTCTGGCAGGATAATCGTAATGGTAATTATCAGATTTATTACAATAGAATGCGTTTACGTCGTGCGCCTTGGGTGATAGATTTTTCTGCGCCTCATTTTGATGTTCCACCATATGATGAAAGTGTTCCGCCTTATGAAAACAATGATCCTAACCAAACAGCAATATCATTTAAAGTGCAAGATGATACTTATAATAAGCATACAGTGTCAGTATGGGTATATAATGTTAATGGTACCAGTGTGATAAAAAAGCTCATTACTGATCAAATAATCAATTTAGATTCTAATTCTGATCTTAACTGGCCATATATGAAAACTTTCACTGATTTCGTTATTTGGGATGGGAGAGATGAAAACGGTAATTTTGTGTCAGAATCAACTTCATATAAAGTAAAAATTAGTGTCAGAGCAGTTGATGATCCGACAATAGAACCGATTGATGGATTGCCTGGCTTAATTGGCACAAATTGGACAAACATCGATACCACTGATCAAGAATATATTTTTACTGATCCGACCTTTGTACAGCCTAATCGCAAAAACATCAAAGCTTGGCACGAGTTTATACGGCAATAAAAATACTGGAGGGATAAAGTGATCTGGAGAATAAAACCAGTTCTATTTGTGTTTATTTCAGCTCTTCTACTTGCTAAACTGTCATTTGCCGATGAGTTAATAGATAATGCCTGGAAGGCGATGCAAGAAGAAAAATATGAAAACGCGAACAAAATAGCGCAAGATTGCTTGACCAAATTCATGAATAAGGCCAAAGAACAACAGGGAACATATAGGCAAAAAGCCTTGAAAAAGCAGCAAAGAAAACAAACCAACGCCAGGATAGCTTTGCTAGGAGATCAGCAAAACGTTTTAACTGAAGAAGATATGCCGAAGAATTTGATTGAAGATCAAGTGGTTTCACTTGGCTCAGACGAGCTTAATTCAGCCGGTACCGCTTGTTTTATTCAAGGTGAAGTATTAAAAAAAGCTGGGAAAAAGGATGAAGCTAGGAAGAAATATAAAGAGATAGTTGATAATTATAAAGATGCGTATTGTTACGATCCGAGGGGATGGTACTGGAAGGTGTCAGACGTAGCCCAAGACCGGATAGATGTAATGGATACCAAGTATGACTATTCTGATTACACTAGCGAGACTTTAACCGGAAAAGGGTGGAAGTCTTTGAAAGACAAAGACTTCAAGGGCGTAGAACTATATGCCAAGAAATGCATTTATCTTTATGAGCAAAAAGCAGATGAAATGCAGACAAACACAAAAGGGTTTGTCAAAGACAAAAAAGACGCTCCATATAAATGGGCCTTAAACGACGTAGCTACCTGTTATTTTATTATGGGAGAGAAATATCTGCTTGAAGGCAAGGATGATCTATCAAAACAGATGTACAAACGAGCTGCTGAACTTGGGTTCTCATTATGTTGGGACCCACAAGGGTGGTATTGGAAAGTGGGAGAAGTGGCTCAGGATAAGATAGATCTCTACGGCACCAAATATAGCTTTGGAGATTATAAATCAGTTACTTTAACCAGTAATGCCTGGCAAGCATTGGCAGATAAAGATTATAAAGGTGTGGATCTGTACTGCAAGAAATGCATTTATCTTTATGAAGACAAGGCAAAAGAAATGCAAGCTCAAATAACCGAGTTTCCTAAAGGTAGTTTTGTCCCTTATTACTGGGCTTTAAATGATGTCGCAACTTGCTATTTCATCATGGCCGAGTCTTATAAACAGCAAAACATGGTTTCCCAAGCTAAACAATATTTGATGACAATAAGCGATCAATTCTCTTTTGCTCAGTGTTGGGATAAGCGCGGTTGGTATTGGCAGATAGCAAAAGCCAGCCAGAAATCGTTAGAAGAAATGCAAAAACAAAATCCGTGAAATAGAAAGACCTTTAATTCTATCATATTATCGTGCCAGGTCCTGACTTGTATTTATTCTAAAAAAACTCTCAGGACCTATTTATTTTTGGGAGAGCCTGGCAATGAAAAAATGTTTGATCATCTGTTTTTTAATTGTTATTTCAATAAAAGCTTATGGACAGACAAAGCCATCTGAAAGCGATTTACACGCGAGAATCACAGTCCCATCTCCATATTCTCTGATAAGAGGAGATGTGCCAATCTACGGAATCGCTGGCGGTAAAGACTTTAAGGAATACAAGTTGGAATATGGCTCAGGGGAGAATCCAAGCGTCTGGACAACCATTTTGGTATCCAGTCAAGAGCAGGTTAAAGAAAGCAGTGTTCCTAAGATAGATTTCTCCCTGGATAAGACTATTCCCGGGAATTTGGGTATTTGGGATACCGGCTTGTCAGAATACCAATACGGGGAACATAAGGTTGATCTGCCCATAGGGATCTATACTCTTAAACTTACGGTTAAGGATAAATCAGGAAATATTGCCGAAGACCGGGTAATAATTGAAGTAGGCCGGGTAATAATTAACTCGGTTGCCGGCAAAGTGGAAAGTCCTGATGGACAGGCAATTCATGAGATACCTGAGCATGCCCTTTATGACGCAGCGGAAGTAATATCGCTCAAGCCAGTGAGCATAAAGGCATCCTATCTGCCGGAAGAAACAAAATTATTAAGTCAAATTTATGAATTAAACCCACCGGAAGAGAGATTTACCCAGCCAGCCAGTCTGAAAATCAGATATAACGCAAAAAGCGCTATTAATCAAAGTAATATTGGCATATTTGTTTTCAATCCCAAAACACGTGAATGGGAGTACTTGGAAACCTATCTTAATTCCAAAGAAAGTTTGCTAGAAACAAAAATTATTTCCACTCCAGCAGATTTCGCTATTTATGGTGTATTTGAGGATAAGAACATAATAAATATACCAGAAGTAGAGACAAGCGAGAATAGAGAGGAAGCAATTGTCCAGGTCTTATGCCATGATGACTTTGAGCAGGGTTTTAACCAGTGGCAAAGCAAGTATGGTGAAATCGGAGCCAAACTGGAACTGGCTCAGGAAGGGGTATTTGGCAAATGTTTAAAGCTTACCCAGCAAAATGAGACAGGAAACTTCGGCTGTACCATAAGGAACCAGCCTTTTGACGCCAGACAATATCCACTAATGAGCTTTGATTACAAAATATCCCCTGAAGTTAAAATAAATTTCTTAGTTAAAATAAACAACAAATGGTATGACATTGTCTTCACAGATGATAGGAAAGTATATTGGGATATCAATATGGAAGAGATAGGCAGTATTCCAGGGGTTAAGGCTGACAATCATTGGCAGCATATTGAATTTAACCTCTATGATATGCTCAAAGAACATACCCGGGACTTCATTATTCAGGAAATGGAAATAGCTGACTGGGATAGTACAGGCTTTATGAAACTCGAGTTCGGCAAGACACCAAAAGGGGCTTCTTTCTACATAGACAATTTTGACATCCGCTCAGACAAGTATTTCTGGCAGATAGGGTATAAAGACAATTCAGATAAGGAATTTTCAGATTTAGATAAAAAAGAAGTATCTTTTAGCATAGGGAGCTCTCCTAATAACTTTCCGCGGGAATTCAAAGATAAAATAAACATAGGTTTTAATATCCCAGAAGCCTATAGTCATGTTTCATATCAATTGCAGATTAAGTGTGTAGATAATAATCTAATTGATAAGGAAGCTATAGACGTATATCTAAACGGTAATTTAGTGAAAAAAGAGGATTATGTTATGTCCAAGGAAGATATAACAGTTTTCCTTGAAGAAATCAAACAAGGTCATAATAGCCTTACATTAGCGAACAATTGCCAAAACCACCTAAGGTTTGATTTCATAAAAATTAATCCATTAATGAATGCGCCATTTGAAATAGAGTCTGACTCTTTAGCTGATGTTAACAAAGAGCTATCGCCTGAAGAGCCTACTATAAACCTGGCTTTTAGTGTTAAAGAGCGGAATACATATAATCTACTCATAAATCTTGAGAAACAAATACAAAAGGAATCCTGGGTTAATTTCAAGACCTTTGAAGTGATGGTAAATGGGAAAAGTATCAAGAAGATAGTTTATGGCGGTGAGAAAGCAGAGTATAATATTCCATTGAACAAAGAGCTCGTTATTGGGATAAATCGTATTTCCTTAAACTGGCTAGAAGGTAAAGGGAAGATATCTTTGAAGAAAATAGCTCTAAAATAAGTAATTAAAACTGAAGCCTAATAATTCTGACCTGTTCCCCGGGAACTGGAACGTTTTGAGTTAGAGGAAAAGGTGATATAATGAGGTCCTCTGAAAGGAGGACGGGATGAAGAAACGGTTTACGGAAGAGCAGATAGCATATGCGTTAAGGCAGCATGAATCAGGAGTGGCAGTAGCGGAAGTATGCCGGACAATGGGAGTGTCGGAGGCGGCCTTTTACCTATGGAAGAAGAAATATGCCGGTTTAGGGGTAACCGAACTGAGGAAGCTCAAAGCCTTGGAAGAAGAAAACCGGCAGCTGAAGAAATTGGTGGCAGATTTAAGTTTAGATAAGCACATGTTACAAGAGGTGCTCTCAAAAAAGGACTAAAGCCTGCGCGCAAGCGGGAACTGGTGGAACATTTACGTTCTGCTTTTAGAGTAGGTTCCCGGCGTACGTGCAGGCTGGTTAAGGTAGCGTATTCGACCTACTGGTACAAATCACGGGCCAAAGACATAACCGCCCTGGTGATTAAGCTAAAAGAGTTAGCCGCTTCCCGACCGCGCTATGGCTATCGGCGACTGTATGAGTTATTGCGACGAGAAGGCTGGAAAGTGAATCACAAGAAGGTTCATCGACTTTATGTCAATTTGGGACTGCAAGTGCGGATAAAGAGAAAAATCAGGCGAGCCAGTTTAGCGCGAGTGCCAATAGGCAGGCCGGAAAACATTAATGAGCGTTGGAGCATGGATTTTATGATGGATGTTTTGGATAACGGGCGGCGTTTCCGGATCTTCACAATTATCGATCATTTCAGTCGGGAATGCCCGCTGTTAGCCGCGGATTATTCCTTAACAGCACAGAAAGTGGCGAGTTATTTGGATCAATTGGCGCTTACTCGGGGTTTGCCTAAGGTCATAACCGTGGACAATGGCACGGAATTCATATCGCGGGCTATGGATGGTTGGGCCTATCGCCATGGGGTCAAGCTTGATTTCATTCGTCCCGGTAAACCGGTAGACAATGCGATCATTGAGAGTTTTAACGGTAAGTTGCGTGATGAATGTTTGAACACTCATGTCTTTTCCGGCCTGGAGGATGTACGACAGAAACTTGAGTGCTGGCGTAGAGACTATAACACCCAAAGGCCGCATAGTTCGATCGGCAATTTATCGCCGACAGAGTTTGTCAGGCAACAAAATAAAGGGCCTCAAAAAGCCAAAATCCTCAACTTACAAACAGTCTAGATTTTGGGGGCAGGTCAATTCTATACAAACTCCAGTTATGAGTGGTACATAAGACGGGGTAAGGTCATCTTAAATAAAACATTTAAGTTGTATGAGGATAAAAAAATGAACCAAGAAAACTCATCAGACACTAGAAGGAGGTTTTAAGATGACTAAAAATAGGTTCTTTAAAAGAATAGTCAATCTGATACTATTTATTAACATTTTTCTTACTACTTATAATGTGGTTGCTCAAGAGGTGTTATTTTCTATTCCTTATGGGGAAGAAGATGCCCAAGTTTATATGTTTATACCTGATCCTGATGCTGAAGATCAAGGTGAAGCTTATGGTCCCGGGTTCTTTTTTGTGGATGATGAGCATGATGTGGTGTATCTAAGTTTAAAGAAGTTTAAGACTAATGGAGTGTTCATCAGTAAAATGCAACCCGAGGAAAATCAATCATTAGAAGGGATACGGACTTGTTCTTGGGTAGACTCCGAAGAAAATATTTATGTAGTTGGACGAAATCCCATATATAGATGTGATCAGATAGCCAAATTAGATAAAGAAGGGAAAATAATCTGGACAAAAACTTTACCGGAAATTGTAGGGAATAATAAGAAATATAAAAGTATATGGGGTGGCATAAAAGTAGACGCTCAAGGTAATGTCTATTTTGAGGTTGATTTCAAGGCAAAGCCCGAAGATGAACTTTCAGAATTTAAGTATCTTAAATTAGATAAAGACGGAAATCCTTTAGGAGAAGTTCCGAGTTACTATTTAGATAAGAACAATAATTATTATGTATTTCATTCTATAGAATCTGAAGGCAAGCTTAAATATTATTTTATGGATGAAAACTATGTTGGAAGTTATACGTCAGGAGCAGATATTGAAATGTTTAATCCTGAAAAACAATTCGTTAAAAAAGTTAATATTTCATTCCCGGACGAATTTAAGCAATTTGAAAACTATCGTGGAGTTGACCAATGGGATATTGATTCTGAAGGGAATATTTATGTAACCGCATTTGTAAGACGTGATCCAGACAAAGAAACCGAATTAAATGGGGAGACCTTTATTATCAGGAATGACCTTTATATCTACAAATATAACCAAAGGGGAGAATTCATATCTCAGATAAAAATTCCGGATTACCCAGTAGATTTGAGCAGTAAAATTCGAGTTGATAAAAACGGGGACATCTATTATCTCCAGTTTTATGCAGATCATCTAGATGTAGTTAAGGTGTCTTCAGACAATATTGCTCCTCAGACAAATATTTCAATTTCTCCATTTCCCAATATACTGGGTTGGAACAAAGCCGATGTTAATATATCCTTAACAGCTACTGATAATGAAGGTGGATCGGGAGTAAAAGAAATCCACTATACCCTAACTGGCGCAGTGAACGAAGACAAAATAGTTCCAGGGCAAACTGCTCAAATAGTATTAAAAACTGAGGGGACTACTACCATATCATATTATACTCTGGACAATGCTGGCAATAAAGATGAGACGAAATCTCTTATCCTGAATCTTGATAAGACCGCCCCTTTAGTTTCTCTTAATTTAGAGCCATACAAGATAAAATTGCCTTTCCGGCATGAGACACATCACTTTTATACGCCATTCTTCTATAAGCTGACGTATTCGGCTACAGATAGCCTTTCCGGAATAAAAGGATCGAAAACGGGACTAATAACTCCCAATATCAATGGTTTTAAGACCCAACTAATAAAAGGGAAACAAC
>JAQTQE010000036.1 GCA_028712365.1 bacterium
GCAGATTAATTACTACTTCGCTAAAATCATATTTCTTCAGCAGTTCCAATGTATGTTCAAGCGCCGGTTTATTGACAATAGGAATCATTGGTTTAGGTATAAAATGAGTAAGCGGACGCAAGCGTGTCCCTGCTCCCGCGGCCATAACCATTGCTTTCACCCTGTTAGACCTCCTTAAAATAAATAACTATCCCTCTCTGTGTCCTTCACAGAAACATCTCTGAGTTATAATAATTGTAGCTTTATCCCGTAGCCTTCGCAGGTCTAACAGGGTTCATAAACAAACTACTTTAAGTTTTTACCTTGTACACCAATTTTCGGCCTAAGTCAATTAATTTCTTGACCTTGGGCTTATTGTCCGCTTCTGCATAGATCCTTACTACCGGTTCAGTGCCGGAAGGCCGCAATAAGAGCCAGCTGGAATCCGCAAAGATCAGTTTTACCCCATCATAATCCTTTATCTCGCCGATCTCCGGTAAGCTGGAACAAAAACCGGATATTTGCCTAGAAAAATTTTTCTTATCAATATGGTGGTGATGCGTATGACCCAATTTTAGATCGATACGATCATAGCAAGATAAACCAAATTCTGCAAACAGCTCCTTTTTCAGGCTTACCAGGCTCTGGCCGGTTACAGCCAT
This sequence comes from bacterium, assembly GCA_028712365.1. Classification (GTDB taxonomy): domain Bacteria; phylum CAYTYR01; class UBA6262; order UBA6262; family UBA6262; genus UBA6262. Next base: position 642 of record JAQTQE010000036.1, read on the forward strand.
CAATTCCAATATATATAAAGCGCTTAAAATACCGTCACGTTCCGGGATATGGCCCTGGAAACCTATTCCCCCGCTTTCTTCCCCCCCCAGGAGGACTTTTTCCTTCAGCATAATATCGCCGATATATTTAAAACCGATCGGTGTTTCACTTAATTTTAAGCGGTATTGCCGGCAGATCCGTTCAATTAAATACGTTCCGGAAATAGTCTTGACCACCGCTCCGGTCTTTTTCCTGTTTTTAATTAAATGTAATAACAGCAGAGAAAAGATCTGGTGAGAATTGACGAAAACTCCTTGGCTGTCTACCAAACCGATACGGTCAGCATCCCCATCCAGAGCGATACCAATATCAGCTTTATTCTGTCGCACTGTTTCGATCAACTCCCCAAGGTTAGCGGCTATCGGTTCAGGGTGGATACCCCCAAATAAAGGATCATGACCGCTATTGATAGAGATAATCTTAATCGATCCTCCCGTTAATAATTCTTCCAGGCAACCCTGTCCCGCGCCAAAAAGCGGATCAATGACAATCTTCATTTTCCGCCGGCGTATTTTATCGATATCTACCATACTCTGCAGATGATGCAAGTAACTTTTCCGTAGATCAACTTCCCTAATATTACGTTGACCTTGCTGAACCGCTGCCTGCCGCAATGATCGTTCAAATAATCTGGTCACTTCTTGATGAGCTGAAGCGCCTTGCGCGGTTTTAAATTTCAAACCGTTGAATTCATAGGGATTATGGCTGGCGGTAATAATAATCGCTCCGGCTACTTTCCTGCTGACTACGTTATAAGAAACAGCCGGCGTCGGTACCGCTTGAGCGCTTAACAAAACTATAAAACCATTACCTGACAATACTTCAGCGACGGCAGAAGCATATTCCTGTGATAAAAAACGGCAATCATAACCAACCAAAACCGTTCGTGGTTCGTGGTTCATGGTTGGTTGTTTATTGAGGTAATCGCTGATGGATTGGGTGACTAGACGGACGTTACTAAAAGTAAAATCGCGGGCAATTATCCCGCGCCAGCCGTCAGTGCCAAACTTTATTTCTGTAACCAATACTACCCTCCAGGGTTTGCTTCTTTACAGCTATCCAGCTTTAAAGCTGATCTTATAGTTTACTGTATTTCCTCAGGATCGAATGATCAGATAATGCCGCTCCGGGGCTAAGTACAGTATGAGGCTCTATAACACACTGTTTACCTACCAGACACTTTTCCAGCCTGGATCCTTCTCCCACTTCCGTATGATCATGTATGACACAATCACTAAGGATCGCTCCTTTGCGGATTACCACTCCGTTCCCCAGAGTAACTTTCCCGTTTATCTGGGCAAATTCTTCGATCCTGGTTTTATGGCCCATCACCAGTTTACCATCGATTACCGCTTCCTTACTGATAAAACTATTATTGCCTTGCCAGATATTCTTGCCGGTTTTGCGGCCGGCAATATTAGCTCCGGCAACGCCTTCAATTATATCAAAATGTACTTGCAAATACTTTTCAATAGTACCGATATCGATCCAATAACTGTTATTGATAAAACCAAAGAGTTTTTCCTTTTTTGATAATAAGTTAGGAAATAATCCCCGCTCTACTGAATAATTGATCCCTGGTGGTATTAAGGATAATATTTCCGGTTCAAATATATATACTCCGGCATTGATAGTATTACAAGTGACTTCATCCCAACTTGGTTTTTCTAAGAATCTTTCAATACGGCCATTCTTGGCTGTCTCTACCAAGCCATATACAGTGGGATCTTTCACCCTGGTCAACGCGATAGTCACTTTAGACCTGTTTTTGATGTGATAACGGCGCATAGCTTCAATATCAATATCCATTAAAACATCGCCGTTAAAGATCAAAACTTTCCGGTCAATGTATTTTTGCGCGTTCTTGATCGCACCGCCGGTCCCGAGCGGATCATGCTCATGGACATAATGTATTTTAATTCCGTATTTTGAGCCATTGCCGAAGTGGTTTTCAAAGGTATGCGACAAGTAAGCCAGGCAAAAGATCACTTCCTTTATGCCATATTTTTTCAATAGCTCGATCTGGTAAAGCAAAAACGGCTTATTGACAATAGGCAATAATGGTTTAGGCGTGTTACAAGTAAACGGACGGAGTCTGGTGCCAAGTCCTCCGATCAGGATCAATGCCTTCACAATTTTCCCCCCATTTGGTGCGATCGCTAGCGGTTGTTTTTAAAATATTCCACGGTTTTGGCTAATCCCTCTTTAAAACTTACTATTGACTGCCAGCCAAGGATCTTTTTAGCTTTCCCGGCATTCAAGAAGCTTTTTTGCAATTCTCCCAGCCGCGGCGGTTTGTAGATAGCTTTTCGACTATAGCCAGTGATCAATGATAGCTCGTCAAATAAGGTATTTACGCTGGAAGCTTTCTGCGTTCCGATATTTATTATCTCGTTCAGGCCTTTCTGCAATCCCCGCAGATTTGCCCGTACCACATCCCCGACAAAAACATAATCGCGTAATTGCTTCCCATTGCCAAAAATATTTATCTCAGCATTACTCATTATTCGTTGGATAAATATCGCTACCACGCCTGCCTCCCCATGAGGATCCTGTCTGGGTCCATAAACATTGCCATAACGGAACACCAGGTATTTTAAGCCATAGGTAGCCGCGTAGTATCTCAGATAGACTTCGGTCGTATGCTTACTAACGCCATAGGGTGAGAGTGGGTTGGCTGGTATAGTTTCGGTAGGCGGGTTTTTCCCGCATTCGCCATACATGACCCCACCGCTGGAGGCAAAGATAACTTTTTTTACTTTATGTTTAACGCAATTCTCCAGCAAATTAAGGGTCCCGAGAACATTCACTTGCGCGTCAAAAATAGGGTCCTGTACAGATTTACGGACATCAATCTGGGCAGCATGGTGATTGATTACATCAAATCTTTCCCGCTTAAAAACATCATTGACTTTTCCTATATCCCTGATATCAACCTGATAAAATTTCGCTTTTTTATTAACATTGCGCAATTTGCCTGACGATAAATTATCTATTATGACTACCTTATGTCCGGCAGCGATAAAAGCATCTGCGATATTTGAACCAATGAATCCTGCCCCGCCTGTTACCAGAATTTTCAACTAAATCCTCCTAAAAGTGTATTAATATGCCCCTTTGGCAAAAAGCACTGTTGGCACAGTCTGTAAAATAATCTCTATATCCAGCCATAATGACCAGTTCTCAATATAATAAATATCCAGTTTGATCATTTCTTCAAAGCTCAGATTGGAACGGCCACTCACCTGCCACAATCCGGTTATCCCCGGCAATACCATCAACCGTCTTTTAGCCCATTCATCATAAAGGGCGGCTTCCCAAAGAACCTGGGGCCGGGGACCGACTATACTCATATCCCCTTTGAGCACATTGATGAATTGAGGCAATTCATCCAAACTGTAATGCCGGAGGAATTTACCAATTTTGGTGATCCGCGGATCATTTTTCATTTTAAACACCGGTCCCTGGCGGTCGTTCATATGAATAACTTCTTTTAATTTATCATCGGCGTCCTGTACCATACTGCGAAATTTAAGGAAATTGAATTTCCGGCCTTTATATCCCATTCGTTGATGTTTATAGAACACCGGCCCGGGTGAATCCAGTTTGATCAGTAGCGCGATTATTAATAAGGGAATGGCAATAACTATCAACACTAAGAAAGACAAGATTATATCAAAAATTCTTTTAAAAATTACATTAAAGCCAGACAGTTGGATTGGTTTCAAAGATAGGACCGGTAAGCCAAGATATTGGTCTATTTGGCTACGGGTAGTGATTATTTCCAGGATGTCAGGTATAATCTTAAATTCTATGTTCCTTCTCTCGCATTCAATGATAATATCCAGCATTTGGCTCCGGACCTCTGGTAAGGTCGTCATCACTATTTGATTGATCTTTAATTCTTCCATGGCTGATATGGTAGAATCAATACCATTATAAACACGTACACCTTTAAATTCCGGCCAGTCTTTGCGCTCATCTTTAGCGCAATTGATCAGGCCAAGTATCTGAAAGTTCTGATTTTCGTCGCTCTGACCAGCTTGATAGAGTTCCAGCGCCAATTTACCTGTACCCACGATCAGTACCCGGCGAAAATCATGGATCTTGGCCCGTAAGTATTTTCTCAGGCGATAAAAACCAAACCGCCAACCAGAAACCAACATGATATTAAAGAACCAACCTAAAAAAATAACGACGCGTGAAAAAGTAAATTGCCGGTAAAGAAAAGTTATCGCCATGACGGCTACGGCTGTTAAAGTCACTGCTTGCAAGATCCGGGGAAATTCTTCGAGGCGAAAATTATCTTTCAGGTCATATAGATCAGAAATTTTGAATACGATCAAGGAGACCAAAGTGATTATACCAAAAGCCTGTGTATAAAGGGCTAAGGGAGGTATCCCCTTATCGGTTACCATTAAGCCGGAATAGAACCTCAGCCAGTAGGCCAGGAAAAAGCCTATAGTGATCACGATAATATCCACTATAAAAGCGATTAATTTGAAATATAAATTAAGTTTTCCGCTGGTCATTATCCTACCTCATTAGTTTTAAAGATTTATTATATCAAAAATAGCCCGGGAAATCTATAAATATTTTTTCACGGCTTGGTAAACTTCTGTCACGCTAATAGTATTCATGCACTGATAATCATGACAGGCATATTCAAATCCCAGATAAAGACAAGGGCTGCAATCTTTGTGAGCTGTTAGTATAGTGTGGTTTTCACCCCAAGGCCCCCATTTACGCGGATCAGTCGGCCCATGGAGAGCTACAACCGGAGTTTTTACGGCAGCGGCAATATGCATTACACCTGTATTTCCACAGATCAAGACTTTAAACTTCTTGATCAAAGCGATAGTTTCAGCCAGAGCCACCCCCACAGCGATCGCTGGTTCATTTTCCAGTTTGGAGGCAATAACAGACACTAGTTCTTTCTCCTGGGAGCCTCCGGTCAAAACGATCTTGCACTGATACTCTTTCTGTAACTTATTGATCAGTTCAATATAGTTCTGTGCCGGCCATTGCCGGGGAATGCCATGGCGACCGCAACCGGGATGGACACCAATCACGGTCTCTCCCTTTATTATCCCCCAATCAACCAGCCTTTTATTGACTTGTATTATCGTTGGTCTTTGGACCCATAATTCAGGGTCCTTAGCATTGATCTGGATATCGAGCACTCGTAAAAGGTCAAGGAAACATTCCACTTCATGTTTATCAGGATCATGGACTACCCTTTTAGTATAAGTTTGATCACGATACTGGTTCGGGGTTTGGAATCCGATCCTCTGTTCGGCTCCGGATAAGAAAGCCAGCAGGGGTGAAATCCTTAGCCATTGGTCAAAATCAACAGCTAAGTCAAAATACTCTCTTCTTAATGACCTAATAAAACGCCAGCTCAGCCAGGGTTTTCTCACTAACTTTTCCAAGTCCAGCAGGATCAGACCATCGAGGTAAGGACAATCAGCCAATACATCCTGATTAACTTTAGTCACGATCATTTTAATGACAGACTTGGGATAAGCCTGCCTCAAGTTACGGATAGCCGGAGTCATTAGTATCGTATCCCCCATGGCCGAAAGCTTGATCAGCAGGATCCGTTCAGGCTGATAGCGGATCGAAGCCAGTTGTATCTTTTGCCTGAAGATCCGGCCAAAAATACAGAGCAGGGATTTGCCGATGTAACTATCCATAAGTTTAAATAATCTATTACCGCGCATATTTACACCCAAGAACAGTTTTGAATTATCCCCTGCTGAGTTGTCTTAAAGGACAAATCAAAGACGCGGGGACAGGTAAGTTATAAGTTTTGAGTTTAGGCGAAGTACTTATAAATTAATTAATAATTCTCCGCCTTTAAGCTTGGCGGATCCGCCTGAGGCGGAAAAACTCAACACTCAAAACTCAAAATTGCTTCTTCTTAAGTTTTTCTTCTATTAACTGCGAGATCTCTTCCATCCTGTTAGTCCAACTGTATTTTCTAGCTACAGCTATTCTTTTTTCCCGGTTGGCAGGTTCTTCTGCCAAGGCGATCTCAACATACCTGATAAATTCTCCCGGGGTGGCAGCCTGGTAAAAATAATCCTTAAACTCTTTTAACGAAGGAAGCGCTGTACTTACCACCGGCCGGCCACTGGCCAGATATTCAAAAAACTTCATCGGGAACATGTTGCGGGTATATTCGTTCAATTTATTCGGTAAAAGGCAAATATCAAAACCTTTTAAATAATTCGGCAGTTTGGCATAGGGTCGCCCGCCAAGAGTATAGATATTAGGTAGTTCCTGGAGCTGAGAGACCCCGGCGGCTTTTTCCCCTTCACCCACTGAGCCGATCAAGACAATACTCCAAGCTGGTCTTTCGTGTGCTATCGTTTTTAATAACTCAAAATCAAGTTTATAATTTGAAACTGCTCCGATAAAACCCAGGACAGGATGGTTTATATTGGCCAGATCAGCAGGAATTTCCAACTGGGGATCCTGGCTCTTCAATATATGTTCCACATCCGCTACATTGGGCAAATAATGGATCTCCCGAGCCAATGGTTTTTTAGCCGCATACAACTCTGGAGACGTGACTAAGGTAAGATCCGCTGTTGCCAGCATTTTCTTTTCCAGATCCAGAATAACCTTACCGGGGATCAAAGGATTAGCCGCAATTTCATCAACACAATGGTAAACTAGCAGTTTTTCCCCTATTTTACCTTTAAAATTGACAGCATTCGGGACATATGACCATAATACCGGGTTGGTCAGGGATAATTGTTTTATCAACCGGCGCAAAGTAAGCAACATAATCTGGTGATTTAACAACCGAACAAGGCTAAACTTATAGAACGGCAATAAGAGTGGTGAATAAGTATATAGATTATCATTAATCTTAATCGGTCCCTGTAAGAAACGTCTCAGCCGGCGGCCTATTCTTTTCATATCCTTGCTCTGCAATACCGGCCGGCGCAAGCCCAAGGATTCTATGTAAAGAACTTTATTTTGCCGTGAAAACCGGGACATAATATGCTGCTGGTTTACCCAATAGGGATTATCCCAGTCCGCACTGGATATGCAAATAATATCTTCATTCTTAATCATGAGACAGCTTCCATAGATCAATGATTTTATTATCAACAAAATAAGTAGCTACTACTGTTGAACGCACTAATAAAAAAGGATAATTTTGCTGGATATAACCCAGTTCTTCTTCCCTTCTTTCCAGGAGAAGATGGGTCAGAGATGTTTTTTCCTTGAGTCTCCCGACATTCACCACTGCTTCGCCAAAAGGGAATTCCCTTAAATTGGTCTCTAGGCATAAGGTCGGAGCCCAGGGTCCAGCTACAGTCCCCAGTGGTATTTTGGCTTGCAGGTCACTCATAGTCTCTTTTACCACATAGTGCGGGGCTGCAATCCACGGCAGATAAGGCGCGAAATCAATTACCAGGAATAATATGATCGTACCTGTTACTACCAGGCGCCCTGGATAATATGCCAACCGGCTGCTTAAACGCCATAGCCCGGCCACAATCACGACCGTAATTATCTCTAGCGCTAATTTAGCGGCCAGGGATTGGAAAAATATATCGCGAAAATAAAACAATACTATATAACGGAAAATAAAGTAACCGCTGAACAGCCAGATCGCGTTAAACCAGAAAAGCCCTGGTCTCCGGGCCAAGGCCTGTTGTCGGACTTTATATATGAGACCGCAAACCAGAATTACCATGGGTATGAACAAGATCAGATAGTAGGCGGTCGTAGTATAGGAAAAAAGCATTAAAAATCCTATTCCTGCAGCCAGCCAAATCCCGGCCAGTTTTTCCAGATACCCAAAACTTTGATGCCAGCGCAAGGCCACCAGTGCCAGAGTGGTCAATACCGGCACATATGCGAAATATTCAGCATTAAAGACCTTGTAAACTTGATTTAATTGCTTGGGGCTTATTCTGGATATGAAAATCCGATAAAAACTAAAAAATTTTTCCGGATCAGGGCAGACCAGGAAGATCAGCCAAGCCACCGCTATCGTTATTGCCCCTGCAAAAAACCATCCTGCTTTTTGCCATAATCCATTTTGCCTCTGCCGCCATAGTATCCAGGCGATTACCGCTATAAAATGCAAGGCCAGGGATTTGGCCAACAGCGACAGCAGGAAACACATACCAGCCATAAAATAGTCTCTTCTTTTCCCCTGGTCCAGAAGAAAAAGAGTAAGCATGAGGAAAAACAACATAGGTATTTCGCTGATAAAAAGACGATGGTACATAATACTAAAATAAGTAAATCCCATAAAAAAACCGCTCAACACGGCGGTGTCTTCGTCATACTTTCTCCTTACTAAAATAAAAACGAGGAACATAGTCAGACAACTAAGAAAAACAGCGATCAAGCGGATACTGCTGTATTTTACTCCCATAGTTTTAAAAGCAATAAAATTCAACGCTCCCATGACCGGACTGACAAAGTGATAATTATAATCATCCATGGACCAACTGCCAAAAAGAACTTTATTCCTGGCATTATGGGCATAGAACCCTTCATCCGTGAAAGGTCCTCTCCCCCAGCTTAAAGCCGTAGGAGCATCAGCAGAAAGATGAATGATCCGCAAAAAAACAAAAATGATAAAAACTACAGTCAGGATAATCTTTTTTTTCACTGTTTCAGCATTTCCTTTACTTTCTGCCACGCTTCTTCAACTTTGATCATTTCCAGGCACTTGATTGTTTTACATTGTATCTGCTGGTAATTATAGCAAGGAGAACAAGCCATTTCTTTCCTTAGCACTATATTACCTTTACCCCAAGGATAATTTTTCCACCATAGGGTAGGTCCGAAAATTGCCAATACCGGGGTTTTAACTGCAGTCGCCAAATGCATCAAGCCGCTATCATTAGAAATAAATAAAGCGCTTCTTTTGATCAATGCCGCAGTCATCCGGATATCCGTGTCACCGGCTAAAATTACCGGTTTTTTACGCATGAACTTGGCCATCTCTTCCGCCGCATACCGTTCTTCCGGTCCCCCAAATACTACTATCTTAGCCTTTGGAATGGTCAATATATGATCACAGAGCAGAGCAAACTTTTCCCTGGACCAGCGTTTAGCAGAACCAATAGACAAACCACTGCCAGGATGGACCCCGATCAACAAATCCTTATGTGATACATGATTTTTGAGGAGAAGATCATTGGCTAATTCTTCTTCCAGGGGAGTGGTGTAAATAAATGGCACTTTCTCATTGGCCCGCCGGACAGTCAGCCCAATAGCCCTGAGCAGATCTAGATTATACTCTATTTCATGTTTCTTTTCTATGATCGGGGTTTGGTGAGAATAAAGCCAGCCATAGAATCTGTTTTTATAACCGACACGTAAACGGGCCCCGGTCAGCCAAGAAAATAAAGCCACTTTAATACTTTTATCCAGGAAAGAGGTGACCACCAGATCAAACCGTAATTTCCTTATATGTTTCAGGATTCTCAACCAATAATAAATACTTTTTTTGTTTTTATTGATAATAATTATCTCGTCAATTTCCTTACATCCTGCTAATAAACTTGCGGCTGTTTTACTGGCAACCAGCAGAGTGATATGGCTTTCCGGAAAATCCCTGCGCAGTACCCGTAAAACCGGGGTATAGAGAATGAGATTACCGATCCCGGTCGTGGAAATAGCCAGAATATTCCTGACACCTTGTTTTTGCACTTTCCCTCCGACTTATGCAAATTATCTTTTAAAACAATTCAATTTCTGACAAACAGACTTGATCTCAGCGCTCTTTAACTCCGGGAACATAGGTAAAGAGAATACTTCACGCGCTATTTGCTCGGCGATCGGGAAAGCACCTTCTTTATAGCGCAGATCACGATAAGCTTCCTGCAGATGTATTGGTATCGGATAATGGATAGCCGTACCTATCCCTTGTTTTCGCAGATACTCCTGCAATTTTTTACGCTGGGGGGTCCTGATCACAAATAAGTGATAAACATGGTTCCGTCCAAGACTTTCAAGCGGTAAAAACAAATTATCAAGCTTGATTCCCTGATGATATAGAAGAGCTGCCTGTTGCCGTTTCTTATTCCATTGGTCCAGATGTTTTAATTTAACCCGTAACATGGCTGCCTGGAATTCATCCAAACGGCTGTTATACCCTTTAAGGACGAACTCATAGCGGTCCTTGCGCCCATAATCGCGTAACAGTAAAAGTTGCTGATACGTTTGCTTGTTATTGGTCACCAGCATACCGCCATCGCCATAGGCTCCCAGGTTTTTAGTAGGGTAGAAACTATAACATCCCACATCCCCCATCGTTCCGGCCATACACCATTTTTTCCCATTTGAAATTCTTATTTTTGCCCCATGGGCCTGCGCACAATCCTCGATCACCTTTAAGTTATATCTCTTGGCCAAACGCAGTAGCGGGATCATATCACACATCTGCCCATAAAGGTGTACCGGCAAAATAGCCTTGGTTCGGCTGGTTATAGCTTTTTCTATTTTAGTCACGTCAATATTAAAATCCCGTATATTAACATCAACCAATACCGGTTTGGCTCCGCAATAAGAAATACCGAGGACAGAAGCGATATAACCGAAAGCGCAGGTTATTACTTCATCATTTTTATCAATGCCGCAAGCTTTCAAAGCTAAGAACAAAGCATCAGTACCGGAATTAACTCCAACTGCGTATTTCACTCCCAGGTACCCGGCAAATTCCTTTTCCAGGCTTTTTACTTCTTCACCCAGGACATAATTGGAACACGCAAAAACCCGGCTGATCGCTCCGGCCAATTCCTTTTTGATCTGTCCATATTGTCTTTTTAGGTCCATTGCCGGTATCATATAAACCTCTCAACCTTACCAGTAATTATTTCTATTTACAGAGTAATACTCAAAGGTTTTTTTAAGTCCTTCTTCTATGGTCACTTTTGGCGTCCAACCAGTGACTTTGCTAAATTTTTCCCAATTAGCCACATAGTCCCCGATCTCTATTTTTTGCGCTGCCGGCGGATAAGAAACAATCTCATAGTCTCCCTGACCATATATTTTGACCATTTTCTCCACTAATTCTTTCAGAGTTAGCGGCGTTCCACCGATATTATATACTTCTCCAGCAGTTTTTTCCGAAGCCATAGCTAACAACAGCGCCTCTATCACATCATCAACAAAATTAGTATCCCGCACTTGGGTTCCCGTACCAAAGATCTTTACCTTCTGCCCATCAATTAACTGACGGACAAACCAGTTAATGATCCCCTGGCGATGGTGTTTCATCTGGTGCCGCGGGCCAAAAGTATTGGTTAAGCGTAGAGAGCAAGCCTTGATACCGTAGACATTATTGTATAAAATATGATACCATTCTCCGGCAATATTATTGATGCCGTTAACATCAGTTGGATGCATTGGATGTTTTTCATCGACCGGCAAATAGTCTGCCTTCCCATATTGGCCACGGGTACCGGCGAACAGGATCTTCACCTGGGGATTATATTTCCGGCATGATTCCAGGATAGACAACTGAGCTACACAGTTTATCTGTAAGTCGGTGAAAGGATCTTTCATGCTATCCGTATGGCTTAAGGTCCCGGCTAAATTAAAAATAAAATCTTGCCCTTGCACCAGATAATCCATGCTAGTTTGATCACGGACATCGGTAATATTGACCGTCACTTTATTTTCCAACCCTCGGATATTAAAAAGGTTACCGCCATATTCCGGTATCAGCGAATCAACTAAGACTACTTTAGCCCCGTATTCCACTAAGCGATAAGCCAGGGTACTGCCAATAAATCCTAATCCGCCAGTGATCATCACTTTTCGGTTATTGAATGATTTATTTAGATCCATGATCGGTTACTCCTTTACTAGTAAATACGGTTATCTTAGTTTCACCCAGTTTATCGCACGGGTTGCAGAAACCATAATCTTGGCAGGTAATAGTTGCCTGATCCGCTCCTAAACCTGTTTCCAGCACATTACCCAGGGAATCTCGCTGGCGCAGCATCTTAGAAACGCACAAGAATCTTCGCCCATCCGGGGCGATAAGGTAAATGCGACGCGTACAACTGACCTTCTTCCTGAATTTCATACATGAACTTTCATCCTGAAGGTACTGGTCATCATCTATATATACATACCATTGATGTCGGGCAAATTCCTGTTTCGCTTTATTAACAAAATCATACTGCTTATTCCAGCCAACCATATGAATGCTGCCGGCGAATTTACCTGCTGCCCGGATGTCATTGATCGTGCTGATAAATTTATCCACCGGACCGCTGATCGGATGATAGGTCCCGAAGAATATTACCGGGCGTTTACAATTCTTGATATAGTCTCGCAGATCAGTGCTGAAGTTCGTGTAGATCTTTACCTGGAGATCCGGGGAGATAGCATTTACAAGTTTTACCAGATCCGGGTAAAGAAATGGTTCGCCTCCGGTAAAAATCACATTTTTACCAGTCTTATTGATAAACTCTGCCCATTTCTGCCAAGGCACCAAGGAGTATTTGCCAGCCATTGATTCCGGCAAATTATGGCTATGGACACAATAGGCGCAGTTTAAATTGCATTGCAATGTAGGATATATCCTCAGCCAACCATCGAATTTTAGCGGAATAATCTTTTCTCTGATCTTAATTAAATTATGTTTTATTTTGCGTATAAACATGTTCCAACACCTCATTAGTATTTTCTACCATATTTTCTACACCGAATAAAGTGCAAGCCTGCTGCTGCGCTTCTTTTCCTATTTTGGTAGCCAATGAAATATCTTTGAGCACCTTGGTTACAGTTTGGGCAAAAGCAGTAACATCACCCATTTTCACTAAAAATCCATTCTGCCCATCTGCTATTACCCCTATTAAAGATTTTAATCGGGAAACAACCACTGGTTTGCCATAAGCCATTCCCTGGATAATAGTCAGATCATACCCATTTTCCCTGATCGTAGAATTCACGAACACATCGGCCAAATGAAAATATTTACCCAAGTCTTCATAAGGTATGGCCCCGGTAAAGATCACCTTACCCATTAATCCCAGTTCCGAAGCAAGATTTTCCAGATAGCTACGATATTCGCCATCACCGACGATTAGCAACTTAGCCTGAGGAACATTTACCAATATTTCCGGCAGTGCCTGCAGAATAACATGCAGTCCTTTTTCTCTTTTTAACCTGGCTACGCTTAATAATATTTTGTCGCTATCGGCAAATCCTATTTTCTTTTTTAAGGCAGTATCAACCGGTGAGATTTTAGTTTCAACGCCGTTAAAAATCGTAAATACTTTGCTTTCCGGTAAAAAATAGTATTTTTTAATCAGGCGTTTTTGTTCATGACTGGTCGCAATTACAGCATTTGCCCGGGAAATCAGCCATACGTCCCGTATTAAATAAATTAATATATAATAGGCTACGGCAGCTAAAGACCGTACGTTTAAACCAACATTAAGCCGGGTTTTTATTTCATTATAAAACATACCATGCATGATCAATATTATCGGGATACCGCATCTTTTATTGATATTGTGTCTGAGCAACCTGAAAGCGCCACCACTTTCACTGAAAACAATATCAAAAGGCCGCTTTAAGTGAAGAGATAAGAATTTTTTTTCACTAAGCCTAAACCATTTATTGGAAGAGCGACCAGGTTTGCTGCCAGCCACGTAATATAAATGCATATTATCTATAATCTCTTGCTCCTTACCTTCCTTATGACAGGTTGTGATAATAGAGACTTCATGTCCTTTAGCGATCAAACCTTTAGCCAGCAGGTCAGCATGTACTTCCATACCACCGATACTATGCGCTAAAGTTGTCCTGGTAAAGATGCAAATATTCACTCTGTTAGACCTCCATAAAAAGCTGGAAACTGGATCCAAGTTATTGCTAAAATAGACTGTATTGATATATTATCAGGCAACTTATCCTAGTAGTTCGTAGAGGTCTAACAAGGTTCATCCCTTTGACCTTAGCACTTCGCAAATATTTTCATACTCTATTTTGATCTTTTCCCAAGAATATTGTTGCATTATCGCGGCAGCGTTACTCCCTATCTTTTTACGATAATCAACGTCCTTGACCAATTTCAATATCTTATCTTGTAACTCCCCCGGATTTTCCGGATTCTGCAATAACAATCCTGTTTCCCCATCCGTGATCAATTCCGCAGCTCCGGCTAGCCTGCTGGTAACGACTGGCAACCCGCTAGCCATGGCTTCAGTAATCACCAGGCCAAAAGGTTCCAATTTCGTCGGCAGCACAAAAATATCACTGGCGGCATAGAACCTGTGCATATCCTGGCGCAAACCGCAAAAACTAACTTGGGCTTTTATATCCAATTTCTTGATCAGAACCATATATGGATCAGGGTTATCCCCGCCTACTATGAGCAATTTAACAGGAGCATTCTGCATGGGTAAAGCGACTGCTTCCAGGAGTGTTCTTAAACCTTTTCTCTTGAATTCATTGGCCGCAAAGAGCAATAAAATATCAGTATCAGAGAACCCAAGCTCGTGCCGCAGGTCCTGCCGGGAACTATTAACGTTGATAGGAGTAAATTCCTCGATATTAACTCCATTATAGATCACGGTTATATCTTCCGCCGGAACATGGTAATACTTGCTCAAGTCATTGCCGGTTAATCGGGAAATACTGATTATTTTTTTGTACTTCCCCTTTTGCAAAGCGCTTCTTTCCAAAAAAAGCGCGATCTGGTGTAACGGATTGATCCAGTATTTCAATAATTCCAGCCAGTTTTTCTTTTTCATTTCCACCCAGGACCGATGACAACTGTGCGCAACCAGGATATCAGCCTGGAAAGCATCCCCTAACGGTCCGACAATCAGATCATGAGAACTATGCTTTAGTTTTTGACCGCAAAATAGCACAAAGCTTAACACTTTTAAAAAGAACGGCCAGGGAATCATTTTTACTTGATGGAATACAATATTGGCTTTATCTAGGCCGCTATCCCATTGGCCGGTATAAATGTGGACCTGATGATCCCGACTGAATTTTTCCGCCAGTTCTACAACACAACGGGAAACCCCGCCTTTTTTACTATAGGACCTGGTAATGAAAGCTATATTCATTTATCACCTTTATCCAGAAAAAAGATAGCTGCTGTGGCTAACATGTTTGGACAGACCGGGAACAGCAATCTTCGAGCGGCTGTCTTTTTAAAATCCTTTATCGACAATTGGTGAATATGTCTGGTACTATACCAGCCATACCCATAGAGAAACTTCCGGGGCCTACGCCCGGTAAATAACAGGTCCAATCGCTGCCAGAAAAAAGTAAAAATTGGGAAAAGAAATTATCTGGCACCGGGAGATCCTTTTCATCTCTCGCAGTAATACTTCCGGATTCATGACTATTTGGATAATGGCATTACAAACCGTAAAAACAAAGCTATTATCAGATTCGATACATCTCTGGGTTACCGGTAAATCGCGCTTGGCGCAAATAGCTACCCAGCTGACTGCTATTTCCATACCTGAGGGATGATACCATTCTATTTTTGAAGGGCTGCAATAATGAACCATTACCGCATCCCAGATCAATAATCCTGGCTTTGTCTGTGATCCATTTTTCTATATAGGGATAGCCAGGTCTGGTACTTAATTGGTCATTATCCCAGACATAATTACGGTTATCGCCCATGGTGCCATCTTTTCTTGACCATATCCACAAAAACATCCTTCTCTTCTACTTTCAGCAGGGAAATCAAAAGCAGATAAATAATGACTATTATCAAGGCCACTAAGCCTAACCCTACCAATTGTCCAAATAAACTATTTTGATTAAAGAATTGGCTAATTTTCACCAAAACAAATGACCCTATAGCTACTGCGACTAAACCAGAGATGACTATTTTTATAAAATCGACTGCCAGCCGTTTCAATTTCAACTTGCCTATTTTCCTTTGTAAATAGATCAATAATAAGCTCATCTGCACCATCGCTGCGATAGAACTGGCCAGAGCCAGGCCATTTTGCGCCAGGGAGGTGATTAAAAGCAAACTGAGTAGAATATTACTGATCACTGCGGTGACAGCTAGCTTAACCGGGGTTTTGGTATCGCTCAGAGCGTAAAAAGCCCTGATCAATACGTAATTCACTGCCAAAGCAAAAGTACCGATGGCAAAATATACCAGTACTCCGGAAGTCATTAACGTGGCTTGCCGGTCAAAAGCTCCTCTTTCAAAAAGGAACCTGATCACCGGAAAGCTCAATAACATCAAGCCCAGAGTAAGCGGCACCGTAATAATCAGACTTACCCTGATAGCTTTGGAAACTATATCCCTGAACTTTTCATGTTCATTCAAAGCTATATGCCAGGACAAGCTGGGGAAAATCGCCGTAGAGACTGCCACCCCAAAAACGCTGGGAGCGATCTGGTTAATTAGATTGGCATAATTCAAAGCTGAAATACTGCCGGAGGAAAGCCCGGACGCCAGGATCTTGCTGATCACTATATTCAACTGGTTGACAGAAAGCCCCAGGATCAAAGGGAACCAGAGAACCCCTATTCTCTTTATTCCCTCCTGTTCAAAACTGAATTGCGGGATATAACGTAAACCCTTTTTGTATAAGAGCGGGAGATTCATCACCGTGATACACAAGCCCCCCACAAGAGCCCCGACTACCAGGGAATAAATATCCAGAAATGGAGCCAATAAGAGCATACAGGCTATATTTGCCGTATTCATAATCAGCGGTTGTAAAGCCGGGACAGTAAAATGATGGTAGGAATTAAGTATGGCGCCAAACAGAGAAGCTAGTCCGAGAAAAATAATGGTCGGGAAATATAAACGAGTAAGCTTGATAGTAAGGTCTAACGTCTCACCCTTAAAACCCGGCGCCACGATACGGGTCAAGGCAGGCGCAAAAATAATACCAAACAAAGTCATCAGGACCAGGGCAATAACAAGTATGTTGAATATACCAGACGCCAGCTTTTGCGCTTCATGTTCCTGTTTCTTAGCCAGGTAGGTAGTATATACAGGAATAAATGCGCTGGTTAAGGCCCCTCCGGCCAGTACATCCCTGAGCAATTCAGGAATATTAGAGGCAACGAAATAAGCATCAGTCTTGTTCGTCGCGCCAAATTTCGCCGCCAAGATAAAACTGCCAATAAAGCCGAAAACCTTACTGACCAAAGCAATAAAAGTGATCATAACCGTAGCACTGGCAATGATCTTCTTTGAAACTCCTGTACCTATAGTTTGCTGGTTATCATTTAATACTTCCATATTGTTTAATTATAGCATAGATCAGGTATTTTTTGAAAGGTTTTTGGTAGGTTTTTGGGTGAGTATTACTGTAAGAACCAGGCCAAGCAGACCGCTTACTATGTTCAGTATTATATCCCGGACATCCCCTACCCTGCTGGGAATAAAATACTGAATGATCTCATCCAGGGTTCCCAGGAAACTGACGGTAAGGAACGATTGCCAGAAAAGAGACAGTGGTAACTGCTCTGATCGATACATCTTAAAGACCAAATAGCTTAAAAAGCCGTATTCCAGGAGATGGATCCTTTCTTCAGGAATCGTCAATACTTTGAGACCATAGCCATACAGGCAAAAGACTATTAAAGCCCAGATACATTGTTTCCAGGTAACCTTACTTTTTACTAAAATTATGGCCAGGCCAGCCATTACAGCGATAAGCGCAATATCAGTTAAAAGACTAAACCTTGCTCCTAATTGAGCCTTTAAATAATTCAATACCGGTCGCATGACCGGTAAGGTTAAATAGATCACAGACACATAGCCTATGACAAAAAAGGTACTGATTCTACATGCTCTTTTTAAGTTCATGCTAAATTTTCTTTATATACTTTAATATGTTCCTCCACCGTTTTTTCCCAGGTAAAGTCTTTTGCTCTTTGTAAACCTTGCTCCCGCATCTGCCGGCGCAGATGCTGGTCGGTAAGTACCTTATCGATACCCTGGGCAAATCCTGCCGTATCAACCGGATCAATGGTTAAGGCCGCGTCTCCTGAAACTTCTGTTACCGCGGCGGCCTTTGAACAAATAACCGGAGTACCACAGGCCATGGCCTCCAATATCGGCAAACCAAAACCTTCATAAGCTGAAGGGAAAGCCAATAATCCCGCTTGGGTATAAAGAGCCGGGAGATCCTCTTCCGGCAAATAACCGGTGAAATATATTTTTTCTCCTATATTTAAAGCTTCGATCGTTCGATAAATCTCTGTCCGACGCAGGTCTTTCCGGCCGGTAATGACCAGTTTATACTCTTGTTTAGCCTGGGTCTGGCTAAAAGCGGCAATCAGCGCCGGTATATTTTTCCTTCTTTCGTGATTACCCGCATATAATATGTACTTTTCCGGCAG
>JAQTQE010000061.1 GCA_028712365.1 bacterium
GGTTTTTTTGTCCATAATACACTACCATTATTATTAAATTTAGTTAATTCATCACAAGATGTCCCATGAACAATATATATATTCCCTTCATTATCAACACAGAAGGAATATAAAGGGGAATTAATTGGTTCTGTTTTGAGAATAAAATTGCCGATAGGACCGTATTTCTTGATAACATTGGCTATAATATCGGTAATATAGAAATTACCAGATGAGTCTACGTAGAAGTATGATGGTCCCATAGGTTCTTCTTCGATATTAGGGTCTGGTATATAAACCCCTATTTGAGAATCGTCCTGCCCATATTGTAAAGAAAATAGAATATTTTGTGCCCAGCAAATATTACAAAATAGCATTAAAGATATAAGTAGAAATAAAAATATTGAAAAGTATCTCATTTTACTTGAAATCATAAGTTGTCTCTCCTAGTGTTTATAGGGCAATAGGAAATGTTAATACTTCCACTCGCCGGTCACTCGTACTCCGGCATCTCTCTTATCCGCGCTGCACTTATTATCCGTAAACCGCCACTTTAATTCCGCACCCAACCGCGCCTGCCTGGTCAATACTTTCTCTCCACCTATTAACACATTATACCTGTTTTTATCACTTTTGCCATTCTCATACCGGTAATAATTGCCTTCCACCCCGGCCCGCGCATTCCAATCCATCCGCTTAGCGTAACGCGCGCCCACACCCAGCGTTTCCCGGCGGTAATTACTGTTTACCCGGTCCCTGTAAGTCACTTCCTTATGCTTCAGGTCCAGGGATAGCCATTCATAATCCCAGTTATTATTTATGCTAAACTCCCGGAAATCATTATTTGCCAGCAGATGATCTTTCTGCATATATTCATAAGCCAGGTCAGTCTTGATCTTATCGCCTATGTTATGCCATGTCCTGGCGCTTCCCAGCCAATACTGGTAGTCCAGGTCCAGGTCATTATCCTCATCCTTGGTATCGCCACGGCCCTTTTCAGCTCTTATGCTCGCACTTTCCAGCCACAAGGCGTCTGCCTTGTATTTGAGCCCCAGATCAGCCTTATTCTGCGTCCTATACCTATCCTGCTGTCTCTCATCCAATTGTTCCAGCCTGATCCCGCCGGACAAGGTCAGCCTGTCTTCTGCCAGGTATTTTATCCCTCTTATCTTGATGAACTGCTTAGCCTCGTCTTCCTGGTTGATGTAGTTATAATTATTCAGTCCCGCGCTCAGTCCTACCGAAGACTTGTCCGCCATCTTCCAGGTGATCCCAGGCGTCACCAGCACCTGGTCATATGTATCGCCCACATTGAACATATACCGTTTCCGCTTGAATTTCATATCCAGGTCGAGCCTAACCGCCCCCGCCGTGTTTGTTGGCGGGCTCAGCCAATAAAAAACCCCGGCCTTGGCTTCAGTCGAGTCATTATTTAACGTGCTCAGGGTTTCATATTCTTTTTCACTAAAAACTATTCCAATATTGTATCCAGCCAAGTCTTTGGCTGATTGTTCCATTTTTAGGTGATAAAAATGGTACGTATAGCTGTCAACCAGCTCCGGCTCATAGTCTGCTTCATCCGTCGCTCTTGACCCTGTCTCCGCGTACCCGTTAAAAGTCCATCCTTCGGCCAGTAGTATCCCCGGCAGAAGAATTAAAAACACAACGATCAGACTGTATCTAAATAATACCATTATCATTTAAGAACGGCCCGTATTTTTTGTCTATCACCAGGATATGATTAGTGAGCCAGTCTTTGATAAATCGCGATATTTCCGAAGACAGGATATATACGCCAGACTTTAACCGTTCGTGCATTGCCAGCACCTTGATATTGAAATTATCATGCTCTTTCTTATGCTCCGCGTATTCGTGATAACGGAATTTGGTCAAGTACTTTTCTTCAGTGGCAAAATGGACCTTGGCATAGTCGATCATTTTAGAAACAGTGGCCTCGATCACATCCTGAGCCTTCCCCGCGCTGACCGCGTCATTCAGGTCATTAATGATCTGGAAAAGACTCTTATGCTGGTCGTCGATCTCCTTGACATTGACGCTGTACTTCTCGTCCCATTCAATAAATGGCATAGCTGCTCCCCCTTTATCTTTTTAGCAATACTTTGTTGATGGACTGGATTATGACTTGCCACCCCGGCAGCTGCATCGTATATTTAAATCCCAGGTTGGCCAAGCCGGTATAAAATACCATATTCAGCCCCAGCCAGGCTGCTATGATTATTATTATCCCGCTGGCTGACAGGCTTCCCCGCCGGCTCAATAAGTATGCCAATAGCGGGATCGGGAAAAAATAAGTCACATACGGCAATAAATTAACAAAGCTGACCATTACCGACATCCAGATCGCCTGCCGCAAAGGTTTGTCCACTTCAAAAAACTGGAACATTATCCATAAGCTGACAGTGGATACTGCTACCCCGGCCCAAAAGTTCGTAATATACGTGTGGATGCTCGCGAACGGCATTTAATTATTCCCTTTGCCTATCAATTGGCTTAATTTGGTAAAATTCTTCTGGTACCAGACCGCTCCCCAGATGATCAGTATTCCGATAAAAGCCATAACGAACGGGAACATGATGCTATCCTTGAACAATTCCCCGGCGAGATGCCCGATATAGATAAAGACGCCCATACCGCCAAAAACCGCGAAAGTCTTCCGGTTCAAATAAAGACTGAGACCGATCAATGCCGCGTTTATCAAAAAATAAATAAAGCGCGCCAGTTCTCCGTGGCTCGGCAAAGAAGTCATCCCGCCCCAGAAAGCCAGCAAGCCAGCCAAGTAGATCCAGAAAGGATAATCCACTCCTTCTGATCTTCTTTCCAATAGCCATCCCACCAGTATGAAAATAATACCTGAAGCAAGGCTTACCCAGCACCTGGATTCGATAGAGATCGTCGTGGACCTGGCTATTATCTGGGCTATATCCATAGACAGGAACCAGAGCGCTATGGCTGCCGGCATGACCAGGAAAGAAAATTTCACTTTCCTGATCGCCAGCAATGACGCTGCCACGGTTGCCAGCTCGATCACGATCCAGGAGCCGTTTATCCAGACATAATAAGCATGATAAGATCCGGGATAGGCGCCTGGCCAGATGTCCAGTAACCTTTGCAAGGAATAAACCACTAAAGGGGTCATGCCGACCGCGCAGGTGATCAGCAAGCCGCCAGCGACAGGATAGCTTATTTTATTTATCAAATAGCGTCCGGTCAAAACAAAGATCAGGGCATAGATCAAGCTGACTATGAGAATGCCGCCTGCTCCTAATGCATTCCATTGGTCCGCCATGAACCAGCCAAACGCGGACAGGATCAGCAAAGCCCCGAAATAATACAGGATCATGATCAGGTTAAATCCTTTGGCTGCTTCCTGGCCTTCTTTGCTTTCTTGCCCTTCCACGATTATCGCGTTGGTTTTCGCCGCTTGTTCGCGCAAAGGAGCGATCGCCCGGTATTCCGCGGAATTCCACCAGGCCTGGTATTTTTCCATGGACGCGAATTCCACGATGATCACCCTGGCTGGATCCCAATCACCGGCCGCGACTAAAACTTTCCCGCCCCTGGCCAAATACCTGCCGCCAAACCGGGCAATAGTCTGTGGCACCTTTTTAATATATTCGCCGTATTTCTCCTGGTCCCAGACTTCTTTCGTTTCAATGATCATGTAGACTGGCATACACAGCTCCTTCTTCTTTTACTCTTTAGCTCCGGCTTTTACCAATAGTTGTTCAATATCTGTCTTTTTTTCCTTGGCCGCTATCATTCGCGCGGTCATGCCGGTATTATCCTTGGCGTCTATATCCGCGCCAGAGGCTACTAACAAAGCCACTATTTCTTTGTGGCCTCTTTGCGCGGCTATCATCAAGGCAGTCCCGCCGCTGCCATTTTCCAGGGCATTTACTTCTACTCCTTTGTCTATCAACATCTTGGCGATATCATTTTGCCCGTACATCGAGGAGAGCATAAGCGCGGTATTCCCGGTAGCATCCTTGGAGTTTACATTTGCTCTTTTATTGATGAGCAGTTCTGCGACTGTTATATTGCCTTCCTGTATCGCTGCCATCAACGCGGTGAAGCCGTCTTTATCACTGGCATTTACATCCGCCCCGCTGCTGATCAGCATTTCTGCCACGTCTTTATGGCCATACATGGCTGCTGACATCAGGGCAGTGGTCCCGTTAGTAGTTTTGGCTTTTGCATCAGCTCCCTTGGCTAAGAGTAGTTCCACCACTTCTTTATGCCCGGCCGCTGACGCCGACATCAAAGCCGTGACCCCGGTGGTAGTCTTTGCTTTCACGTCTGCTCCCTTGGAAATAAGCAATCCCACTATCTCTTTTAGCCCGGCAGCCGCGGCTGACATCAGGGCAGTGCCGCCTTTGTTAGTCTTAGCATTTACCGCCGCGCCTTTAGTGATCAGCAGCTCTGCTA
>JAQTQE010000005.1 GCA_028712365.1 bacterium
TACTTCTCTCCTTCTTCAGTTTCTATTCCCCGTCGCTTTAATTCTTTTATAATTGATCTACTTTCTTTGTTGCTTTTATTTTTTGCAGCTTGTTTCAGGAATTGCATAGTTTCCTTATCTTTTGCATCTATATCTATTAGCAAATTATCTAATGCCCATTGGCTTACTGTAGAATTATTATCATTTAAAGCTTCTTTGAGCTTTTCTAATCTAACACTTTTTGCCCGCTTTGGATTTTCCAGTATTGACTGTACAATTTCTAATTGTTTTAGAGCAACACTCGCTTCGTTTTTAGTTCCTGGATTATTTTTCGCTTGTTCGAGAATTGGCCTCCCTTTTTCATCTCCTATATATCCTAAAGCCGTAATAGCATCTTTTTTAACACTATTGTCATTACCTAGTGCAGCTTTTTCTGCTATATCATATCCACTATTATCCCCATGCATTCCTAAAGCACAAGCAGCAATGACTTGTACTTTATGATTAGGATCATATAGGGCTCGCTTAAGGACACTACTACTTTCTGGTGTGTTGAAATATCCTAATACCCCAGCTGCCGCATAACGTACATCAACATCTTTATCAGTTTTAAGCTTATTTATAATAGGTTTTATAGCCTTTTCATCTCTGATCCTGCCTAGGCCAATCATAGCCACTATTTTAACTGTTTTAGCTTGATTATCTAATAAACTTATAAGAGCCGGAATAGCTTCTGCTCCCTTATCAATAAGCTCTCTGAGTCCCTCACCACAAATACCTACATCACCAGTCTTTATCTTTTGAACTG
Source organism: bacterium (assembly GCA_028712365.1). GTDB lineage: Bacteria > CAYTYR01 > UBA6262 > UBA6262 > UBA6262 > UBA6262. The sequence goes on from JAQTQE010000005.1 coordinate 788, forward strand.
ACTCTTCAATTGTTGCAGATAATAGTATTGATGGTAAAAGCAACAATATTGCTAGAAGTATAATTTTTATATTCATTATTCCTCCTCTTATTAAACAAAAAAGGCTGCCAGCGTATTTTACTTATTGGCAACCTAACCTCCAGCTCTACCCTCCAACAGCTACGCAGTTAGGAGGGCACAACCAGTAATTACGTGGCTTTCTATAGGGAATTCTGTATGATTAAAATATGCCTGAAACTACCCCTTCTGTCAAGCTGTTTTTCCCTTATTTTTCAACCCTTATATGGGATTTTAGAGGAATATGAAATAGGTATTTGGTCCCCTATTTAGGTGTCATGGTTATTTCCTTGAAGATGAAAAAGCATATAAATATGGGCTAAAATTGACTAGTACTAGGTCCTTGTAAATAATCGGTGGCCCTATATCTTCACTATTTGGCTGCTGATAACTCCATAAATTCTCGCCAGTAATTTTATTAAGAGCAATCAAACCTGTTTTTGTACTAATTATAATTAAATTATTTGCGACAACAACAGAACTTTTTGGCATCTGATCAATGGATTTGATTTCCCAAATCTTACTTCCATTAGACCCATTCAATTTACAAATATTACCAATAAAGTCATTAATAATCAGATAATTTCCATCGGTGGCCAAGGAAGCTATGTTCTTATAGTGACAAGTGCTTTTCCAAATTACTTTACCAGTCAAGCCATCTAAGGCATATACTTCCCCATCTTCAACCGCCGCATACACTACCCCATCTATAAAACACACTGGCAAATTAATTTTGGCACCAAAGAAATGTTCCCACTTTAAGAATCCGTATTTCATATCAACGGCATATAAATGCCCGTTATAAGTGCCAAGATATACATTTTCCTCTGTGACTGTAGGCGAGGGCAGGGTTTCTCCACTTACGCTCCAGCCTTCTATCTTCAATTTCCAGACTAATTCACCAGATACGCTATCAACAACATAAATATATCCATCAAAAGAAGCAAAAAATACTTTTTCGTCATAAACCACTGGCGAAGAATTAACATAGGAATTTGTTTTAAATTTCCATTTAATCTCGCCATCTTGCATGCTGAGAGCATATAGGTTGTAATCTGAGCTGCCAATATATAGCATATTTTTATACAAGGCTGGAGAGCTGGACAGAATATCAGGCAATTCTTTTTCCCATATGACTGATCCATTTTCAGTAGAAATAGCACTTACTTGTATCCCCGATGCCAAATAGACTGCATTGTTTCGGCATACTAGCGCGGAAGTCCTGCCTAAGTTTTTTCTCCATTTAACTGAAAATGGCAATTCCATATTTACCGGAACAAAACCTGAATGGAACCTGTCACGTAAAAACATATCCCAGTTCATTTGACTTTTATCATCTATTTGTTCTTGATATTTTAAAGTGTGTATTTTAAATCCCTGTTTTATAGGTTCTGGGATATAATGCATTGTAATTACACCTCTTGAGACATCATCCCCTATTTCCTTAACTCTTGCTTTACCGAATATCTTCCCATCACCTTCAGGGCTAAATATTGTCAACTCGGTTTTGGGAGACAGCCCCTGGTTTTTCCCAAGATTAATAACAATATCGTCATCTTTAATCTTTACTATATTTCCTTCCAATGGGAAGTCATCAATAATTTTCTCCGCCAATATTTTAATAGCCGAACTCAATTTGCTTGCTTTTGCGCTTTGTACAGAAATTATATAACCTCCATTTATATCAACCAGTCTACTATTTATTAAGAAGGTTCCCTGCTCCTTAATAATTGATCCTATGATTAGATAATTAACGTGCATTATCTGCCCTATTTGGTAAGGATTCTTATCCTCTAGAATCCCCGAAAGAGATATTTTTTGCTCTTCCAGGATCCTTTCTAGCTGAACTCGCTCAATAACTGCAAATCTGTTTAAAGCTACTAATTCTGTTGTTAATACTTCTGCTGCTTGCTTACCCGCAGTACTATTACTATCCTTGTTTAGCAGGTCAAACGGCACAATAGCAACCTTGGGCTTTCCAGTATCAGCGAGAGCAATATCATATTTGCACATACTAAATAACCCACTTATAATTATCAATAATACGCATAATAAATACATTATTATTTTCAATTTATTATTTCCCTCTCTTATAGCTAATCATATCAATCTTATCACCCTTAATATTAGTTGCCAATTCCATAGCTGTATATATATCCAGTTCCGGCGAATCCTCATAGATAATAAATGAAGGACGGATTGAAACCTTTGTGGTAATTAATGATAAATCGTATATTAAAAGTACCCAGTCCTTCATTTTTAATATCTTATCGGGCTTAAAAGCTCCATCGCCCTTATATTCTCCCTGAACAGGTAACGCCATAACAATAAATAACTTTTTTGTATGTTCCAACAAATCATAAACCTCAGTCATATTAACTATTTCGTTTTTACTAATAGGTTTTGTATTATGTAAATGTGGCAATCTAGCGGTTTTATAAGTTATAATATATTGGGTTGGCTTTATTATTTCACCGTTAGAATTGTGAAGTGAACCAAAAAATCGCATACATTCATATGTAGCACCGCGCCAATTATCCTTTTCAATACTCGTTAGACAATCAGTAATATTATTACTTATTTTTATATCAAATAAATCATTTGCACTATAAAGATCGCTACTGGAAAGCAGTGGACAAAAAGCATCCGGATTCTGAATTTGAATTATATTTGTAACCTTGATATAGCCAACATGAAATTCAAAAAACTTAATTATATAATTGAAATATGTGGCATCCCTTATCGTATTGCTTTCAGATTCTTGCGCAAATACAGTCGGGCTAGAAATTATTAAAATTAGGCCCCAGATTATTGCGAATAGATTTTTCAATATATTGATCATGGAATTACCTTTATAATATAAGCGAAATCCTCTTTTTCTTCCTGGTTTTTTGGCTCATTAACCCACAACTTAACATAAATACAAGTATATTTATCTTTTTCCCTTATTTTTAACGTAGCTCTTTGGCAATTAGGAGATATATTGTTTTCCTGATATCGCCCTACATGGTAGTAGGCATGCAAGCTATAAACAGAATTAGCAATATTATCCGGAGTATTATGCCAAGTGAAGTCTATGTTCTCACATTTTGCTTTATCTACTGTAGCATACCTTAATCCTGCATCCTTGGCATTAACCATCCATATTCTTACTGCTCCCGGAAAATCACGCGCTGGATCGAATATTTGGAAAAATTGAGCCGCTTGGTACCCGGTATAGTTTTCTTCTATGCTCCTATTCTTATATTTCACTTCTGTCAACTGGCAGGTTTTTTCCAGGGGCTCAGTATATGATGCCGCGCTTAAGATAATAAGCAGATACGGATTACTAATATAACCTTCCGCTGCATTTCTCCAAACAGTTCCGAAAACAATATCTTTATATATTAATTTATGTGGATACGCAAATGGATCATAATCAGAAGGGAAAATATTCAGCTGAGGGTACTGCTTTATTTTAGATATCCTAAATTGGGCAAATTCATCCGCTGTAAATTTGCCAAGGCTAGTAGATGGTTGAATAGTAATCGACATTTCACCCTGATAGGGAGCAAATGGTTCCCTTTCGTATCTCTTGGCCGTTTCCCTGGAGCCCACGGCTTTAACTTTCATTTGATGATCAGCAGCCAGATCCCCTCCCGGGAAGAATATTAGTTTGACTGCTACCACAATTATTACTAAATATATTATGTTTAGAGCTTTTTGTTTTGTATTCATTTATTATCCCTATACTCTTTAGAGGTGCCTTATATCCGTTTAGATAGTTGGCGATAGTAATAGGCAGTCGCTATAGAGGTAGTCGGTATAGCTGCGATCAGCCCTACTCCCAGGCAAAGAGCTCCGGCTATAATAACCAGACACTGTAAGGAGAAGAATATACTTAGGTCCCAAACAGCTCCCTTGGTCATATTCCAGCTGCCTTTTACGCAGTCCATGGCATCCATTTCCTTATCTACGACCAAATAAGAGATAAAAATGAATCGCATGATAATGATAGATATCGCGACGATCGCGGCTATCATCCCGAAAATCCCGAGAATAAGCGCTTTTTTCAATATTACTGCGGAAATTCCCATCACTACCACAATAGGAACGAACATCAGTCCCATTATAAGAGAAGATAGAATAAATCTTCCACCCAAATGGAAGCAGGAAAAGAGATCACTAAATTCTGTTTCTTCACCATCAGCCATTTTAATACAAACTTTATTATACCCCAGGGTAAAGATCACAGCATTAAGGTAACCAAAAGCCAATGAAATGAAAACACTGCCAAAGCTATGCCCTTTGGCACCCCCTGTCACTATTAGTTGTATGAACCATTCTATACCGTAAATACCGGCTGCTGCCGCCCCAATGCCGATAAACAGCCAGAGATGCTCTTTCATTGCTTCCCAACCGAATTTAATGGCTTCCATATTATCAATATTAACATTCCCGGCAGAAGAGCTGACTGGCCTGGAAGGCCTGGGAGGAGCAGACATTTCTTGCCTGGATTGGTAAAGATCGGTCCTGGGACGGCCATATTCCGGTGGTTTCACCAGGATCTCTTTGCATAGGTCGCAATGTTCCGCGCCATCTTTGTTGTCATAACCGCACTTTGGACATTTCATTATTTCCTCCTTTACGGTCAATATTTTCTTGGGGTAATAACAAAAAAAAGTTACCAAACCGTGAGATTTGGTAACTTTATTAATACCAATGCATTTTAGTCATCAGGCTTCTCTACTACTGTTTAAGAGCTAGTCTTTCTCTTCTACCTTGTAAAACCTGTCTTTCTTTTCTCTTTCCATTTCTTTCTTGAGCTTCCTGATCATTTGCTCTACTTCGGAGACTACTTTCTCTTCCATAGGGATTTCCGAGGTCTTCGGTTTCCTGATCATTCTCGTGGCTCTCTCTTTCTCTAAACCAAAATCTGCGCTTTAAAAAAATAAAGTTACCACAGTTTTCCCTAAAAAACTCAAGTAACTTCATTCTTTTAACCGTGGCTGGTTATAGGAATTGTCAATGTAAAATATACCATAAAAAGCAGCTTTGTCAAGCTGATTTTTTTCTTAGCATACCGGTACCGCCGCAGTGCGGGCAGGTGGTGCATAAGATCCGGCTCAAGGTAGGCCGCATCCGGCGACGGGTCATTTCGATCAGCCCGATCTCGGTAAGAGGAATGATATTGACCTTAGCCTTATCAGTGGCGAAAGCCTCATCAAAGGTTCTCATCACTTTTTCCTGGTTTTGCCTGATCTCCATGTCAATGAAGTCCACAATGATGATACCGCCGATAGACCGCAGGCGCACTTGGCGGGCGATCTCTACTGCTGCTTCCATATTGGTCCGGAAGACGGTGTCTTCCAGGTTCTTGCCACCGATAAATTTACCGGTATTGACATCGATAGCAGTCAAAGCTTCAGCTTCATCTATCACAATGTGGCCGCCGCTTTTGAGCTTTACCCTTCTCTGCAAGGCGAGCTCTATTTGCTGTTCGATATTAAAAGCGGTAAAGAGCGGAGTTTGTTCCTGGTACAGGCGCACCCGGCCTTTCATGCTGGGCATCATCGATTGCAGGAAATTCATCAGTTTTTCATATTCAAAGGTAGAATTGATAACGATCTTGTCGCCAGGCAGGAAATTGTCCCGGACTACTTTCAGTACCGTATCCAGGTCTTCATAGACCAGGCTGGGTGTGGGCAGCTGGCTGGCTCTATTTTTGACGTTCTCCCACATAGTATTGAGGAATTTGGCTTCTTCCTGGAATTCTTCCAGCGGCTTACCTTCCCCGGCTGTGCGGATGATGAATCCCTGGCCCTGTTTCTTGATCTTTTTAACGATCGTGCGCAGGCGCATTCTTTCCTTGCCATGAATTATCTTCTTGGATACGCCAAAATGGTTGACTGTAGGCATGAATACCAGGTTGCGGCCGGTGACGCTGATATTGGTGGTCAGGCGTGCGCCTTTTTTACCGACTGCGTCTTTAGTGACCTGAACCAGTATCTCCTGGCCCCGTTTTAATTGTTTTTTAACATGAAATACTTTTTTGAAGGCTTTTTTGATCTTGCCGACTATGACATTGCCTTCTTCTTCACCCAGGATATCTTCAATGGGCTCGGTGAGCGGCAGGAAAGCATCCTTGCCAGCTCCGACATCAACGAAAGCAGCTTGCATGCCAGGCAAAATAGCATTGACCCGGCCTTTATAAAGGTTGCCCACCATCTGCTTATCCTGAAAATACTCAATGATCAGCTCGGTAAGAATCGATTTTTCCAATATACCGATCCGAACCATGTCCTTTCCTACATCAACTAAAAACTCCTTATTCATTTAAAAACCTCTTGTCTGCGAATTACTCGAATGATAGCTAATTACGCGAATATTTTATCGAATTACGACTCTGTCGTATTCGACTTGCTTCCTAGAAAAATTAACTAAAATACCTAACTTATAATTACTTGCTTTAAGATACGAAAGAAGTTGAGCCTGATGATGTGCGCAAAAACGTTCAACTGCTTTTAATTCTATGACTATTTTATCCTCTATAACTAAGTCTAGCTTGTGTGTTCCAATCTTTTTACCCTTATATGTTAATTGTATCGACTTTTCTGTTTCCGCATGTATACTTCTACTACTTAATTCTTCTATTAGAGCTTTTTGATATACTGCTTCTATAAAACCTGGCCCCATTTGCTTATGGACCTCGAAAATAGCTCCCATGATTTGATAAGATAGCTCCGGATATATAAGATCGCTTTTATTCGTGATATTCGCTGTCATTCGGCTCTTATTCGCTCACCTAAATATTAATTTAATCCTTTTTATTTGCTTGATCTTGTAGCCGGGAGCGAATATTTCCGCGCAGACTTTGTCTGGCCGGACATTTTTTTCACCCAACGGCAGATGCATTAACAACTCTATTTTGGAACCATCTTCTTTTTTTACCTGAACATATGCCGGCAGCGCCCCGGTCATTTGCCCGTCGATGACGATCACATAATCCGCCCCAATAATGCTGGCAGATAGTGACTTAGTAACGAGCGGCACTTCCTGCCCCTCCATGAGATCTATGCCTGGAGGCATCTCCCGGGACAGATTTTTAATCATTGTACTTAATTCCGAGTAAATAGTCAACTCAATATCTACGAGTTCTGCTTCACTTTCAAACCCCACAGCCAAAGGCGGCCCGAAAGACATCTTCGGATGGGGATTGAATCCCTGTGAATAAGCCATGGGGATCCTGGCCCGGCGCAGAGCGCGGTTGAACATCACCATCAGTTCCAGATGGGAGATATATTTAGCTTCTCCTTTTTTAGAGAATTTCACCCGTATCTTCTGCATTGGCGGCAATATTGTCCGCTGCTGGCTCAGTTGTTTAAATGCGGCTGGCAAAGCCTCTATTTTCCGAAAAACATCTATCTGGCAGTCTTCCACTCCGCAGTTTGAGCAAGCTAAATGGCAATCAGGCGTTGTTTCGATATTTTTCGCTTTCTGATAGTCTGTCCAAAGGAATTCTTGTGAAACTCCGGCATCTATGTGGCTCCAGGGCAGTACTTCTTCTTGTCCCATAATGCGATTGGCATAGAAGCTCGGGTCAATACCCGCTTTGGTAAATGCGACCTGCCAGACCGTGTTGTTAAAATGCTCATCCCACTGGTCGAACCGGCAGCCGTTTTCTACTGCATTAACCAATACCTTGCCAAGTTTGCGATTACCGCGCGCAAATACTGCTTCCAGGAAGCTTAATTCCATGGTATGCCATTTCAACTGAACTGGCAGGTGCTTTTTAAGATAGTCTTTTTTGGCTTTGATCTGGTCAATGGGTTCCTGGTTATGCCACTGGAATACACTAAATGCCTTGGGAACGAAGGGAGAGACATTTACATTCAGGTTTAGTCCTTTGTACAGAGATTTCAGCCTTTTTATGAGCGACACAATGCCTTCGATGTCTTCCTGAGTCTCGAAAGGCAGGCCGATCATGAAATACAGCTTGACGCCCTTCCATCCTGCTTTATAACCAGCTCCTATGCTATTGATAAGATCGTCATCAGTGATATCCTTGTTGATAATATTGCGCAGGCGCATAGTCCCGGCTTCCGGAGCAAAAGTCAGGCCGCTTTTACGCACTTGTTGGACCAGGTTGGCCAGGTTGATGGAAAAATTGTCTGCCCGAAGCGATGGCAGTGAAAATGAGACCTTTTCCTTTTCATATTTCTCGATCAGCTCTGACAATAAAGGATAGATTTCCGGGTAATCGCTCGTAGATAAGGATGAGAATGATACTTCTTCAAATCCGCTGGTGGTGAGTATCCGGTCCAGGAGCTGTTTGACATTTTCTTTGCTGCGGACACGCGCTGGACGATAGATCATGGTTGCTTGGCAGAACCGGCAGCCACGGACACAGCCGCGCATCACTTCCATAATGACCCGGTTATGGACGATATTCAGGTTCGGGATAATGAATTTATCAGGATATGGCGCATTTTCTAAATTTGTGACGCGTTTTTTGATCTTGGCCGGGACATCACTGTATTTTGGGGTAAATCCCTTAATGGTCTGGTCAGGATTGTAACTGACATCATATAGGGCAGGCACATAAATTCCTTGCACTTTCGCTAACTGGATAAGCTGGGATTGTTTATCCAGGTGTCGGACTTTTTTGTAGTTATCAAGGAACTCAATAATAGCCTCTTCCCCATCGCCAATGATGAAAATATCGATAAAGTCAGCGAGTGGTTCAGGATTGAAAGCGCACGGGCCACCGGCTATGACCAAAGGATATTTCTCGTTCATCCGGTCAGCAGACTTCATCGGGATGTGCGACAGCTTGAGTATATTCAGTATATTGGTGTAGCTCATCTCATACTGCAGGGTGAAGCCAATGATATCAAATTCTTTGAGCGGTCTTTTGGATTCCAGGGAGAATAAAGGCAGATTGCGGATGGTGAGCGCCTTCTCCATATCCACCCAAGGGGAATAGACGCGTTCCGCCAGGGTATCCGGGCGGCTATTGGCAATGTAATATAATATTTTCAATCCCAGGTTGGACATGCCGATCTCATAGATATCAGGGAATGCCAATACCATCTTGATATCCGTAGCATCCCAATCCTTGTGAATGGAGTTGTACTCATTATTCGTATATCTCGCCGGCCTCTCCACCTCCAGCAAGAAATCATCTACATTAATTTTCGTCATTATTATTTATTCCCACGTCTTAAGAGTGATACTAACATTATTCGTATTACATTTTGGACAATAGTTATTATTCATATTAGCTTCCAGATCATCAGGAAGAATTTCTAACAAGGGGTTTTTGCAAAATCGGCAAGGATATAAAGCTCTTATTTTAGATTTAGGAAAATGCGGTGAATAAACATAAGAAATAGGATTTATAGCATCTTTCCTTTTTTCTTTTGGGATGCCTGGTTGGCTATAGCTAAGCCTGACATAGTCTTTACAAGTAAGACAATATCCATTGGCTACAACTTCCAATAGATCCCCAGTGCCGTAATATAATGTAGTTTTATAACCACATTTATTACATTGAAGCTCATAAGCGCTACCTGCATAAAGATTAACAGCTAATAACAAAAACGCAATAATCATAAAACACTTTTTCATCTTAACACTCCTTTTATTAATAGAATCGCCGATCTCTCCACCTCCAGCAAGAAATCATCTACATTAATCGTGGTCAATTAGTACTCCTTAAGTATACATACGTTAAAATCATTACACTAACCAGTAATACGAATATCTATTAATAATACTATTCATTTCATATGCTATTTCATTAACTATTTTCTTGTTTTCCTCCGTTATATTATCATTTATAAAAGCTTTTATTCCCAATAGATCATTTTTCATTTTTAATATAAGCAAAATTGCATCAATACTATTTCTGACTTCTTTATACCAATCATATACTGTTCTTTGTGGTTCTTTAATTAGTAAATTATCTACATTCAGTATATTTTTTAGTATTTCTATTGCTATCGGCTCAAGAAATTCCGTTTCCATGGGGACACTACACAAACTCTTGCGTCTAGCATCAATTATACCTATTGTAATATCATTTTTGTCCCTTCCAATGAACTTAGAAAATATTGAATCTCTATTTTCTTTATTCTTATTATCTTTATTATATATAACATTTTTTAATAGTCCATAGGTAAATTCATCATTTATCTCGGCTCCTTCACTTCTTATAATACTCCATGTATCGTTTTTGGCTACCATTTTTAAACTTATTTCCACCTTTCTATCCTTCAGTAAAACAAGCTCATTTTCTTCTATACTTGCTTTTTTTAATCCTTCTAATAAATTGTCAAAATTTCCTTTTATCCTATCTTTATTAAAATAATCCTTTCTAATCTGCTGAAAATCTAGTATGCAAGAATATTTTTGCTCATATTTACTATTTAACACAGCAATCATTTTGGGCTTATATTCATTAAAAATAGAATCTAATACTCTCTCGGTACTAGATACACTCTTTTTCTTAATTTCAAGCAAAATACTTTTATTATTCATATTTATAGTTATGTCTGGTTTCTTCCTATTACAATATACTTTTTCATATTCTAATGAATACTTTCTAAGACTATAACCAATAAGTAATTCAAAGCTATCATTAACAAAATCTGAATGTTTAATACTTCTATTACTTAATTTTTTAAATATCTTATTAAACCCAGAAATACTCTTTAAAGCATTACAATATTTAACTATTTCTTCTTGTTCTTCTGGTTGAAAATCAAGCCGTTGCATATTTGACCTAATCTTTGATAAATAATGTATATCTAAGTTATTTTCCATTATAATAGTCCTCTGTCTTTTCGATAAAACCAAAAATATACAAATTTTATACTTTCAGGGAACTGTTCATTATTTTGAGCGAGCTTGTCGATTTCAGCCAAAGCACGCTTGCAGACAACGAGGGTATCTGTTGGTTGCTGGATGCCGAGGCATGTTTGAGCCCTGTGGGCGAGTTGCGAGGCACCGAGTTGTCAAAAGACCTTTGGCGCAGGATCCGCCAAGGGCGGATATGGAAAGCGACACTGGAGCGAACAAATAGTGACAGTTGCCTGATCACCCTTTCCCATCCAAATGATATTCCATAATCGAGAACAATTTGTGCAGCAACTGCACATCACGGTGCTCCAACGGTGTCCTGCCAAATATCCGGCGAAACCGATGCACAAACTTGGGGATGCCGCCAGATGCTTTAAATGTCGTCTTACCAAGCAAGGTCCCTAAATGGTCGTACATTCTCTGCATATCCTTATCCTGCGCCAAATCCCAATTCGCTACCTTGGTCCCAGTACTATGCATATATAGTTCATAACAATAGATCATGATAGACTGGGCAATATTCAGGGAAAAATTCTTCGCCGGCTGTGGGATGCGCGAAACAATACTGCAGTGGCGCAATTCCATATTAGTCAAACCGATGCGCTCCCGGCCAAAAAGTATGCCGATCTTATTCTTTTTGCCTAAGGCAATGATCTTCTCTGCAGTTTCCGCGGCTGTGAAATGATTAATGCCATCCATACGTCCTTTACTGGTCGTACCAACGATAAGATCAAGGTCCTTAATTGCTGCCTTGATATCAGGGAATACTTTCGCTTTATCAACTATATCCTTGCCTTTGCGGGCAACCGCATAGGTATGCTGATTCTTGTATGGTTCAGGATTGACCAGGCGCAGGCTCTTAAGCCCCATGTTTTTCATGGCCCTGGCCGCTGCACCGATATTTTCAGGGACACGAGGTTCTACGAGTATAATGTAAATGTTTTTCAAATTTTTATTCGAGTAATTCGCTGTCATTCGTGTAATTCGTCTCCTAGTAATAGAATCGTTTCATTCTTATATTCAGCAGTATACCGATGGCGAACATGTTCATTATCAGTGATGACCCCCCATAGCTCACTAGCGGCAGAGGTACACCGGTAATAGGCATAATGCCTAAGGTCATACCGATATTCAAGAAAATATGAAACGCGAACATAGTCACGATACCAGTAGCAACTAGCGCCCCGAACTCATCTCGTGCCTGGTTGATAATAATAATACCGCGCCAGATAATGATAAATAGTAATATTAGTAGTAAGGCCCCACCGGCGAAACCAAATTCCTCTGCCAAGACAGAGAAAATAAAATCTGTATGTTGTTCCGGCAGGAAACCCAGCCGGCTCTGGGTACCGTAGAGCAGTCCCTTACCCAGCCATCCTCCGCTGCCCACCGCGATCTTGGATTGGATAATATTATAACCAGCACCCAGCGGATCAAGATACGGGTCCAGAAAAACAACCAAACGCTTTTTCTGGTAAGTCTTCATGAGTAGTTCAAAAACATATGAGCTCAGTATCCCGGCCGTGACCACTGAAAAACCAGCCATCATCTGCTTGAAACTTAATTCGTATTTCAGTCTCTTGGCCAGGAAATATATTAGCGCTATTAACAGGAATAAAGCAACCAGGAATACCAGCAGGTAATTCATATTGGCAATAACCCGGATAACATAATTATCCACAGCCGTGCTTTTCAGTTCAGCGTATATCCTAACCATGGTCAGGAAAGAGATCAAAAGCCCGAAGCCAGTCATCGCCAAGATATATTTTAGCCGGCAACCGCCGACATACAGCATAACTACCAAAATAGGGAAAAAGACCAGTGTACTGCCAAAATCCGGCTGTAATAGGATCAATCCTACGGGGACCAGTAAAAGCAAAAGAGGCCAGAACAGATCGCGCCAGGATTTCCAAGTGCGCATTTCTTCGATATACTTGGCCAAAAACATGATAAAAGCTAACTTGGCCAGCTCACTGGGTTGAAAGCTGAACATACCGAATGCAAACCAGCTCCTGACTCCTCTCACCCGTGTGCCAAATAACAGCACTAAGACTAACAATACAAGACTGGCAATATAGAATCCCAGGGCATATTTTTTAAGTGTTGGGTAATTAAACTGCAAATAGAAAATGATGACCAGTAAACCGATGGCAAAAGCTAATATTTGTTTGACCAGGACATTGGAATAAACAGCTACCTGGTTTTGATAAATAATGGAGAATATTCCCAGTATGCCTAATACGCAGACCAGGAACATACTGATGAATAGCCAAAAATCAAATCTTAACCTATTCATTTAATCCCCTATTTCTTCCGGTGTCACTGCCTGGATTTCAGCAGCGGATTTCTTGAAATATCCCTCAAGGATGCGGCGCGCTATCGGCGCAGCCACCACTCCGCCATGTCCGCCATGTTCAACAAAAACAACGATTACGACCTGCGGATTATCTACCGGAGCCAGACAACCGAACCAGGCATGGTCTATACCCTGCGGATTTTGGGCTGTACCAGTCTTACCAGCTACTTTTAATCCCCTGATATAGGCCTGGCGACCGGTACCGTAGGTAACTGCGTCTTCGAGTCCCTTTTTAATGGTATGCCAGTTCTGACGGTCGAGTTCAACTATCCCTTGTTCTTCAGGAAAGAAATCATGATACACTTTTCCATCTGGCGAAATTATTTTTTTTACGATCTTGGGACGGTAGTATGGACCATCATTGGCCACTGCACTGAAAATGCCAGCCATCTGTAATGGGGTTACCCATAAATACCCCTGGCCAATGCACATATTCAGCGTATCGCCATCATACCAGGCTTCTTTGACTACTCTCTTCTTCCAATCGCGATCTGGTACGATACCTTTCTTTTCCGATGGTAAATCAATGCCGGTTAAGCTGCCGAGGCCGAATTTTTTGGCATAATTGGCGATTCTGGTCACCCCTAGCCTGAGACCTAATTGGTAAAAGAAGACATCACAGGATTGGGCTATAGCTGTATTCAAAGGGATCTTGCCATGGCCGTCTTTTTTCCAGCACCTGAATACCTGGTTATAAGTACCTAAGACCATTTCGCCGGTACATTCCAGTTTTTCTTCAGGAATAATGAATCCTTCTTGCAAACCGGCGGCTGTGGTCACAATTTTAAAACCTGATCCCGGTGGGTATTGGGCCTGGATAGCTTTATTGAAAAGCGGCCGGCCGCGATTTTTGAATAAATATTGGAACTCACCGCGGGTAACGGGACGCAAAAAGGTATTTGGATTAAATCCCGGGGAACTGGCCAGAGCTATAACCTCGCCGGACCGCGGATTCATGACTACCGCTGCACCATTCACTCCCTGCAGGGCATCCTGGACCAGTCTTTGCACCTCAGCATCAATAGTCAGCTCCAGGTCGTTGCCGCTGTTGGAAGCTGTTTCCCGCAAGAGCCGCAGTTGCCTGCCACTCGCGCTGATCTCGATCTGCTTTTCCCCATGTTCTCCCTTCAATAGTTTGTCATAATAAGCTTCTAAACCTGTTTTACCGATCTTATCACCGATCCGGTATCCAACATCTCTTAGATCCTTGTATTCTTCAAGGGTTAATTCACCGACATAACCAATAACATGGCATGCCAAAGTCCCTTCAGGATACTGACGCTTAGGTTCAATAGCTACATTAACCCCGGGCAATGAAGCTTTACGTTCCATAATGGTCAATGCCTGCTCTCTGGTAATGTCTGAAGCTATCATCACCGGGTCGAGCGGCTGCAAACTGGAAAATGTCTTGGTTTTTACTTCCTGGAAGGAAAGATTGAGGATAGCAGCCAATTCCCGGCTGATACGCTCTATCTCTTGCTGAGTCAGAGAATAGGAGGTAAAAGAAACCACAAAAGAAGGTATATTGATGGCTAGCAGTTTGTGATAGCGGTCATAGATCTGGCCACGGGGCGCTTTCTGGTAGAATCGCTGCATCCGATTCTCATCAGCTATCCGGCGAAAATACCGGCCATTAAGCACTTGCATATAAAACAAACGTAAAAATAAAAAAACAAACCCAAAGACGATGATTACGCCTACGATCACGACCTTTTTCTTGCGTAAAGCAAGGATTTCCAGAGTTTGTTTCTGTATTAATTTCATATTATTACTCTAATTTCTTACTATTTCCATTTACACTGGTTATTGCGACTAATTAATCTTTTTGCATTAATCTGTGTAATCTCCGCTAATAATCTGCGTAATCAGATTTAGTAAAATTTATGTATTCGCGGGATAGATCTTTTTAACCATCAGGGCGATAAATGGCGCAAAAAGAGAGTTATATCCAGCGGAAACGACGATACGGATAGCTTCATGTGATAAAAATGTATATGAAGTGAAAAAAGCACGGGCCAGGGCTCCCAAAAAACCGCTGGCAATGGTAACAATAAATACCAAGATCATGATCAAAAATGGGCTATTTTCTTCTAGTTTGTTCTGGAGAAAACCACTGCCAAAACCAGTGATGGTTTTAACCATGGCTTGGACACCCAGTACGCCATAAGACAGAGAATCTTGCATCAGCCCGCCAATAAAGCCATAGAGCTGGCCAGACATGGAACCTTTTCTTACCCCTATCAGGACCACCAGGACCAGGACAAAATCAGGTTTGGCCCCGTAAACAGATAACCGGTTGAAGAGCGTTGTCTCCAGCACTAAACTAACAATAAATGATAGGAAGATGTAAATTACCGGCATAACTTTCCTTTAATTTTGAAAATAGGTTATCAGAATATCCGTCTATCAGGATTAAGAATATCAGGTACTTCCTGATGTCCTGATTTCCTATTATCCTAATATCCTGTCTTTCTATTTCTTAATCGTATTTAAAATCAGCACTTCTTCCAGCAATCCGGGATTGATCTCGGGGATAGCTATCCCCCCCTTAAAAAGTTTATCTTCTTCCTGAAAAGTGTCTGTTAATATTCCTACTTTCAAACCAGAAGGAAAAATACCGCCTTTACCACTGGTCACCAGGATATCCCCTGGTTTAATATCAGCTTCATTAAGGAAATAGCGCAGGCGCAAACTAAAATTATTTTCTCCCTTAGCCACGCTTTCATACCTGGTGCGCTCATTGATTACCCGCAGCTCGCTTTCCTGGTCTGTGATCAGCAATATACGGGCAGATCGTGGCTGGACCTCAACGACTCGTCCCACCAAACCGATCGAGCCGCGCTGGTAAGCTAACACTACCATATTCTGAATAACATTATCTTCCCTGCCCTTATTCACCCAGATACTGGTATAACAGTTTTCCGGTTCTGAACCAATAACCCTGGCTAACTGGCCATAATAAGCTGATTCATTTTTATAAGCCAGGAGAGCCTTGAGCCGTTCATTTTCAGTAAGCGCTTCACGGGATTGTTGGATTTGACTTTTTAAACGGTAATTTTCTTCCTGGAGGTTAAGGTTTTCTTCACGCAGATTGACGAGAGAGATTATGTTCTTGGTCAAGCGGCTATTATCCTGTAGCATCTCAAAGCTGATCTTTTGGCTGGGAGCGAGGAGATAATAGAAGAAGTTGCGTACAGATTGGACCTGTTGATTGAAAGGTGAACCGATAAGAGTCAGGCAAAAAACAACCAAAAATATTAATACAATACTTTCTTTATATTTAATCCACCAGTAAGACATGTCTTACCTTAAAATACGTTGATTATTTGTCTGTATGTACTTTTGACAGGCGGTCGAGTTCTTCCAAGTATTTACCAGTGCCTTTAACGACACAAGTTAGAGGATCTTCTGCTACATGCACTGGCAAACCGGTTTCCTCGCTCATTAGTTTATCCAGGCCGCGCAATAACGAGCTGCCGCCAGCCAGGACAATACCTCTTTCAATAATATCCGCGGATAGTTCCGGCGGGGTCTGTTCCAATGTTGATTTAACCATTTCAATGATCATTCTCACTGTATCAGATAGCGCGCCACGGATCTCATCGCTTACTATTTCCACTGTTTCAGGAAGCCCGGTCTTCAGGCTTCTGCCCTTCACTTCCATTGATTCTTCTTTTTCCTGCGGATAAATTGACCCGATCCTGATCTTAACTTCTTCGGCTGTCCGTTCACCGATGGTCAGGTTATATTTGCGCTTGATATATTGCACAATAGCTTCGTCCATGGCATCGCCGGCTACCCTTAAAGAATTACTGATAACCATTCCGCCCAGGGAGATCACGGCAACTTCTGTTGTGCCGCCGCCGATGTCCACGATCATGCTGCCGGCAGCTTCATGTACCGGGATCTCAGCCCCGATTGCGGCAGCCATAGGTTCTTCGATCAGGAATACTTCGCGTGCACCAGCCTGCTCAGCTGCTTCCTTCACTGCTCTTTTTTCCACGCCAGTAATCCCGCTGGGAACTCCGATCACTACCCGCGGACGCACCAGGGTCCTGTCCTGCCGTACTTTGCGGATAAAGTGGCGTATCATTTCCTGGGTGATCTCAAAATCAGCGATAACCCCGTTACGCAGAGGCCTGATGGCGACTATATTAGCAGGAGTGCGTCCGATCATTTTCTTGGCGTCTTCTCCTACCGCGAGGACATAGTTGGTATTCTTATCAATGGCTACGACTGAAGGCTCGCGTAAAAGGATACCTTTGCCTTTAACGTATACCAGGGTGCTTGCCGTACCCAGGTCTATTCCCATATCACTGGCAAAAAGTCCTAAAAATCTTTTAAACATATATAACCCCTCTGTCGCTATACTAATTTAATGATCGTTTCGACAGCGCCATCACCTTGCCGTGGTCCTAAAAGATACATCCTGGTATAACCGCCTTTTCTTTCCTTATAGCGGGGAGCGATCACGTCAAATAATTTCTTATTGATCTTTTTATCCCGGATGACCTTGAAGGATTCCCGCCGGCTGGCTAGGGTTCCCTGCTTGGCCAAGGTAATCATTTTCTCGGCTACGCGCCGTAATTCCTTGGCTTTGGCAGTGGTAGTTTTAATTTGTTCATAATCGAAAAGGGACTTTACCAGGTTGTTTAAAAGGTTTTTCCGGTGCCCCATATTCCTGCCTAATTTTCTGCCTACTTTACCTTGTGCCATGACTGTATGTTACTCCTTTTCCTGTGGAGGTAATTCCATACCCAACGAGAGTTCAAGCTCTTTGAGCTTTTTGCCGATCTCATTAAGCGATTTCTTGCCGAAATTTTTAACTTTAAGCAAATCCTGTTCGCGTTTTTGCACCAGATCACCGATACTCTTGATCTTGGCTACCCGCAGGCAGTTTTGCGCCCGGATAGAAAGTTCAATGATGTCCACGCTCTGGGCCAGCAAGTCGCGAAGTTTTTTGGTCTTCTCTTCTTCAGCGACTGCTGATTCTTCCACTTTTTCGCTCTTCGTCTCTTCTTCTTCGAAATTAATGAATATTTCCAGGGAATCCTTCAGGATCTTGGCGGTATAAGCCAAGGCGTCTTCCGGTGATACACTGCCGTCAGTCCAAATCTCCATGATAAGCCGATCATAGTCAGTCATTTGGCCGACACGGGCATTTTCCACTGTATAGTTCACCTTGAATACCGGAGTAAAGATCGAGTCGATAGGAATAAGGCCAATATCTTGGCCTTCTTTTTTATTTCTCTCAGCGATGACATAGCCGCGTCCCTTATTCACTTCGATCATGATCTCAAGTTTAGCGCCGGGATTAAGAGTAGCTATTGGCTGGTCAGGATTAAGCACTTCCACATTAGAATTTACTTCGATCTGGCCGGCAGTGGCGACACCCTGCTTATTGGCGCGCAAATATATGGTTTCCGGCCCGTTGGTATACAATTTAAAACGAACTTTTTTCAAATTCAGAATGATCTCGGACACATCTTCTTTAATACCCGGAATACTGGAGAATTCGTGGAGCACGCCCTCGATCTTGATATTAGTAATAGCCGCGCCTTCCAGCGAATTCAGCAAGATCCGGCGCAAACTATTGCCGATGGTATGCCCATATCCGCGTTCAAACGGTTCAGCGATGAATTTACCGAAAGTGTCAGTAGCGGTCTTCTTATCCAGTTCCAACCTCTTCGGCATTACAATGGGACTTAACTTCATATTTCCTCCTATTTCTGTAAACAGAACTCTTTAATTATTTCGAATACAATTCAACGATCAATTGTTCATTGACCGGGTAAGACAACTCACTGCGATCCGGCAGCTTGGTGATACTGCCAACCAGGGAATCTTTATTTAGTTCCAGCCAGGAAGGTAATCCTCTCTCTGCCGCTACCTTCTGCCCTTCCTGTACCGCGCTATTGCCTTTTCTTTTCTCGCTAACCGTAACCTTATCGCCAACTTTAACAATATATGACGGGATATCAACTTTCTTGCTGTTGACCAATACACCACCGTGAGCGACTAACTGCCTGGCACCTGTCCGGGAAGTAGAGAAACCCAGACGGTAAGCCACATTGTCCAGCCGCATTTCAAGCAACCGCAACAGGTTCTCACCAGTCAGACCCTTTTTCTGGTCAGCCTTCTCGAAATAGAGACGGAATTGTTTTTCCATCAATCCGGAGATCCTGCGGGCTTTTTGTTTTTCTCTTAATTGGGTTTTATAATCAGACATACCGAACGAACGTCTTTTTCCCTGCTGTCCCGGAGGGGTAGCTTTCTTATCCACTGCGCATTTAGCCGAATAACAGCGGGTCCCCTTCAAAAATAATTTTACTCCTTCAGCACGGCACAACCTGCAAACTGCACCAATAACTCTGGCCACAAACTCCTCCTCTTTTACTTATCAACTTATAATTCTTATCAACGTACTTAATTGTATTTTATACTCTTCTTTGTTTCGGCGGACGACAACCATTATGCGGGATTGGAGTAACGTCCTTGATCATATTCACTTCCAAGCCGGCTGCCTGTAAAGCGCGGATAGCTGTTTCCCGTCCTGAGCCGGGGCCTTTTACTAAAACCGTGACTTCTCTCATGCCTTGTTCCACTGCTTTTTTCGCTGCTGCTTCCGCCGCCATCTGGGCTGCGTACGGCGTTCCTTTACGGGAGCCCTTAAAGCCCTGCGATCCGGTAGAGCACCAGGCGACCACATCACCTTTCATGTCGGTAATACTGATGATGGTATTATTGAAAGTCGCTTTGATATGCGCGACCCCTGAAGCTACATTTTTCAGTATTTTCTTCTTCTTTACTACTGGTTTACCTGAACCTGGCGCTTTTTTGTCTTCTTTTTTTGGTAGCTGTTGATCAGTCATTATACTTATGCTCCTTTAGCGGCTGACTTAGATTCTTCTTTTACTTTGACCGCGCCGACAGTTTTACGCATACCGCGTCTAGTACGGGCATTGGTTTTGGTGCGCTGTCCGCGTGTCGGCAAGTTTCTTTTATGCCGGTGCCCGCGATACGCCCCGATCTCTACCAACCGTTTGATATTATTGGCTACATCCCGGCGCAATGTTCCTTCCACTTTGTAATCACGCTGGATGATGGTTTTGAGCCGATTAATTTCCTCTTCTGTCAGGTTCTTTACCCTAGTGTCAGGATTGATCTCGGCTTCAGCCAGGATCTTCTTGGAAAGAGCCAAACCGATACCATAGAGATAACCGAGCGCTACTTCTATTCTCTTATCTTTGGGTAAGTCTACTCCGATAATTCTCGCCATCTAGATTTCTCCTCCTAAATTAGTCTAGCCTTGTCTTTGGTTATGCCGGGGATTGGTGCAAACTACCCTGACAATACGTTTTCTCCTGACAATTTTACATTTTTTGCAAATAGGTTTAACCGAAGCGCGAACTTTCATTGGCACATCCTCCCGAAATACAAATTCTAAACTTGAATATTTAAATTCTAAACGCTACCGTTCCTACTTTACCCGGAAAATGATCCGGCCACGGGACAGGTCATACGGTGAAAGCTGGACCTTTACTTTGTCACCAGGCAGGATCCTGATAAAGTTCATGCGCATCTTACCTGAAATATGCGCTAGGATCTTGTGTCCATTTTCTAACTCTACCCTGAACATAGCATTGGGCAGAGCTTCCAGGATCTTACCTTCAACTTCTATGGCATCTTCTTTAGGCACAAACAACCTCTCGGAACTGCAGTTTTGAATTATAAGTTTTGAATTTTGAATTATGGTGAGATTCTCTACATAAACTTAAAACTCAACACTCAAAACTTAAAATTGCTTTTTAGATCTTGGTCAAGATCTCCGGCCCATTGGCCGTGATCGCTATCGTATGTTCAAAGTGCGCGCTCAGTTTACGATCCTTGGTCACCACAGTCCAATCATCATCAAGCACTTCCACTTCATATGTGCCAGCATTCACCATTGGCTCTATCGCCAGGGTCATGCCTTCTTTCAGCATTGGGCCACAGCCAGCTGGACCGTAATTAGGTACTTGCGGATCTTCATGCATTTGGCGGCCGATACCATGCCCGACATATTGCTCAACGATGGAAAATCCATTGCTCTCGGCATACTCTTGGACAGCGTGGGAAATATCTCCCAAATGATTGCTTGGCCTGGCCTGGGCAATGCCTTGATACAGGCTTTGCTCGGTCACGCTTAAAAGCTTCTGCGCTTCAGCAGTGATTTTACCCACTCCGGCTGAAAACGCCATATCGCCAATAAAACCGCCAAAAACAACACCAGCGTCAATACTGACTATATCGCCTTCCTGCAAAACCCGGCCACCGGGAATGCCATGGACCACCTCTTCATTGATGGAAACACAAATGCTCTTAGGATACCCGCGATATCCCAAGAAAGCCGCGATGGCTTTTCTCTTTTTTATAAAACTCACCGCTATATCATCAAGCGACAGAGTCGTAATCCCAGGTTTTATTTTTTCCTTTAAAAGAGCGCATAGCTCGGCAGTGGCCCGACCGGCTTCCCGCATTAATTTTATCTCTTCGGGAGATTTCAAGATTATCATATCACTTCTTAATGGCGTCCAGGATATTCCTGATCAAAGCAAAAATCTGGTCGATCGATCCGATGCCATTAACCTTCTGTAAGAGCATTTTTTCTTTATAGAAATCAAGGACCGGTCTGGTTGTTGATTCATAAACTTTCAGCCTATTCTTGATTGTCTTTTCATTGTCATCAGCACGGCCGCGTTTGGATAAACGCGTCACTAATTCCTGCTCATCTACTTCTATATATAACACGGTATCGAGCTTCAAACCGCGTTGTTTGAGTATTTGTTCCAGATCCTGCGCCTGCCTGGTAGTCCGGGGATATCCGTCAAGGATAAAACCTTCCCGGCAATCAGGCTTGGTCAGCCGTTCAGCAACGATCTCTTTCAATAGGTCGTCAGATACCAGTTCCCCGCGACTCATTACTTCTTTAATTTTCAAAGCCAAGGGAGATGTACTGGCTGCTGTTTCCCGTAAAATATCTCCGGTGGAGATCTGCGGTATATGATATTGGTTGACGATCTTCTCAGCTTGCGTTCCTTTACCGGCTCCGGGTCCTCCGAATAAGATGATCCGCATTACTGCATTCTTCCTTTAAGATGAGCCTTTCTCATGAATCCTTCATAATGGCGCATCAGGAGATGTGATTCTACCTGACCCATGGTATCCAAAGCCACCCCAACCACGATCAAGACCGAAGTACCGCTTAAAATCCTGGACCAGAATTCAGCATGCAAACCGGCAAAAATATAATCCGGTACAATGGCGATAAACACTACAAAAACCGCACCGATTAAAGTGATTCTAGTCAAGACTTTGTCAATATACTCGCTCGTTGGCGGACCCGGCCTGATACCCGGGATGAAACCACCCTGCTTTTTCATATTGTCCGCCAGGTCACTGGGATTAAAGGTGATCGCGGTATAGAAATAACAAAAGAAGATAATCAATAGCGCATATACTGCGTTATAAACAAACCCGCCGCGGGTGAACCATTCGGTGACGTGTTTGAAGAACTCATTATTGGGGAAAAATTGCCCGATCGTCGCCGGGAACATCATAATACTGACGGCAAAAATAACGGCGATAACGCCAGACTGGTCAACCCGTAAAGGCAGATAACTGGACTGACCGCCATACATCCTGCGCCCAACAATGCGTTTGGCATATTGCACTGGGATCTTACGCTGGGCTTGCTGGATAAAGGTTACAAAACCGATCAATATAACAATGACCGCTATAAGCGCTACAACTGTTAATAAGCTCATTTCCCCGCTCTTAAACAGCTGCCAGGTATCAAAAATAACTGCCGGGATACGATCAATAATACCGGCAAAGATCAGGATCGATATGCCATTGCCAATACCGCGCTCCGTGATCTGTTCACCAAGCCACATGATAAATACCGTGCCTGTGGTCAGAGTGAGCACAGTCAATAATTGGAATCCTAATCCAGGATTTTTAACTACGCTCATGCCACCTACTTTCATGCTTTGCATCCAGAAAGTCAAGCCATAGGATTGGACTGCAGCTAATACCAAAGTGCCTATTCTGGTATATTGGTTGAGTTTTTTACGACCGCTAGCGCCTTCCTTGGCTAATTGTTCCAGGAACGGAACTACTGTCTGTAATAAGGACATAATAATAGAAGCATTGATATAGGGCATAATACCCATGGAGAAAATAGATAACTTGCTTAATGCGCCGCCGCTGAACAGATCAAAAAATCCGATCAAGGTCCCTTTCTGGCTTTCAAAAAAAGCCTTTAAGGCGCTGGCATCAACTCCCGGAGTAGGTATGAAAGCACCGATCCGATAGACAATGACTATACCAAGAGTAAATAGAATTTTCTTTCTTAAATCAGGAATTCTGAAAATATCTCCAAATCCTTTAAGCAATTTCAGCTCCTTATATATTTTGTGTTGTTGCTTTTTCTATCAACTTATCTCCGCCAAAGGCGGATCAGCCTCTGGCTGAAACTATTAACTATTACTTTATTATTTCAACCTTGCCGCCAGCTTTTTCGATCATTTCCTTAGCTTTAGCGCTGCACGCGTTCACCTTAACTGTCAGGTTCTTTTTGATCTCACCGCGCCCGAGCAACTTAACACCATCCAACAGAGCATCAATGATCTTTTTATCTAATAATATCTGGGGATTAACTTCGGTATTGGCCTGGAAATTATTTTCCAGCTGATCCAAATTAATTACCGCAAAATTATTTTTAGTCCGGCTGTTAAAACCGCGTTTCGGCAAGCGTCTGGCTAAAGGCATCTGTCCGCCTTCAAACCCCGGCTTTACACCGCCGCCAGAACGTGAGTTCTGCCCTTTGTTACCACGGCAAGCTGTATGCCCGTGCCCGGAACCATGTCCGCGGCCAACGATCTTTCTTCTTTTGGTAGCGCCTTTTGCTGGTCTCAAATCAGTCAATTGCATTGGTCAGTACTCCTTGTTTAATACAAACTCTAAATTCGAATGTCGAAATTCTAAACAGTGGTATTCTTCATTTCCTGCGTCGCTCTTTCATCTGCTATGCTCACATTGAGATTCTCGGTCCGCATTTGAGCCAATCCGTCAAAGGTAGCATAAACAACATTATACGGATTCTTGGAACCTAATGATTTAGTCAATACATTCTTAGCGCCAGCCAGTTCCAGCACTATTCTTACCCCGCCGCCGGCGATCACACCGGTACCAGGGCACGCTGGTTTCATCAGCACATTAGCACTGCCAAAATGACCGTTTACTTCGTGTGGCAATGTTCCTTCCTTCAAAGTCACTTTGATCAAATTCTTTTTAGCGTTAGTCACACCTTTTTGAATGGCATCCTGCACTTCTTTAGCTTTGCCGGTACCGACACCGACATGCCCCTTTTCATCGCCAACCACTACTAGAGCGGCAAAAGAAAACCGTTTTCCGCCTTTAACCACTTTAGCTACGCGGGCGACATTTACTACTTTGTCTTTTAATTCTAATCCATCTGGGCTAATCCTTGCCAAGTTCCCCTCCTATTACTTTAATCCTTGTCCGCCTTAGGCGGATGTGTAATCTATTTTATCTAGAATTTTAATCCTTTTTCCCTGGCGCTATCCGCCAACACTTTGACCCGTCCGTGATAAAGATTACCACCCCGGTCAAAAACTACTTTACTGATCCCCGCGGCCAATGCTTTGTCCGCGATCAGGCTGCCCACGGTTTTAGCTGCCGCAATGGTCCCGGCTTTTACTTTCTTATCTTTGAACTCAGGGACTACTGTGCTGGCCGAAACCAGGGTCTTGCCTGCCAGGTCATTAATGATCTGGGCATAGATGTGTTTCGAACTTTTATAGACGCACAATCTGGGCCGTTCAGCAGTACCCTGGATCTTGCTGCGAACTCTTTCCTTGCGCAATTGTAATTTTACTGTTTTCTTGGCTGTTTTCATTACTTCGCTCCTCCGCCTGATGCTGCACCAGCTGCTACTCCGGTTTTGCCGACTTTCTTGCGCACATATTCATTCAAATAACGGATACCGGTGCCTTTGTATGGTTCAGGAATTCTTTGGGCCCTGATCTTATTGGCAAATTCGCCTATTTTATAACGGTCAGAACCGCTGACTGAAATTTTAGTGTTTTCTTCAACTATCACTTTCACGCCCTCCGGTATTTCTAATACGCAAGGGTGTGTAAAACCAAGTTGCAAATTAAGTTTTGTCCCCTGAACCTGCGCTTTAAAACCAATACCCCGTATTTCCAGGTTTTTGGAAAAAGCTTTTATCACGCCGTTGACCAGATTATTGATCAGCGCTCTGGTCAGGCCATACATTGGTTTCTTGTCGTTGGTCAGGTTCTCACAGATCACTGAAATTGTTTCCCCGTCAAGTTTCGCGCTCATCCAATCAGGAATATTATGCTTTAATGTTCCCAATGGACCGGTTGCTTCGACTATCTGGCCGTTAACAGTGACCTTAACTCCTTTTGGAATATTTATGATTTTTTTCCCTACTCTAGACACACTTTTCCTCCTCTTGAAAACAAATCCCAAATTCTAATTTCGAAATTATAAACAAATTCAAATATTTAAGATCTAAACAACATTTCTTTGGAACATTCTAATTTTAGTCATTCGCTATTGTTTCGCCTGCCTGCCGGTAGGCAGGGATTTAGAAATTAGAGCTTAGTATTTGTATTACCAGACGTAACAAATCACTTCTCCGCCTATTTTCGCCAGGCGCGCTTCCTTATCCGTCATCAGCCCCTTGTTGGTGCTAACTACGGCAGTACCTAAACCAGCCAGGATCCTTGGCAATTCGGTCGTGCCTTTATAAGCACGCCGCCCGGAGCGGCTGACTTTTTTGATACCGGTAATCACGCTTTTCTTATCTGGTGTATATTTTAAATATACCCGCAAAATTCCCTGTTTGCGGTCCTCGATCACCTTACAATTGGCGATATAGCCCTCATTCTTCAAGACGCGAGCGATCTCCGCTTTGAGCTTGGAAGCGGGAATATCCACTTTTTCTTTTTTAGTCTTACTCGCATTACTAATGCGATTAATCATATCACTGATAGGATCAGTTATGGTCATGCAACATTCTCCTTTATAATAATTTACCAGCTGGACTTGGTTACGCCAACGATCTCGCCCCGATGAGATAACTTCCGGAAGCAGAGACGGCACATTTGAAACTTGCGCAGAAAGGCGCGCGACCGTCCGCAGAGCGGACAACGGTTGTATTTCCTAGTGCTAAATTTTGGTTCCTGTTTTGCTTTAATACGTAAGCATTTTTTAGCCATGCAAAATTCCCCTTCTCTATTTTTCTCTAAAAGGCATACCGAACATCACAAGCAGTTTTTCCGCTTGTACATTGTTTTTTGCCGTGGTCACTACGGTTATATCCATACCTCTGAGCTTATCGATCTTTTCATATTCGATCTCAGAGAAAATTGTCTGGTCTTTCAGGCCTAATGTGTAATTACCACGGCCGTCAAAACTATTCCTGGGAATACCGCGAAAGTCACGAATCCTGGGTAGAGCCACATTGATCAGGCGATCCAGGAATTCATACATAATATTCCCGCGCAAGGTTACCTTGCAGCCAATAGGCATCCCTTCCCTGATCTTGAAATTGGAGATCGATTTTTTAGCCCTGGTCACTACTGGCCGTTGGCCGGTAATAGAGGACAACTGCTTCACGGCGATATCTATCACTTTGATATTTTCCTTGGCATCGCTCAGTCCCATATTGATCACAACTTTGGACAGTTTGGGCACTTCCAGCGCATTTTTGTATCCAAATTCACTTTTCATCGCCGGTACTATTTCTTTGGTATAAAAGTCCTTTAATCTGGGCATTACCTTTTCTCCTCGTATTTTAAACTAGAATTTCACCGCATTTTTTGCATATGCGTACTTTTTTACCGTCGGCCAGGGTATCGATCTTGATCCTGGTAGGTTTGCTGCATTTGGTGCATAAGAGCATTACTTTGCTGATATTGAACGCGGCTTCTTGCTGAATGATCCCACCGCCGCCTGTTTGTGGATTAGGACGGGAATGCTTCTTTACAAAGTTGACCTTGGAAACGATCACCTGGTTCTTCTCTGGGACCAGTTTCAAGACTTCCCCTTTTTTACCTTTATCTTTGCCACTGAGTACGATAACTTTGTCTTTTTTCTTCAAATGCAACATGTATTTTACTCCATATTATTATGTTTTTACTACGAACCACGAACGATGAACCATCAACGGTTCTTATAATACCTCGGGTGCCAATGAAATGATCTTCATAAAATTCTTTTCGCGCAATTCCCTGGCTACCGGCCCGAAGATACGGGTACCTTTAGGTTCATTATTATCGTCTATGATCACGGCACTGTTTTCATCAAAACGGATATAAGTGCCGTCTTCCCGGCGCAACGGACGCACTGTACGAACGATCACTGCTTTAACAACATCGCCTTTTTTGACCGGAGCTTGAGGGATAGCTGATTTCACTGCCGCGACAATAATGTCACCGACACTAGCATACTTGCGCCGGGATCCGCCCAGGCACCTGATGCACATGATGGTCTTGGCTCCGGAATTGTCTGCGACTATGAGCATGCTTTGTACTTGGATCATAATTATTTCGCCCTTTCTACGATTTCAACTAATTGCCAGCGTTTGGTTTTGCTTAATGGCCTGTATTCGACGATCTTTACGGTATCGCCGACTTTGGACTCATTTTTTTCATCGTGGACTTTGAATGAGGTGGTTTTTTTGATCAGCTTGCCATAGAGTTTATGAGCTACTTTGCGCTCTGTGGTGACCACTCTGGTCTTATTCATTTTATCACTGGTTACTTTGGCGATCTTGGTCCTTTTGTTGGTCTTAGACACTTATTTCTTCCTCCGTTCATTCATCAGCGTCTGGATCCGCGCGATATCTTTGCGGATGACCCCGAAACGCATGGGATTAGACACTTTCTGATGAGTCACCTGCTGGATCTTCAACTGGAACATTTCATCTTTTAAGGAAAGATATTTATCCTGCAGTTCATTATCAGTCAGGTTTCTTAAGTCTTTAGGAGCTGTTTTGGTTTTAGCCATTCTATCCTCACCTTAGTTTATTCTATTCGGCTCACAAATCTTGTTTTGACGCTTAATTTTCCACCTACCAGCTTCATGGCTTCCTTGGCTTGTTCCACGGTCAATTCTTGCACTTCATACATGACACGGCCGGGTTTAATTACTACCGCCCAATGATCCGGATCTCCCTTGCCTTTTCCCATTCTGGTTTCAGCTGGTTTCCTGGTGATCGGCTTATCCGGAAAAATACGCACCCAGACCTTGCCGCCTTTTTTGATAAAACGCATCAAAGCGACACGCGCCGCTTCTATCTGGCGGTCACTCACTTCTCCGCACTCAGTGGCCATTAATCCAAATTCACCAAAGGACACTTTATTGCCGCGAGTAGCTTTACCGCGCATGCGCCCGTGCTGTGTTTTACGATATTTGACTCTCTTGGGCATTAGCATTTTGAGCTCCTGTTTCAGTAGTAGTATTCGTTTCCGTAGTTTCTTTGATCTCTTTCACTTCTTTTTTGGGCCGTTTAATTTCTTTCATGATCTCTTTCTTGAAGACCCAGACTTTTATACCGATCTGACCATAGGTGGTAAAAGCTTCGGCAAAACCGTAATCAATATCCGCTCGTAGTGTGTGCAGTGGTATACGGCCTTCCTTCATCCATTCCCGGCGGGCAATTTCCGCGCCGCCTAAGCGGCCGCTGATCGCCACTTTAATACCCAAGGCGCCGCCTTGCATAGCGCTATTGATAGCTTTTTTCATCGCTCTCCGGAAAGAGATCTGTTTCTCGATCTGGAAAGAGATGTTATCCGCAACCAATTGGGCATCGGTTTCCGGGCTCTTGACTTCAATAATATTGATATAGATCTGCTTATCAGTGAGCGCCTGTAGTTCAGTCTTAACTGTCTCGATCCCCTGGCCTCTTTCACCGATCACCCGTCCTGGACGGGCAGTGCTGATCTCAATACGTATAAATTTCCCGGTGCGCTCGATCCTGATCCGGGAGACTCCGGCCAATTTCAGTTTCTTCTTCATGAAAGCCCTGATCTTGATGTCTTCATGCAGTTGGCTGGCATAGTCCCGGGCGCTAAACCACTTAGAATCCCAGTCTTTGTTGATCCCTAATCTTAATCCTATCGGGTGAACTTTCTGCCCCACTCCGAACCTCCCTCTCGAAAACAATTACTAAATTCGAATTTCTAAATCCTAGACCTTATTGTTCAGCTACGACAATGGTGATATGGGACGTCCGCTTTCTAATGGTTGCCCCTCTACCCATGGCCATGGCCCGCATTCTTTTCATGGTCGGGCCTGCACCGACGTACGCATCTTTCACGGTTAATTTTTGTATATTTTTCTGTTTCGAATTAGCTACTGCTGACTTCAATACTTTAATGACGATCTTCCCCGCTCCTTTAGGTGAGAACTTCAACAGGGTAAGTGCTTCCACCACATTTTTCCCCCTGATCATGTCCGTCATCTGTGATGCTTTCCGGGGAGATACATGTACAAAATTAGCTATCGCTTTAGCTTCCATTATTGCCTGTGCTCCTTTTCATTAATTCTTTAATTCAAGTATGCTGATTCAGATCAGGTCTTTTCCGCTGTTTCCTTAGTATGCGCCGCACCATGACCTTTGAAATACCTGGTCAGTGAAAACTCACCCAGCTTGTGGCCGACCATGTTCTCGGTAACGAACACAGGAATGAATTTCCGGCCGTTGTGCACGGCCAGAGTATGACCGACAAACTCCGGGGTAATGGTTGAACGACGGGACCAAGTTTTGATCACTTCTTTCTTTTTAGCCCTGTTCATGGTATCAATTTTTTTCATCAATTTCTCATCAACAAACGGTCCCTTATACGATGACCTGGACATCAATTCCTCCTATATTTAGCTCTTAGCTCATAGCAACTTTGCTCTTAGGCTGCTACGAGCTACCAGCCACGAGCTACGAACTGTCTTACATGCCTCTCGGCCCTTTGGGCCGGTGGTTCATAATAAATTGCTCGCTGGCTTTTCTTCTTCTGGTCTTGCCGCCCTTGGCTAACTGGCCCCAAGGTGATCTCGGATGATTGGCGCCTTTGCTCTTACCACGGCCGCCGCCATGCGGATGGTCAACGGTATTCATCGCGGTCCCGCGGACAGTAGGACGAATGCCCATCCATCTGCTGCGGCCAGCTTTACCGATACACATATTCTTGTATTCAATATTACCAACCTGCCCGATCGTAGCCAGGCAATTAATACTGACTACTCTCATTTCACCAGAGGCTAATTTCAACTGCGCATGGTTGCCTTCCTTGGCTAGTAATTGCGCAAAACTTCCGGCACTGCGCACCATTTTCGCCCCTTTACCGGGTTCCAGCTCGATATTATGGATGATCGTGCCATCAGGGATATTTTTCAGGAAAAGCGCGTTGCCGACTTTCACGTCAGCCTGGTCGCCACTGGATACCACATCGCCTACCTGCAATCCTTCCGGCATAACGATATATCTCTTTTCACCGTCTTTATATTGTAGCAAAGCGATCCGGGAATTGCGATTAGGATCATATTCAACCGCGATCACGGTCGCCGGGATATTATATTTTTCCCGGTAAAAATCTACCATCCGGTACATTCTCTTATGGCCGCTGCCTTTATGCCTGACCGTCAGAGTGCCGGAATTATTACGTCCGCCAGTGGAATTCAAAGGCATGATCAAAGATCTTTCCGGACGCCCCTTAGTAATATCCGCATTATCAATAGTGGTGATAAAACGACGCGACGCAGTAGTTGGTTTGTATGTTTTAATACCCATTGCTCTTATGCCCCTTCAAAGAATTTAATTGTTTCGCCGGCTTTTATGGACACAAAGGCTTTTTTCCAGTCAGATCTCTTGCCCATAAACATGCCCATCCGGCGGATCTTGCCGCCCATTCTCATGGTATTAACTTTGGTGACTTTTACTTTAAACATCTTCTCCACTGCTTTTTTAACGTCTTCCTTAGTAGCATCAATGTTAACTTTTAAGACATACTTGTTTTCTTTTTCTTTTAACAAGGTATTCTTTTCAGTATTGAGAGGCCCGATGATCACTTGGCTCAAATCTTTCATATTTATTTCTCCTTGACCCTTGCTTCGAGAACAGCTAAGGCTTCTTTGGTAATGATCACATATTTGCTTTGCAGTATTTCATAGACATTCAATTTAGAGGCAGTGGCTAATTCCAGGGATTGGATATTCCGTGCCGCCCTGGCTAGTTCAGTAGTGACTTTTTCCACTACTAAGAGTGCCAAGCCATTAATTTTTAGTTTCTTGAGCATCTGCCCGACATTTTTTGTTTTCGGCTGGGCTAATTCCAGCTTATCCAAGATGATAATGCCGTTATCCTTGGCTTTAGAGGAAAGCGCGGAAATTAAGGCTGCCTGTTTTTTCTTCGCCGGGACGTCATACTTGTAGCTGCGCGGAAGCGGCCCGAAAATAATACCGCCATGCCGCCACAACGGTGACCGTGAACTGCCAGCCCGCGCCCTGCCGGTATGTTTCTGTTTATAGGGTTTAATACCGCCGCCAGACACATTACCACGAGTCTTGGTAGAGGCTGTTCCCAACCGCTTATTGGCTAATTGCATCGTGATCACTTCATGCAATACAGTGGCATTTATTTTTTGGTCAAATAGCTTGGCTGAGAGAACAATTTTGCCTGCTTTCTCACCCTTAAAATTAAGAACATCTACTTCAGACATACCGTTATCTCCTTTAGAAATACTTATTACACATCCACCTGAGGCGGACAGGGATTCAAAATAACTAGACTAGTTTCTTCTTTGATGGCTTCTTCACCAATTTTTGATCGGTGCTCTTAGCTTTGGCCACTACTTTCTTATGCTTTAAAGCCTTAGTAGTTTTCTTAATCATGATTAAACCTTTATTATTGCCGGGGATCGCTCCCTTGATCAAGATAATATTATTAGCCAGATCAATATCCACGATCTCTAATTTGATCGTCGTTCTTTGTACATTACCCATTTGTCCGGGTAATCCTAAGCCTTTCAATACGCGTGAAGGAAAACTTGACGCTCCGATAGAACCAGGCTTACGGTGGAACATAGAACCGTGGGTAGAACGACCGCCGGTATAACCACATCTTTTAATGACACCGGCATACCCCTTACCTTTGCTGATACCGGTGACATCCACATAATCGCCTATCTGGAAAATATCCAGTTTGATCTCCTGGCCGACATTGTAGGTGTCAACTGCGTCTGTTTTAAACTCTTTTATAATTTCCACTGGTTTCAGGTTGGCCTTGGTATAAAAGCCTTTACGGCATTTATTCAGATTTTTTTCCTTTTTTTGCCCAAATCCGAGTTGGATAGCATTATAGGCGTCTTTCACCATCATCTTTTTGCCTAATACTACGCACGGACCGGCCTGTACCACTGTCACCGGAACAATTGCTCCCTGGCCGTCAAACACCTGGGTCATACCTATTTTTCTACCGAGTAATCCTTCCAACATTTAAAGCTCCCTATGATTTTATTTCTACATCCACGCCCGCTGGCAGGTTGATTTTCATCAAAGCATCGACCGTGTTGGGGGTGGGATTGATAATATCGATCAATCTTTTATGGATCCTCATCTCAAACTGTTCCCTTGATTTTTTATCGGTATGGGGAGAACGGAGAACGGTATACTTGCTGATCTTGGTCGGCAAAGGTATCGGTCCGATAATCTTAGCACCAGTCCGCCTGACCGTTTCTACGATTTCCTGTAATGACTGGTCCAATATTTTGTGATCGTACGCTTTTAACCTGATACGTATTTTTTCTGCTGACATTTTTTTCTCCCCAGTTTTTTAGAAAGTTTACTCGATTATTTCTGAGACGACGCCGGCGCCGACTGTATGGCCGCCTTCACGAATAGCGAACCGCAGTTCCTTCTCCATCGCGATCGGCGTGATCAATTCCACGTCTACCATGATGTTGTCTCCAGGCATCACCATCTCTACTCCCGCCGGCAGCGTCACTAAACCTGTCACGTCCGTCGTCCGGAAATAGAATTGCGGGCGATATCCTTTGAAAAACGGCGTGTGCCGTCCGCCTTCCTCTTTCGTCAATACATATACTTGCCCTTTGAACTTCTTGTGCGGCGTGATCGAACCAGGCTTCACTATAACCTGCCCGCGTTCGATCTGTTCCTTGTCTACTCCCCTGAGCAAGGCGCCGATGTTGTCCCCGGCTTGCCCTTCGTCCAATAGCTTGCGGAACATTTCTACCCCGGTGATCACGCTCTTGCGTGTCTCCTGGATGCCCACGATCTCTACCTCGTCTCCTACATGGATCCGGCCACGTTCAATACGTCCGGTCGCTACCGTGCCCCGGCCCGTGATCGTGAATACGTCTTCCACGCTCATCAGGAACGGTTTCTCGGTCTCACGCTTGGGTTCCGGTATATACGTGTCACAGGCTTCGATCAATTCATAGATCGGTTTCACCCATGGATCGTCTTTGCCTTTGTCTACGTTCTCCAGCGCTTTCACCGCGCTGCCGCGAATGAACGGTATCTTGTCTCCGGGAAAGTTATACTTGGAGAGCAGTTCCCGCACTTCCATCTCTACCAGATCGATCAACTCTTTGTCGTCTACCATGTCGCATTTGTTCAGGAATACTACCATCGCCGGCACGCCTACCTGCCGGGCCAGCAATATGTGTTCCCGCGTCTGCGGCATCGGACCGTCCGCCGCGCTCACTACCAGGATCGCTCCGTCCATCTGGGCGGCTCCCGTGATCATGTTCTTGATGAAGTCCGCGTGGCCGGGACAGTCTACGTGCGCGTAGTGACGTTTGTCGCTTTCGTATTCTACGTGCGCAATATTGATGGTGACTCCCCGCGCTTTCTCTTCCGGCGCATTGTCGATGTCAAATACCCCTTTGGCTTGCGCTTTCCCGATCTTCGCCAAGGTCGACGTGATCGCTGCCGTCAGGGTCGTCTTGCCGTGGTCCACGTGCCCGATCGTCCCTATGTTTACATGCGGCTTCGTCCGCTCAAATTTCGCCTTCGCCATTGTGCTGCCTCCTTTTATCCTTTGACTCTTTCGATAATTTCTTTCGATATACTTTCAGGAACCTGCTCATAGTGGGATGGGGCCATATTATAATTAGCACGCCCCTGGGTCAATGATCTCATAGTCGTGGCATAACCGAACATCGTCGCCAGCGGCACATGAGAAGTAACCACTTGCACGCCTCCCTGAGGTTCCATGTGTTCTATTTTTGCCCGTCTTGAACTCAGATCTCCTAGTATCTCACCCATATATTCTTCCGGTACATATACCTGCACACCCATGATCGGTTCCAAGAGAACAGGATGCGCCTTTTTCATACCTTCTTGCAAAGCCATACTGCCGGCAATTTTAAAAGCCATTTCATTAGAGTCTACATCATGATAGGAGCCATCGATCAAGGTCACTTTCAGGTCCACCACCGGATAACCAGCCAACACACCGCTTTCCAAGGCTTCTTTGATACCTTTATCTACCGCCGGGATATATTCGCGCGGAATAGAACCACCGACAATTTTATTAATGAACTGGTAGCCGCCAGCCGGACCGCTGGGCTCGATCTCTATTACCACATGCCCGTATTGTCCACGTCCGCCGCTCTGCTTAATGAACTTGGATTCCTGTTTGACCTTCTTGGTTATGGTTTCACGATACGCTACCTGGGGTTTGCCGACATTCGCTTCCACATTGAATTCACGCTTCATCCGGTCAACGATGATCTCCAAGTGCAATTCACCCATACCATAAATAACAGTCTGGTTGGTTTCCTCATCGGTCCGCACGCGGAACGTCGGATCTTCTTCCGATAATTTATTGAGTGCCATGCCCATTTTTTCTTCGTCAGCCTTGGTTTTAGGTTCAATCGCCAGGTTAATGACCGGCTCGGGAAAATGCATAGATTCCAATACTATCGGGTGCTCTTCCATAGTCAAGGTATCGCCGGTAAATGTTGATTTTAATCCTACTGCCGCCGCGATATCGCCGGCATATACTTCTTCCACATCCTCCCTCTTGTTGGCATGCAGGTACAGGATGCGGCTAACTCTCTCCCGGGTGTCTTTGTTAACATTATAGACATAGGACCCGGTCGATAATTTACCGGAATAAACCCGGAAATAAGTCAGTTTACCGACATAAGGATCAGTCATTAGTTTAAAAGCCAGAGCGCTAAATGGAGCAGCTTCGCTAGTCTCCCTGGTTTCTTCTTTATTGGTTTCAGGATTTTTCCCTGCGACCGGGGGTACATCCAGCGGAGATGGTAAATAATCCACCACTGCATCCAATAACGGCTGTACGCCTTTGTTTTTGAACGCGGTACCACAAAGTACCGGCATTATTTTCAAGGAGATAGTGGCTTTCCTCAAACCCTGGACCAACTCTTCAGTGGTTATTTTTTCATTATTAAGATATTTTGCTAAAACTTTTTCATCTGCATCAGCCACGGCTTCCACCAGGCGATGGTAATATTTATGCACCTGCGACTCGACATCAGGCGTAATATCTTTTTCCGTGAATTCAGTAGAACTATCATCTTCCCAGAGATATTCTTTTAAACGAACCAGGTCAACAACCCCTTTAAAATTACTTTCGCTGCCGATCGGGTACATGATCGGGACCGCGTTAGTCTTGAGACGTTTTCTCATCTGACTGATGACATGGGAAAAATTAGCGCCGGTCCGGTCCATTTTATTGATAAAAACAATGCGTGGCACCTTGTAACGGTCAGCCTGGTGCCAGACAGTTTCAGATTGCGGTTCTACTCCGCCGACAGCGCAAAACACTACCACCGCGCCGTCAAGGACGCGCAGGGAACGTTCTACTTCCGCGGTAAAATCAACGTGGCCGGGAGTATCAATGATATTAATACGGTTATTGCGCCAAAAACAGGTAGTAGCCGCACTAGTGATCGTAATGCCTCTTTCCTGTTCCTGTTCCATCCAGTCCATTACTGCCGTACCATCATGAACCTCACCCATTTTATGGGTCTTACCGGTATAGTATAGCAACCTTTCAGTCGTGGTCGTTTTACCGGCATCAATGTGGGCAATAACCCCTATATTTCGTGTTCTCTCTAATGGATATTCTCTTCCCATGTAAGTAAATTAACCCTTTCCTACCATCTATAATGGGCAAAAGCTTTGTTCGCTTCGGCCATTTTATGAGTATCTTCTCTTTTTTTGATCGCGCTACCTTCATTTTTAGCTGCTTCAATTATCTCGCTGGCTAATCTTTCTACCATGCTCCGGCCGGAACGCCCCCGGGCATATTCAATAAGCCATTTGATCGCGATGGATATACCGCGATCCGGCCGTACTTCTACCGGCACCTGATAGGTGGCTCCACCGACCCGGCGTGATTTCACTTCCAACAGCGGCCGGACATTTTCCAGCGCGCGATTAAACACACCCATCGGATCTTCTTTGGTTTTTTCTTTAATAAAATCTAAGGTGTCATACAGGATGTTCCGGGCGACGCTCCTTTTGCCTTCATACATCATTTTATTGATAAACATCGTGATCCGTTTATCACCTAATTTCAGATCAGGCATTACTTCTCTTTTAGCTGCTCTTTTTTTCCTGGACATTGTTCTCCCCTTACTACTTAGGTTGAGGTTGAGGTAAATTGTATCTGTTCTGTTTAAGCTGCTTTCGGTCTTTTCGCTCCGTATTTAGAACGGCTTTGTTTCCGGTCAGTAACTCCGGCTGTATCCAAAGTACCGCGAATAATATGATAACGCACGCCAGGCAAATCTTTCACACGGCCGCCACGGATCATCACAATTGAGTGTTCCTGCAAGTTGTGTCCGACGCCGGGAATATAGGCAGTGACTTCCATGCCGTTGGACAGTTTCACCCTGGCCACTTTCCGCAAAGCGGAGTTTGGTTTCTTGGGTGTGGTGGTGTAAACACGCACGCATACGCCGCGTTTCTGCGGGGCCATCCCTAAAGCCGGTGTTTTCCCTTTTCTTTTTAGTTTCTTTCTGCCTTTTCTGATCAACTGATTAATTGTTGGCATACGCTCCCCTGTTCTTTAGATTCTGCTGAAGAATTCTATTTCTGCAAGCCAGGCAATCCTGTACCAGCCGGGATCAAATGGCCGATAATTACATTTTCTTTCAAACCGCCCAGTTTGTCCACTTCGCCGTTAACCGCCGCATTGGTCAGGACGCGGGTAGTTTCCTGGAAGCTCGCCGCCGAAATAAAGCTTTCGCTGGACAGTGAAGCCCTGGTTATACCCAGCAAGATCGGATTGGCGGTAGCTGCTTCCTTATCATCTTTCCTCATTTTTTCATTGGCTTCATTGAATTTGAACTTATTGATCTGTTCGCCAGGCAGCAGGTCACTGTCGCCGGACTTGTCAATGATCACGTTCTGCAGCATTTGACGTACAATGACTTCAATATGCTTATCATTGATAAAAACGCCTTGCAACCGGTACACTTCCTGGATCTCGTTCACCAGGTATTCCTGTACTTCTTTATCCCCTTTGATCCGCAGTATATCGTGCGGATTAATGGACCCGTCAGTAAGCTGTTCCCCGGCCAGCACCCGGTCGCCTTCATAGACATTCAAATGCTTACCATACGGGATCAGGTATTCGCGCTTCATGCCGGTTTCGCTCTGCACAATGATCTTAGTCGCGCCTTTGACCTGCTCGCCAAACTTCACTACCCCGTCAATCTCGGAAATGATCGCCGAACTGCGCGGCTTCCTGGCTTCAAACAATTCCGCCACTCTGGGCAGACCGCCGGTGATATCTTTGGTACGGGAAATTTCCAGCGGTATTTTCGCGATCACGTCGCCGGTCTCGATCCTGTCGCCTTCGCTCGCCACGATATGCGCGTCGATCGGCAGAGGATAATTGATCACCGGTTTATTATGCGCGTCCAGGATAATGATCTGCGGATGTTTTTCTTCCTTGTGCCCGATCACTATTCTTTCGGTAATATTAGTGCTCTTATTGAGCTCCTCGTGTATGGTAATACCGGAAATAATATCGCCGAATTCAACCGTACCGCTATGCTCGGTAATGATCGGCATTGAATACGGGTCCCACTCGGCAATGATCGTGCCGGCATCTACTTTCTTGCCATCGCTCACGTTCAGCTTGGCACCGTACGGGATCAGGTAATTTTCTTTCTTCTTACCGTCTTCATCACGAATGATGATCTCGCCGTTGCGGTTGATAGCTACGAATTTTCCGTCTTTATTTTTAATGGTCTTTAAATTATAGTATTTTACTTTGCCTTCTTTACGGGCCTTGATCTCTGATTGCTTGACGATACGGCTGGCAGTACCACCGATATGGAAAGTACGCAGGGTCAGCTGGGTGCCAGGCTCACCGATAGACTGGGCAGCCACTATACCTACCGGCTCACCCAATTCAGCCATTTTGCTGTTTGACAGGTCACGGCCATAGCAGAGACGGCAAACACCAATTTTGGATTCGCAGGTCAGCACTGAACGGATACGGATCCTTTCAATACCTGCTTCTTCGATCGCTTTGGCTTTTTCTTCAGTGATCATTTCCCCGCTCTGGATAATGATCTCGTCCGTTAACAGGTTGACCACGTTGTCCAGGCTCACCCGGCCGGCGATACGCTCGCGCAGGGATTCGATAATTTCATCGCCTTCTTTCAGGGCTCCGATACGGATACCGTTGACCGTGCCGCAATCTTCTTCAGTCACGATAACGTCATGGGCCACATCGATCAAACGACGGGTCAGGTAGCCGGCGTCAGCGGTTTTGAGCGCTGTATCAGCCAGGCCTTTTCTGCCGCCGTGAGTGGAAATAAAGTATTCCAATACAGTCAATCCTTCACGGAAGTTCGAAGTAATAGGCGATTCAATGATTTCACCGATCTCACCGGTGACTTTCTTTTGCGGTCTGGCCATCAAACCACGCATACCAGCCAGCTGCCTGATCTGTTGACGGCTACCGCGGGCGCCAGAGTCAGCCATCATAAAAATAGAATTGAACTTGGCCTGTCCTGGAGCGATCTTGAGATCATCTTCAGCTTTCAAATCATTAAAGAGTATATCAGAGACCTTATCAGTGGTATGGGTCCAGATATCGATCACTTTGTTATAACGTTCTACATCAGTGATGATACCCTTCTTATACTGACGTTCGATCTCGTTGACTTCTTTCTGGGCTTTGCCGATCAATTCTTTCTTTTCTTTAGGGATCTTCATATCATCGATATTAATGGTCATCCCGGATACGGTAGCATAATGGAACCCGATCCTTTTGATCTTATCCAGCATGGTCACAGCCTGAGCATTACCCAGTTTAGTATAACAATCATAGATCAAGCTAGACAACTCTCGCCGGGTGATATTTCGGTTAATAAAACGCAACTCCAGCGGCAAGATCTCATTAAAAATAACTCGTCCTACCGTAGTCGCGATAATCTGTCCTTGTAAACGGACTTTGATCTTGGCATGCAATCCGACAATGCCGTTATCATAAGCTACTGAGACTTCATCAGCGTCGGCAAAGATCTTACCTTCACCGAGATCGCCAACTTTCTCTTTGGTCAGGTAACAACATCCCAACACCATGTCCTGGCTGGGAGTAACTATCGGACGGCCGCTGGCTGGTGACAAAATATTATTACTGGCCATCATGAGGATCCTGGCTTCCAGCTGAGCTTCGATCGAAAGAGGCACGTGCACAGCCATTTGGTCACCGTCAAAGTCTGCGTTAAAAGCGGTGCAGACCAGCGGGTGGATACGAATGGCTTTGCCTTCAATGAGCACTGGTTCAAAAGCCTGGATACCTAACCTGTGCAAGGTTGGAGCGCGGTTCAGTAGTACGGGATGATTCTGGATCACTTCTTCCAATGTATCCCAGATCTCCGGACGCAGCTGCTCGATCATGCGTTTGGCGCTTTTGACCGTATGAGCTACATTCTTCTCGATCAGATTCTTGATAATAAAAGGTTTGAATAATTCCAGAGCCATTGATTTAGGCAAACCGCACTGGTTCAGTTTCAACTCCGGACCGACCACGATCACGGAACGGCCGGAATAGTCTACGCGTTTACCCAACAAGTTCTGGCGGAACCGGCCCTGTTTTCCTTTGAGAATATCACTGAGTGATTTCAAGGGGCGGTTACCGGCGCCGGTCACAATGCGGCCGCGGGCGCCATTTTCAAACAGGGCGTCCACTGCTTCCTGGAGCAAGCGCTTTTCATTATTGATCATGATCTCGGGTGCGCCAAGATCCTGTATATGTTTCAAACGGTTATTACGGTTGATAATACGACGGTACAAGTCGTTTAAGTCGCTGGTAGCAAAACGCCCGCTTTCCAGGGGCACTAAGGGCCGAAGATCAGGAGGGATCACTGGAATTACATCCATGACCATCCATTCGGGTTTGTTGCCAGAGTGCATGAACGAATCAATGATGCGTAATTGCTTCATCAATTTTATTTTATTCGGCCCAGTCTGCTCGGTCTTGATCCTCTCCCTTAATTCCACGGCAGTCTTGGCCATGTTGACATCTTTTAACAGCTCTTTCACCGCGCTGGCGCCAATACCGGCTTTGAACGCGCCTTTATATTCCTGACGGTATTTCTGGTAATCTTCTTCGCTTAATAATTGTTTTTTACGCAAAGGAGTATTACCCGGATCTATGACTACGTAGCTCACATAATAGACCACTTGTTCCAGTTCTCCCACTCTCATGTTCAAAAGCAAGCCCATACGGCTGGGCAGTCTTCTGGAGAACCAAATGTGCGCCACTGGTACTGACAGCTCAATATGGCCCATATGGTCGCGTCGGACTTTTGATTCAGTTACTTCCACGCCGCAACGATCGCAAATGACACCTTTGTGCTTGACCCATTTATATTTACCGCAGGAACATTCCCAGTCACGCACCGGACCGAAGATCTTCTCACAGAAAAGACCGTCACGCTCGGGTTTAAAAGTGCGGTAATTAATAGTTTCGGCTTTTTTCACTTCCCCATAGCTCCACGTCCTGATCTGATCGGGGGAAGCCAAACTGACCTTCATGGCATCAAAACTATCATAGTTCAGCAGCATACCTTTATCTTTAGACTGCTTCAGCGATACTTTTTTTACTTTCGGTTCTTTATCTTTCTTGGACAAGGACGTTGTCCTCCTTTATCTAGAAGCAACTGTTCAATAAATTATTTTTTCAGCAATTCAACATTCAAACCTAATCCCTGTAATTCTTTGATCAGGACTTTGAATGATTCCGGAGTACCTGGCGGAGGCGGCGTTTCACCTTTAATAATTGCCTCATACATCCTGGTACGGCCACTGATATCATCGCTTTTCACGGTCAGGAATTCCTGCAGCGTGTATGCGGCGCCATAACCTTCGATGGCCCAGACTTCCATTTCACCAAAACGTTGTCCGCCAAATTGGGCCTTACCGCCGAGAGGTTGACGAGTGATAAGAGCGTATGGCCCGATCGAACGAGCGTGCATCTTATCATCTACCAAGTGCGCCAATTTCAATATATATACTTGTCCTACTGTTACTTTTTCATGGAACGTTTCACCAGTACGACCGTCGTAAAGAGTTACTCTGGAATCACGTGGCAAACCGGCTCTTTCCAGCATATCCTGTATTTCCGCTTCTTTGGCTCCGTCAAACACTGGGGTTACAGCAACACAACCGAGTTTGCTGGCTCCCCAACCAAGCTCTGCCTCCAGGATCTGTCCGATATTCATACGTGAAGGTACGCTCAAAGGATTCAAAATGATATCCAGAGGCGTTCCGTCAGCCAAGTAAGGCATATCTTCCTGCGGTAACACTTTAGAAATAACACCTTTGTTGCCGTGCCGTCCGGCTACTTTATCGCCTACCGAGATTCTTCTCTTGGAAGCGATATATACTTTAACGAGCTTATTGACTTCTACTGACAACTCATCGCCTTTTTTATACCGGTCGATGGCCATGTTTTTCTCGCGGCGCGCCTGTTCGATCATAATCAGCGTCATACGCTCAAAAAATTCGGTCTTTTCTTTAGCTTCGGCTTTCAGCTTGGAGGCGCCTTTAGATTGGCCCTTCAAGGAAGCAGCCAGTTCATTTTTCACCCGCTCAGCTTCTTTTTTAGCATCGCTCTTGATCTTGGAAACAACAGCCTGAAATTCCTTATTGATGCGCTCTATTTCTCTCTTTTCGGTAGCTTTAGTACGGCCTTTTTCCTTGCGGGAAAATACTTTTACGCCGATGACCTTGCCATCTACTCCAGGAGGAACATACAGGCTGGCATCACGGACTTCTTCAGCTTTTTCACCGAAAATCACTCGCAGCAATCTTTCTTCCGGAGTTACCTGGGTTTCTCCCTTGGGAGTAACTTTACCTACCAGGATGTCTCCAGGCCTGACTTCAGCACCTATACGAATGATCCCCCGCTCATCCAGATTACGCAGGGTATCTTCGCCTACATTAGGAATATCCCGGGTAATTTCTTCGGCGCGCAATTTCAAGTCACGGGCTTCGATCTCAAATTCAGTTATATGCACGCTGGTAAAGACGTCTTCCTTGAGCAATCTTTCATTGATCAAGATAGCATCTTCAAAATTATACCCTTCCCAGGTCATAAATCCTACCAGCAGGTTCCGTCCCAAGGCCAGGTCTCCGCCATCGGTAGCGGCGCCATCAGCAATAATCGTGCCTTTGCTGACCCGGTCACCAGCTTGCACTATCGGCCGCTGGTTAACACAAGTGTCCTGGTTGGTGCGGATAAATTTCTTCAAATAATAAATATCGATATCGCCATTGGCGCCATTGTCCTTACTTTTTCCGCTGTCTTCACCCCAGATAATTATTTTTTCACTATCGGCAAAACGGACAATGCCATCACGCTTAGCTAAGATCACAGCACCGCTGTCTACGGCTATTTTCTGTTCCATACCGGTACCTACGAGCGGCCTTTCCGGGAATAAGAGAGGAACAGCTTGCCGTTGCATGTTAGATCCCATCAAGGCGCGGTTCGCGTCATCATGCTCCAGGAATGGTATCAACGCCGCGGCAATACTGACCAGCTGTTTCGGAGAAACGTCCATATAAGCGATCTCGCTGGGCGGCAGTAACGGGAAGATATCACGGAGCCTGGTCAATACTTGCGCATCCAGTATCTTTCCGGTTTTTTCTTCCATTAAGGTATTCGCTTGCGCTACTACTACTTCATCTTCATCATCCGCGGTAAAATATTCTATCTCACTTGTCGCTTTGCCATCTTTGACTTTACGGTATGGAGTTTCTAAGAATCCATATTCATTTACTTTGGCATAGGTGGAAAGCGAGGTGATCAAACCAATGTTTGGTCCTTCCGGTGTTTCGATCGGACAGATCCGACCGTAATGGGTCGGGTGCACGTCACGCACTTCAAAGCCAGCCCGCTTCCGGTTCAAACCACCGGGTCCGAGAGCGCTTAAGCGGCGCTTATGGGTTAATTCGGCCAATGGATTAGTCTGGTCCATGAATTGGGACAATTGGCTAGAACCGTAGAACTTCCTGATCACGGCTACTATCGGCGACGTATTGATCAGGTCGCGCGGTGTAATATTTTCCAAGTCCTTAATATTCATTTTTTCCCGGACCAGGCGTTCCATATGGGACAATCCTATACGAATCTGGTTTTCCAAGAGTTCCCCTACCGAACGGATACGGCGATTGCCCAAATGGTCAATATCATCAATAATTCTCCGGGCAACGATCTTGCCATGACTATCTTTCAACTCGGAAATACCGTTATTCAAATCAATAACATACTTGATCGTTTCAATGATATCCTGTACGGTCAGGGTGCGTTTGGAATCAGCGATATCCAAATGTAATTTCTTATTTAGTTTATAGCGGCCTACTTTACCCAGGTCATACTTCTTGGGATTGGTGAACAATAATTCCTGCAGGTAATTCTGGGCCATTTCAGTCCCGAGGAAATCAAACGGGCGCAATTTCTTAAAGATTTCCATGGCTACATCGCGGTTGGATTTGATCGGGTCTTTTTTGATCGTATTGAGAATAGTGACATTATTGATCTGGGGATCGATCTTGACAATCTTGACCTTCTCTACTTTCTCTTTCATCAGCAGATCATAGAGTTCCTTGGTTATTTCTTTAGCAGCGTCCAGCAGGATCTCACCGGTTTTAGGATTGACTACATCGCTGGCAAGATAGCTGCCGATCAAACGATCCTGACTTTCCTGGGAATCCCGCACTTTGATCTCTTCATTTTCATAGAACAGATTAAGGATCTTTTCATCGGTTTCATATCCCAACACCCGCAGGAAAGTAGTGACCGGGAATTTGCGTTTCTTATTGATGCGCACAAATAAGGCATTATTAATGTCAAACTCAAATTCAACCCAAGCCCCGCGATACGGAATAATGCGGGCGGTATAAAGTTTCTTACCATAAGAAGAGATCGCGTTATTTTCATCTTCTTCGAAGATCACGCCTGGTGAACGGTGCAACTGG
The DNA here is from genome assembly GCA_028712365.1 of bacterium. Classification (GTDB taxonomy): domain Bacteria; phylum CAYTYR01; class UBA6262; order UBA6262; family UBA6262; genus UBA6262. The sequence continues at coordinate 45,639 of JAQTQE010000005.1, forward strand.
CTGACAACAACGCGCTGGGCCCCATTAATAATGAAAGAACCGGTAGTGGTCATTAAAGGCAGTTCGCAGATGAATATCTCCTGCTCAGTCACTTCCTTGACTTTATTCTTGGCTTCGGCATCCTTGATGATCAAACGGATCTTGGCCTTGAGCGGTGAAGCATAGGTCATATCTTTTTCAATACATTCGTTTTCGTTATATACCGGTGTATCCAGGATATAATTAACATATTCTAACGACAAAGTTCCCGTCGAATTAGCGATCGGGAAAATGTCCTTGAAGGCGGCTTGCAGACCGGTATACTTCCTTTTTTCCGGAGTTACGCTCTGCTGCAGGAACTCAGCATAGGATTTCTTCTGTATTTCCAGAAGATCAGGAAGATCCATTATTGAGGGAATGCGGGCAAAATTCAACTTCTTTTTGCTCATCTGAACCTCATACTTTCGTTAAAAAAACATGTTTATTATAAAAAGTTTAACTCTCTGCTTTAAAAAGAGTAGAGAGAGAAACTTTTTACCTATATATTAGCTAACTACGTGAGACGTTAAGGTAAAAATTAGCTTATTTAAGCTCAGCAGTAGCGCCGGCTTCTTCCAATTTTTTCTTCATTTCGTTGGCTTGTTCTTTCGTTAAGCCTTCCTTCACTGGTTTGGGCACGCCCTCTACCAGATCCTTGGCTTCTTTCAAGCCCAGGTTAGTCAGCTCTCTGACTACCTTGATGACCCCGATCTTGTTCGCGCCAAATCCGGTCAGCATCACGGTAAAGTCAGTTTTCTCTTCGGCAGCTGCGGCTCCCGGTGCTGCTGCAGCAGCAACTGCTACAGGAGCAGCGCTTACTCCGAACTTCTCTTCTAGAGCTTTGACCAGCTCGCTTAATTCCAACACGCTCATTTTCTCAATTGACTCAATCATTTGATCCTTAGTTATTGCAGTCATGTACTGCACCTCCTTATTATATCCCATCCCGGGGATTATGCGCTTGTTTGCGCTTTATTTTTACTGATTCCATCCAGCACGGTCACCAGTTTTTGCAGCGGACCATTCAGGACATAAACCAAATTAGCATACGGCGCCTGCAGTCTGGATACGAGCATAGATAACAACACCTGCCTGTTAGGCAGGCTAGCCAACGATTTTAATTCTTTCTCATTCACCACCTTTTTTTCAATTAATCCAGCTTTGACTTTTAGCTTCTCATGGTCCTTTTTGAAATCCATAATGACCTTGGCCGGGCCAACCGGATCCCCATAAACAAAACAAACCGCGGTCGGCCCCGTTAGGGTGTTATCGATCGCGGTATAATCTGTATCTTTGCTGGCTATATGCAACAGCGTATTCTGAATAATATGGTATTCGCAGGAAACTTTTCTCAATTTGCTTCTCAGGTCATTGAGATCGCCCACGTTTAAACCTTGATATTCAGTAACAATTACTCCACTGGCCTTCTGGAGCTTGTCTTTCAGGTTTTCCATTACTTCTTTTTTGACTGCTTTTGTTTTTGGCATGTTTTCATCCTCATCTTATAAAAAGAAAAAAAACTTCTCACCGAACCGATGGAAGTTTTTTGTGTTGACTTCTCTGTCTCGGCAGGCTCTTAGCAAAAGAATTAATCCGCCCTAAAGTACAAGGCGGATACCTTGCTTCTTAGACTATGTATACATAATATCAGATGTCGCAAATATTGTCAAGTACTTTTTTCTTAAAAATGATTACACGGGTTAGAGCTACTTCGTTAATGAGTTCAATACTTGGGTAGAATCTAATTTGATTCCAGGGCCCATAGTGGAGCAAAGGGACATAGATTTAATATAATGGCCTTTAGCCGTAGCTGGTTTAGCTTTGACCACAGCCTCGATCAAGGCTTTAGCATTCTCTTCCAACTGGTTAGCGGCAAAACTAATCTTGCCTACTATACTATGGATAACTGCTGAAGCGTCAGCCCGATACTCAACTTTACCTTTTTTAATCTCACCAACAGCTTTACCAACTTCAAAAGTAACCGTGCCTACTTTGGGATTAGGCATCAATCCTTTGGGTCCCAAGACCTTACCCACCTTGGACAAATCTTTCATCACATCAGGAGTCGCCACGATCACATCAAAATCCAACCAGCCTCCGGCTATCTTTTCGATCATGTCTTCAGCGCCGACAAAATCCGCTTTAGCAGCTTCGGCTTCTTTTATTTTTTCACCTTTAGCCACGACCAGCACTCTTTTGCTTTTGCCGGTACCATGGGGCATGACCACAGCACCCCTAATAGATTGTTCAGCCTGCTTTGGATCAATCCCTAAACAGACCGTAAGCTCTATAGTCTCATCAAACTTTGCCGTAGCTGTCTGTTTGACTAATTCACAAGCTTCTTTTAAGGTATACGTTTTATTCCGGTCAACCAATTTCGCTACATTAACATATTTCTTACCATGACCCATTTGTTTCCTCCTGGTGGTATTAGCGTCCCGATCTGATCGGGACTCCCACATTATATACAGCTACTCTATCTCGATCCCCATTGACCTGGCTGTTCCTTCAACCATATGGATCGCCCCTTCCAGGTCCTTGGCGTTCAAATCAACCATTTTCTGGTTAGCGATCTCTTTGACTTTCTCTTTGGAAACCTTGCCGATCTTCTTACGGTTCGGTTCTCCGCTGGCCACCGCGATCCCGGCGGCTTTCTTTAATAATATAGCTACCGGAGGCACTTTGGTTATAAAGGTAAAACTGCGGTCTTCAAAAACAGTAATTATTACAGGAATGATTATACCTTGTTCCTGATTGGCTGTTTTGGCGTTAAACTGCTTACAAAATTCCATAATGTTAACACCTTGTTGGCCTAATGCCGGTCCGACCGGGGGAGCGGGATTTGCTGCTCCTGCGGGAATCTGTAATTTAACGATTGCTTTTACTTTCTTAGCCATTGAAAACTCCTTTAATAAAACTCCCCAAACCTCGCTCAAAGGGGCTCCCGCCCCTCTTCTTGCGTTCAGCCGGTGATTTTACTCCATAAAAACTGGAACTTCGGCCTCACTATTACCCCTTGGGGGAGCTTCTGACATACTCAATTCTATTTGAATCAATAAAAATACGACTGCAGTGTTCCAATGATTGCCGCTGCAATCGTGAAAGTTTATATTTTTTCGACTTGCAGGAAATCAAGCTCAACCGGTGTAGCCCGTCCAAAGATCGTGACCATGACTTTCAGCTTGCCCCGCTCCATGTTCACTTCTTCCACTATCCCGGCAAAATTAGCAAACGGGCCTTCAATGATCCTTACATTTTCGTTCTTATCAAACATGATCGCCGGTTTAGGCTTCGCAGTGTGTTCCCGGTTACTAAGGTCTAGGATCTTGGCGATCTCTTCTTCCGGTAATGGTACCGGAGTAGTCCCACCCAGGAAACCGGTAATACCAGGAGTAGTGCGGATCACTCCCCATACCTGCTCATCCATCTCCATTTCCACTAGCACATAGCCAGGGAAAAATTTCCGGGTATAAACTTTTTTCTTGTTATTTTTAATTTCTACTACTTCTTCAGTAGGAACCAGCACGTTGAAGATCTTATCAATCAGGTTTTTAGTCGCTACCAGTTTAAGTAGATTCTCTTTGACCCGATCTTCATGTCCCGTATAGGTGTGCAATACATACCAGCGCTTTGCCATTAGCTTCAACCTTTACCTTTACATAATCAGGCCAAACAACCTGGAAAGCACAAAATCTACCAGCCCGATAAACATGGAAAGAACCAGTATGGCAAAAATAACTACTATCGTAGCCCCGATAAATTCCTGCTTTGAGGACCACGATACCTTTTTGCCTTCAGCTACTACTTCTCTGAAGAATTGCTTTACTTTTTCCAGAATCTGCTTAGCATTCATAAATAACCCGTATTTTTAGTTAATACAATCCAATATATATATAGTATAGTGAATATTTTGTCAAGCACTATTTTTAGAAAAACGATTACATAGATTACAAAAGAAGATTACCCGCCAAAATACGTCGGCGGGCGCAGCACAGACTAAAGCTTAAATCTCAGGCTGAGCGCGTAAGCTGAGTCACCACCGACTGTGTTATATTCCAGTCCCAAGCGGAAGAACGGCAAGGGCGTAACTTCAAAACCTGCCAAAAAACGGGTCTCCGTCGTATTGGTATCCCAAGATTTATTAAGTCCAAGTGAATCTATCCGATAGGTTGCTTCCGTGGTAAATTTTTCCTGACCCACGCCGATATAAGGAGTAAAAATAAGCAATTCTTTCTGTATAATAGCTTTTACCCCTAGATTATGGGCTTTAATGACTGCCTGAGCATCGTCTGAATCTTTGCCGAATTTAACATCTGAAATTTTATTATAAGTAAAACTGACGCTTACCCCTGGTGTAGTCAGGGTGTCATTTAACAAGCCAATTCTTAGTTCGCCCCCCATCACCCCTACCGCGTCTTCGGTCCCAGAGGGAATAACTCCGTATCGTGCGCCAACAGCTACAGAGCCGATGCCGCTTACCACGGGCAGGTCGATACCACCAAACAAACCAAGCCGGGCTGTGGCATAAACAGTCGGGAAATAAGTGCTTTTAGATTCACCGGTATTGATATCCTTATAATCGACTTTAAAAGCCGCTACTCCTGTACCTACAGTAAAATTTGGCAATCCCGGCAGAGGTTCTCCGCCGTTCAATCCGGTTGAAACAACCCCGTTCAAAGGCCTATTAATTACATTTAGCAGATCTAAAACTCCTTGTTCTGTCGGTGCCGCCAATACAACCTGCACCATAAGTAATATTGTTAAACCCGTTAAAAGCAATAGTTTCTTCATGTAAACCTCCTTATAGAATTCAATTTCTAAATCCGAATATCTAAATCCTAAACAAATACTAATTTCAAAATTCAAAACTGTTTAGAATTTAGGATTTAGTGCTTCGGATTTGTTCTTAGTTAGTGAATCATCCGGCTTTTATCGTCAGGTGTAACCATGGGCTTTATTGCGCCGAATTGTTGTTCATACTTTTTAATATTATCAGACAATGCATTAAGAAACCGTTTAATATGGGCCGGAGAAGAAATGATCCTGGCTCTAACTTTGGCTTTCGGTTGTTGCGGCTGTACAAAAATAAAATCTAGTATAAACTCAGTCTCATTATGAGTGATTAAAGCCAGGTTGCTATAAGCCCCCTGGGCAGTTTGGTCGTCCAATTCAACTTGCAGTTGGTTCGTATCTGGTTTTTTTTCTTCTATCATGGTAGTATACCCCCTTTTATATGAAAAATCAAATCCTAAATTCGAATTTCTAAATCCTAAACCTTTGTTTTTGTGAAGCATTCCTTGAATTCAGCCACGGAAAGGATAGTTTTACCTAGTTTTTGCGCCAAGAGCGTGACTGGCGGCGGAGTTAATTGGCACCCTTGCATTTTACCAACTTGGGCAAAGACATCCCTGGTCAACCCATCCATGATTAACCGGCCCCGATCTATGACCACGACCCGTTGGGCATATTCGGCAGCGATCCACATGCAATGAGTGACCATGACGATAGTATGTCCAGCTTGGTTTAGTTTTTTGATTAAGGCCATAAGCTGGCGTAGTTCCTGGTAGTCCAAACCGGTAGTAGGTTCATCAAAAACCAGGATATTCGGTTGATTAGCCAGGACCGCCGCCACTGCCACTTGTTGCCGTTGGCCTTTGGTTAAGGTGAAGGGATCATGTTTTTCCAAGCCAATCAATCCTACTGCCGCCAGGATATCCCTGGTCTGCTGCTGCACATCTGCTTCTGGTAATTTTCTGAAACGCAGGCCAAAAGCTACATCATCAAATACTGTTTCCATAATAATCTGATGATCAGGATTCTGAAAGACATATCCTACTTCGCCGCTGAATTTCGCCGGATGCTGTCCTCTGGTATCATTACCATTGATCCGCACTATCCCCTGGCCCGGCATTAGCAATCCATTAAACTGTTTGACTAAGGTGGTCTTACCGCTGCCATTCTGTCCCAGAATAGCGATGAATTCTCCCTTCCTGACCGACAGGTTTATGTCTGTCAGGACCTGGGTATCACCATATTTAAAACTGACTTTCTCCAGTTCGATGGCTACCGGACCGTATTCCCGCTGATCACCCTGTACCAAAGCATTATACGCATCCTCTGCGCAAAGATAGCTTCCCTTTTCCAGATATTTTATTCCTTCTTCCAGAGTCAAGGGTCTTTTATCTTCGGGCAAGTCACTAAAAACTTCACTGACCTGTAAAGGTTTGATCCCAAGTTGTTCGATCTTCTGATTTTGGCTTAGCACTTTCCTGGACGGCCCTGAAGCAATAACCTGGCCTTCCTTTAAAATCATGACCTGTTCGCAGGCCAAGACCTGCTCAGTCTCATGTTCTACCAGGAGCAAGGTCATATTCTTATTTTTCTGTAAGCCCCGGATGAGCGAAAGTATTTTTTCCTTGCCAGCCGGGTCCAGGTCTGTAGTCGGCTCATCCAGATACAAGACCGCTGGTTCCATAGCTAATATCGCGGCAATAGCTAAACGCTGTTTTTCCCCGCCGGAAAGATGTGCAGGTTCTTTTTTTTCCCGGCCAGGCAAGCCAACAAGATCCAGGTAATCTTGGATCCGCTTTTTGATCGTGTCTACCGGCAGGCCTAGATTCTCCGGGCCAAATGCCACTTCAAGCTCTACGCTGGTAGTAAATAATTGGGTTTCAAAATCCTGGAATACCACACCAACCGTAGCGGCCAGATCACGCGGTTCATATTTAGTTGTATCTTTACCGTCAATCAAAACCTTGCCAGATAAAACACCAGGCACGAAATGCGGGATTATTCCGTTTAATAGTAAGCCCAATGTTGATTTGCCGGCGCCGGTTGGCCCCATAATACCGATAACTTCACCTGGTTTTATCTTTAATGCGATTTTTTGTAGAGAGGCGGCCGGCGCTTTACGATAAGTAAATGAAACTTGCTCAAGTTTAATAATTGCACGATCTTTTTCTGTAAGTTTCTTGTTCATTGTATTTTTTCTTTAGTTTTTATTTTTACAGTAACGAAGAATGGCTTTAGCGATCCGTTCACTGGCCCGGCCATCCCCGTAAGGATTGACGGCATTAGCCATTTTCTGGTAGGCAGACTGAGAAGAGAGTAGTCGCGTTATTTCACGATATATATTATTTGTATCGGTTCCGATTACTCGCGCTGTACCAGCTTTCACTGCTTCCGGCCGTTCTGTCACTTTACGCAGGACCAGTACTGGTTTGCCCAGGGATGGAGCTTCTTCCTGCAAACCGCCGGAATCAGTCACTACCATATATGATTGCTGCATAACATGCACAAAATCAAGATAATCAAGAGGTTCACAAAGTAGGATATTCTTCTTGCCGCCCAACCTGGCATAAACAGTATTTTTGACCTGCGGATTTAAGTGTACTGGATAGACTATTTGCACATCAGGGTAGCGGCTCGCGATCCTGGACAGGGCAGAACAGATATTCTTTAACGGCGCTCCCCAGTTCTCCCGCCGATGGATGGTTACCAGGATGATCTTTTTCCCGATAGCAAGAGATTCAAGTTGCTTATTCTGGGCTTCGTAAGGAGCTTTTAAGGCCATCAACAACGCATCGATCACGGTGTTGCCGGTGATATAAATATTTTTATCAGCGACCCCTTCTTTTTTCAGGTTCCTGGCACTAAGCGGGGTCGGCACGAAATAAAGGTCAGCTAATACATCGGCAATACGCCGGTTTATTTCTTCCGGGAAGGGATTGTATTTGTCAAAAGAACGCAGGCCGGCTTCGACATGCCCCACAGGGATCTTTTCATAGAAAGCTGCCAGCGCCGCCACCAGGGTAGTTGTTGTATCGCCATGTACCAGCACTATATCCGGCTTTTCTTTCTTATAGATTTCTTCCAGTCTCAGCAATCCATTGGTCGTGATCTGGTAGAGACTTTGGGCATTTTGCATGATATTAAGGTCATAGTCGCATTTTATGCTGAATATTTTCAATACCTGGTCCAGCATCTGCCGGTGCTGCGCCGTGACGCAAACTACAGTTTTAAATTTTGAGTTTTGGCTTTTAAGCTGATGGATAACCGGGACCATCTTAATTGCTTCTGGTCTCGTGCCAAATACGGCAATTACTTTGATCACTTAGGCACTCCCCTGTAAATAGTCAGCAATATCGCAAAAATACCCAAGATGCCGCTCAAGACATAGCTCAATAACACCACTTCTCTCTGGGTCCAGCCTTTGCCCAGTAGCCGATGATGCAAATGCTGCCGGTCAGAAGTGAATAAAGGAGCCTTGTTATGCCAGCGCCGCCAGACTGTCAAGCTAATGTCGATCAAGGGTAGTCCCAGAGCCAACATAGGGATGAATAAGGCAATAACAGCGGTAGTTTTTAAAGTCCCGATAGTTGTGATCACCGCCAGCATATACCCCAGGAACATACTACCGGTATCGCCCATAAATATTTTTGCCGGAAAAAAATTATAGCGCAAAAAACCGATACAGGAGCCAGCCAAGGCTGCGGAAAGGATAGCAGCCAGTTTCAGGTTCTGTACCACCAGGATCTTTTGGCTGCCCCACATAAGCACTGATATTGCCAGGAAGGTGAATGAAGAAATAGCGACAATACCGCAGGCTAATCCATCCAAGCCATCACTGAAATTAACGCTATTAATGAACAGCAGAAACCAGGATACGGTCACTAGTTGGGTGATCAGGATAGAATTAAAAGGTAAAAAATCAAGAAAAGGCAAGGCAAATCCACTGATTTTGATCCCATAGTTAATCAGGACCAGGACAACCAGTATTTGCCCGAATAGTTTGGCTATTGCTGGTAGTCCATATTTATCATCTATGGTACCAATAATAATTAGGATAGTCCCGCCTACCAGGATACCGATTATTTGGGAACTCATTGAAAATTTTGAGGTAGTAAAATGGGCCAAATGCCTGAAATATGGGAAAATAAGCCAGCACAACACTACTGCTACAGTGAAAGCAATAAATATTCCCAAGCCCCCCCAGCGCGGTACCGGCTTCTTATGAATTTTTCTCTGTTCCGGCTGGTCCATTACTTTTAGCCGCGTTGCCAGCTTGATCACGTAAGGAGTTATTGCCAGGCTCAACGCCAGGGAAATAAAAAAAACAGCATATATGATCGAACCCATTTTCCAAGACACTATTCTTACTCCTCTTATTTCGGGATACGATAAACAGTTACGAAACCCAATCAAGCATAATGTCTTTTTCGGGCTTCGTTACCGTACACCGACTATCCTTAACCGAGTCTCTCTTGGTAAATAGGAAATTTCAGGCACAGTTGCTTTACTTCAACTTTGATCTTGGCCAAGGCTGCTTCATTATCATGGGACGACAGGGCCTGATTGATCCATCTAGCTATCTGGGTCATTTCCTTTTCTTTCATGCCCCGGGCGGTAATAGACGGCGTACCTATCCTGATACCACTAGCAATAAAAGGTTTTTCTGAGTCATACGGGATAGTGTTCTTATTGACGGTTATACCGGCTTTATCCAGCGCTTCCTGGGCGATCTTGCCGGTGATCTTTTTGGACCGCAGGTCCACCAGCATAAGATGGTTATCTGTACCGCCGCTGATGATCCTGAATCCTTCATTTTGCAAAGCCTGGGCCAATTCCTTGGCATTGGCTACGATCTGTTTCTGGTATGTTTTAAAACCATCGCCAAGAGCCTCTTTGAACGCGACAGCTTTAGCCGCAATGACATGCATTAATGGCCCGCCCTGGATACCCGGGAAAACTATCCTATCCAGGTCTTTAGCAAATTTTTCTTTGCACATGATCATGCCGCCGCGGGGTCCGCGCAGAGTCTTATGGGTTGTGGTCGTCACAAAATCAGCATACGGCACCGGCGAAGGGTGCAAGCCGGCTGCTACCAACCCGGCAATATGGGCGATATCAGCCATATGGAAGGCCCCTACTTCGTCAGCGATCTCTTTCACTTTCTTAAAATCAATAAAACGTGAATATGCGCTGGCACCAGTCACGATTATTTTTGGTTTATGTTCCAGGGCCAGTTTTCTCATCTGGTCATAATCAATGGTTTCAGTATCTTTAGTTACGCCATAGGGCACGATCTTATAAAATTTACCGCTGAAATTCAGGGGATTACCATGCGATAAATGGCCGCCGCAGGATAGGTCCATACCCATGATCGTATCCCCGAAAGCAAGGACGGTCAGGTAAACTGCTAAATTTGCAGAAGTCCCGCTGTGCGGTTGGACATTCACATGTTCGCAACCAAACAACTGTTTAGCCCGGTCAATGGCCAATTTTTCCGCTACATCAACAAACTCGCAGCCGCCATAATACCTTTTACTGGGGTATCCTTCAGCGTATTTATTGGTCATCACCCCGCCTTGCGCTTCCAGTACCGCTTCACTGACAATATTCTCGCTGGGGATCAGCTCAAGGGTGTAGGCTTCACGTTCTGTTTCTTTTAGTATGGCGTCATAAAGTTCCGGGTCGATCTTTTTAACATAGGACATGGTCAACTCCTTTGAAGTCACGAATTAAACGAATTACAGCGAATATCACGAATAAAATCATCAATAGCATTCGAGAAATTAGCTGTCATTCGAGTCATTCGCTATCCTTATTTTTAGTATTACTTTTTGCAGATAATTTTTTATTTCTTCTTTACAGGCGCGATAATCTTTCTCTTCCATGCCGATCGGGTCTTCAATATCCCCGGCACCGGCACCGGCAAACTGCTTAAAAAGAAAAACCTTGCCTGCCAGCTCAGGGAAATCAGCCACTATCCTCTCCCGGTGATAATTTTCCATAACCAGGACCAGGTCAGCTTTGGACAGGTCTTTGGCTTTTAATGGTTTAGAAACATGCGCGTGTAGGCTGGTTTGTTCTTCTTCCATTATTTTCAATATCTCATCAGGTACCTGTATCATTCTTGAACCAGCCAGGCCGCGGGACCAGACTTTTATGCCTTTTAAACCAAAATCTTTGAACATTTTTTTGCTCATGGCTTCAGCCATAGCGCTACGGCAAACATTACCGGTGCAGATAAATAGTATTTTTTTATACATGCTTAATAGCCTGTCTTATTTCTTTTTGGCGGATATACCCGGTACGCAGGATCTTCAAGCGCGGTCCAGTCATATCCACAACAGTTGACTCAATAGCCAGAGGACAGGCACCGCTATCGATCACCAGGTCCGCTGCCTTTATAATGCCTGCCGGTATTTCGGCTATAGTCCTGGCACTGGCCTCACCGCTGAAATTAACACTGGTTACAGCCATTGGCCCTGTTATTTTCAATAAAGCTATAGCCACCGGATGTTGTGGCATTCTCAGGCCTATTGAACCGCCAGAAGCAGTGGGCATGATCAGGGTCAATGGCCCGGGCCAAAATTTATTGATCAGCTGTTTTGCTTCGGGGGTTATGATCACCTGGAGACCAGTCAACTGCCGCAAACCAGCTATTAGCACTGGCAAGGGTTTGTGCTGTTCCCTGTTCTTAATATGATAAATACGTTTGATGCTTTTTACCTTATCTGCCTGGCAGCCGATCCCATACACTGTGTCTGTGGGGAAAATCACTATCCCGCCTGTTTTTACTTTTTGGGCAGTTTTAGCAATGAGAGATTGGTTAATCCGGGCCGGATCTATGGTCAGTGTTTTCATATCTCAACTACCTGCAGTCTATGTCCTGTAACTGGCATTAATATCAATATAGCCGTGAGTAAAGTCACAGGTATAGACAGTCGCGCTGGCAGGCCCTTGTTTCAGGTTTATGAGCAGTTTTAATTCTTTGCCATGCAATAACTTTTTAGCCTGGACCTCAGAAAAACCTGGATCTATCCCATTACGGCACATGAGGATCTTCCTGTTCCCGGCAGCAATGGCAATATCTACGCGCCCTGGATCAACATTTTCACCGCTATATCCTATGGCAGCGATGACCCTGCCCCAGTTAGGATCATTGCCAAAAATAGCGGTTTTCACCAGGCTTGATTTAGCGACTGCCATGGCTACTTGCTTAGCCGCGGCAAAATTCCTGGCTCCATTAACCATTATTTCAACCAGTTTAGTCGCTCCTTCACCGTCCCGGGCGATCATAATGGTCAATTCCCGGCAGACCTGCGATAGTTTCTGTGAAAATATTTTACTCTCCCGGCTCTGGGCAGTGATAGTTTTATTACCAGCCTGGCCGCTGGCCAGGACCATGACCATATCATTGGTGCTGGTATCGCCATCAACAGTGAGCATATTAAAAGATGGCTCTACACCGTTTTTTAACGCTGTTTGGAGAAAATCTTTTTCTACGGCCGCGTCAGTCATGATAAAAACCAGCATGGTAGCCATATTAGGATGGATCATGCCAGATCCCTTGGCTATGCCAGTGATCGAGACTTTTTTACCGTTACTGTTGAAGCTGGCTGAGACGATCTTAGGCACCGTATCTGTCGTCATAATTGACTGGCTAAATGCCGTTAATGGTTGGTCGTTCGTCGTTGGTCGTTGAATTTTCGCAATAGCCCGCAAGATACCATTTTTTAATTTAGCAAATGGTAAGGGTACGCCGATAACCCCGGTCGAAGCCACGATCACCTGCTCTGGTTTTACCTGTAAACCGGCTGCCACCAACTTAGCCGATTCCCAGGCCGTATTAATTCCTTCTTTACCGGTACAGGCATTGGCATTGCCGCTATTCACCACAACTGCCTGGATCTTTCCTTTGCTTATATGCCGCTGGCTTAAAAGGACTGGGGCTGCTTTCACCCGGTTAGTCGTAAACATGGCGGCAGCGGCACACGGTTGCTCAGCATAGATCACGCCTACATCAAGTTTACCTTTTTTCCTGGCAATCCCGGCTGCTACGCCGGCCAGGATAAAACCCTTTGGCATTTTTAACTGGTCGTTACTCATACAAGCCCTGCTCTTTCATCAAAGCCGCACATTATATTCATATTCTGAATAGCCTGGCCGCTGGCCCCTTTGATCAGGTTGTCAATAGCACTGACTATGATGATTCGTTTTGTCCGCTCATCAGCTTTTACGCCTATATTGCAGTAATTCGTATTTACTACTTCATTGGTCTCCGGGAACTTGCCTTCCGGCAAAACGCGCACGAACGGCTCATCTTTGTAAAACTCTTTATATAGCTCTAACAGCTCAGTCGTATTGAAATTACTATTAGGCATGATATAAATAGAAGACAGGATCCCCCGCATTATCGGGATCAAATGCGGCGTAAAAAGGATCATGGTCTCTTTACCTGCCAGATTAGATAATTCCTGCTCTATTTCCGGAGTATGGCGATGAATGCCGATACTGTAGGCTTTAAGATTTTCGCTTTTCTCTTCCGCAGTGATAAAATTCTGGACAAACGCCCGGCCCGCGCCAGTGACGCCGCTCTTACTGTCAGCCAGGATATATTCTGTACCAGCCAGCCGTTCCCGGACCAGAGGAGCAGTCCCCAGGATAATGCTGGTAGGATAACAACCTGGGTTGGCGATCAGTTTGGCTTTTTTGATCTTCTCCCGGTATAATTCCGGCAAACCGTATACCGCCTGTGCCAGCAGTTCAGGATACAGATGTTTGGTTTCATACCACTGCTCATATACTTTTGTGTCTTTTATCCGGAAATCCGCGCTCAGGTCGATCACTTTTTTCCCGGCCTTGATAAAATCAGCCGCTATTCCCTGGCTGACTTTATGAGGCAGGGCGAGAAATACCAGGTCGCTTTTTTGAGCGACTTTTTCTATGTCCAGCTCTTCGCACGGCAAGTCGATCTTGCCGGCTAAATATGGATAAATAGAGGTGATCTCTTGTGATATCCCGTCCATTTTGTCAGCTAAAGCAGTAATTTTTACCTGGGGATGTTTAAGCAGTAATTTGAGCAATTCTTCCCCGGCAAAACCTTTTGCGCCTACTACCCCTACATTTACCATGAGCAACCTCCGCTAATCTGTATCGCTAGACCATATATAGACAATAATTATAGTCTAAAATAGCACCTTTGTAAAGATTTTAATTTAGCTTGAAACACCATGGTAAAGTGTGATACTTTATATATAAAGAAATCGTAGAGGAGGCGCTCTTGTCTACTAAAAAATGGCTCTTGACCCTGGTATTACTGGCTACCAGTGCAGTCGCTACTGGGGCTGAAAAAGACGACTACTATCCCCTGACACCAGGCAGCCAATGGGTCTATCAGATCACTGACCATGAAAATAAGAACGACGTATTTGACCAGACAGCTACTATTGAGCCTGCGGAAACGTATGATAAAGTATCCTGCAGTATCCTTAAACAAAAAGACAAACGCGGTATTGTACGGGCTTTTGTAGTGAAAAATGAGAAAGGCGTTTTCTGGAAAAAGATCGCGGCCAGCAAATCTTTCACCCCGGAAGCAAATTCAGTTTTCACACCCGAGATACCAATTATGATGTTCCCGTTAGCCAAAGACGCCACATGGGACTGGGAAGGCAAGCTTAAGATCGCCTGGATCAATAAAAACATTAAAATGCATTGTGAAATCATGTCAGCCAATGAAGAAGTAACCGTACCGGCCGGGACCTTTAAGTGCGTCAAGATCTATATTCACCAAATCCGCGATAATGAACCAAGCGATGAATATGGCTGGTATGCTCCCGGTATCGGGCAAATAAAATATGAGACCAAACGCACTTTGAAAGTCCTAAAGAGCTACAATATAAAATAGAGCGTAGATGGCATATAGATTATAGCAAGAACCAAAGAAAAAGAATCCCGTCAAGTTTAGTGACGGGATTCTGATTTTTCCCTGCCTATTGGCAGGCAGGTATCAACTATCAACAATGAACTATCAACTGTTTTTTTATCTCTTAGAGAACTGGAATCTCTTCCTGGCTTTTGGCCGTCCAGGTTTTTTACGTTCCACTACTCTGGGATCACGAGTTAAGAATCCGGCTTTCTTTAACGCCCCATGATTACTGGGATCAGCCTTATCCAAAGCTCTGGCAATACTATGCCTGACAGCTCCAGCTTGTCCTACACTGCCTCCGCCATAGACCTTAATACTGATATCGTATCTATTGGTAGCCTTTACTGCTTTAAGCGGCTCCATCACGATCGCCATTAAAGTCTCATCTTTTTGAAAATACTCTTCAAAGGTTTTATCGTTAATAGTAATAGTACCCTGTCCATCAACCAGGACGGCACGGGCTATGGAGTTCTTTCTTCTGCCTACAGTTTGAATCTTCTCTGCCATGTACCTAACCTCTCATCTCATATTTTTCGCTATTTTGGTAACTTGCCGGTATGGCTGATCCTTTTACTACTTTTAATCTTTTGATCATTTTATCCCGCAGCTTATTCGGCGGCAGCATGCCTTTAACCGCCATAACCACTGCTTTCTCGGGATTTTTTTTCATTAAGATACTATACGGGGTAAGAGTCTGGCCCCCGGGATAACCGGAATAACGGAAATCAAATTTCTGGATAAGCTTCTTGCCGGTCAAAACAACTTTTTCGGCATTAATGATCACTACGCCATCTCCTAAATCCTGATGCGGAGAAAATTCAGGCTTACCTTTGCCGCGCAATAAAGAAGCAACTTCAGAAGCTATGCGCCCCAGTATTTTGCCTTCGGCATCAATAAGATACCATTTCTTTTTTATATCATCTTTGTTTACGATCGTGGTCTTCATTTCTTTCTACTCCACCTTTCCCTGCGTTTTCCTCAATTGAAAATGAGATTAATAAGTATAACTAAAATATCCTTTAAAGTCAAGTATTATTATATATTTTATCAATCCACTGCCCCGGCTGTCACATTAACGAACATTTCCTGCCTGGAAGTGCCGATATCCAGGCTTAGCGGCGCGGTAAACCTGATATACAATTTCCTGACCCCGTCAACCGGGATATTTGCGCCGGACTGGTCACCGGCAAAACGGGTCGCGGTGCTTCTTACTGCCGTCGAAGACATTACTTGCGTAGCGACAGTCCAGAATACTGCTCCTTCGGAACTGCCAAAAGCGCCTAATAAGATATAATGATTGGCGGTAGTATTATTGGAATCTGCGGTCCAGCCGGCAGGATTAGTCACGCTTAATGATGTGGTCATGGGCACACCGCCGATATTGGTAACCGTTATAGGTCCACCTGTTTTGGTAGCCCCCGCCGCCATAGTCCCAAGATCAATAACATCACCCTCAACCAAGATGCCAATGCCGGAACTACGGGCAATACAATAATAAACATTGGACATATCCGATTGATTACTCTCCGTATCCCTGGTAGCAACGGCAAAATAGTAACCCAATCCGGGAGTAAGACCAGTCAGGGAATGTGATTCTGTGGTTCCGGGAGTGCCAGGCGTCCAAGACTGAGTGTAGGTTGTAGCACTGGTAAAATCACTTGGATCGGAGATATAAGCGGCTGAATATTTGACAATATAACTAGTATTTGTATAATCACCGGCCGGAGCCGTCCAGGTAAGATTCACACTGCCAGGACTACTGCCAATAGTTGCTTTCAAGTCATCGATCATTGCCGGTCCAGGGCCAAGGAACTGAATATCATCGATATAAATGACCGGGTCAACATTCTGGATCCGTCTCATATTCACCAGTACCAATCCATTCACATCGGTCAGATCCGTATTGCTTAGATCTATAGCATAAGTTTGCCACTCGGTAGTTAAAGTCATCCAGGAGGTTTTAACATTAACCGTATCCCCGCTATCGCCACCGACACCAAACTGCACCTGAATAGCATTCGCGTTCGTATCAGCTGCCCTGGCTTTAATGATCATGGCAGAGTAATTGCTCATATTAATGCCAACCCCGCCATTGGCCCGCCATTGGCCACTGGCTTGGACAAAAAACCCGGCCCAAGCGGCACGATTCGGATCATACGTGATCTTCACGCAGTTTGATCCCTGCGCCGGATTGTCAGGGCTATTCGAAACCATTTTCATAGCATCAGTATGGTTATTCTCAGCCATCCAGCCAGTAGGCAGATAACGCCAGGAATCATCATAGATATAAAGTATTTTATTATAGGGGGAACTATTACCTACCACTGTATACTCAACGATCAGACTATAGATAATTGGCGAAACAAAAGGATTGATTGAGGATATTTCCGCTTTCCAGTAAAGTTTGGTCCCGCTCGTATTAGCAAAGGTATGGGTAACACCGCTTGTCACGCTTTCATAGCTAATACCGTCATTGGATAAAAACAAGTTAATAGTCTGTCCATTGGCATAGGAACTACTGAAAACCCTGGCAGATAATATAGGTGTGCTATTCGGATACAGCACATCATCGGAATACGCTACTGCCGATAAAGCATATCCTCCACCGTTTTCAGTCTGGGTAATAGTCCAGTCACTGGCATTATTAGCGCCAGCCGAAGTTAATTTCTGGCTAAAAACATCAAAATCCGCACTGCGGTACGCGTACCAGGTAAGATACAGGCTATTATCAGCGCTGTCGATCTCAAAACTCGGATCATAGCCGGTATAGGACAACGCATTAGCAGAAGGATTATCACCGACATTTACTTTTATTCCTGCCGTTGTCCATTGCGCCGTACCGCTGGTATTAAAGCGCTGGGCATACAGGTCCAGCTTGCCAGTTGTGCGTTTATCTTCCCAGATAACATTAGGAGCATTAGTAGAATCGAGCCGGACCTTGGGATTCGTTTGGTTATAATAGCTGGCGTCAGCATAAACTTTTTTAGCAGTCCAGCCGCTAATGGTAGATCCGCTGGTATTGATCGCAGTTATATAGATATCCTGGCCAGTCACATAGGAAGGATCTGTTTGGCTCCAGACTACATAACTATTCCCTGAGGCATCAGTAGCTATGTCTGCCCCGTAAATACTGCTGGAAGAGCCTATCGTGACACGACCACCCCAGGCTTCTGTACCGCTGGAATTATATTTATCCAAAAAAAGTTCTTTTTTGAAAGTAGTATAATTATAACTGGAATAAATGACAAAATAATTATCCGAACTATCACGTCCAGCCGTGGTTAGATCAACATAAGCCGGTTCAGAGGTTGAACCTAGCAAACGTATGGAATTGCCTACCCGGGACCCTGTTCCGCTGGGATCCACTTTCTGCATATAGACACCGCTGCCGTTGTTCCAAAAGAATGATAACGAACCGTCGCTATTGACCAGCCCGGTGACATATCCATTGTAATCAGTAACAGACACAGAATTACCACCACTGTCAGTACCATTTACCTGGAAGTCCCCGCTATTCCACAGTCGGGCGCCGGTACTATCGAATTTTTGCAACCATAAACTGTTATTCATCACCCAAAAAATATAAACAGATGTACCATCATTGATCATTTTAACATACGTTGAGAAATATCCATCAGCTATATAGCTGCTTGAAGCGCTATCTACCTTTACATCCGCGGCTAATGGGTTAGCTCCGGATTTGTCATATCTCTGCAGATAAATATGCCCGTTGCCAGCGCCAACGCCATCCCGGAAATCTACCCAAACATAATAAAGATAGCTGCCCATAACCGTAATACTGCCATTGATCTGTTTGGAATCTCCAGTAAGCACGCTAGGTAGTTGGAGCACTCCGCTGGCGGTATTCCAGTCAGCGGTAGTACTAACCATATTATTGTGTAGTGTAGTATCAAAACTTTCAGAAAACGTATAGACCGTGCCATCAGCCCAGATTCTCGAGACCGGGCATACGAGCAAGGATATAATGGCTAGGGCTAGAATAATGCTGGGTTTTCTATTTAAGCACATGCTTCACTACTCCGTAATAAAAAAAATAAGCTACAGAAGCCATAAAAAATATATAGTCTGTAACCGAAGTCCGTGGCTTCTTATATAATAAATATAGCATAAAAACCGCAATTGTCAACCTCTTTTCACGCCATTAACACCTTTAGTCAAATTGCATCTTTAAGAGGCCGAATTGCCCTATTCCCTGAGTATTTTTTGTGTCTTTAATACCAATAAAGACCAACATCGGCTGACTTTTCCTGAGTTTTAATAAAGGGAAATCAATAGTAAGATCAATGCTTCTGGATTCTTTATTATTAAGTTCAATGCTGGGATTTTTAAATTTTACCAGCCCGGCTTCCGTGGGAATATTTCCTAATACTATAGCATACAAGGTAAGAGCTATCTTTTCAGTGCTGTTATTAGTGACAACCAACCTGGAAAAATCAAGTTTCTTTTTCAGGTTTACTTCTGCTACTGAAGTTATTTTCGGATAGATCATAATGATCTTGTTATTGGTCTGGTCTTCGTTGATCTTTTGGTCCAGAGCATCAATTTTATACCTCTCAGCAGTAAAAGAAAGCAACACCTTGGTTTTAATATGCGATTTCAGCATCCCGATCCCTTCTAACGCGTAAACCATCAGGATAGCCTGGTATTTCTTACCAAATAATTTTTGATCGTATGGGGCGTATATGACCAGGTCGAAATTATCAGACTGGTTAGCCTTGATCCAGCTATTAATACGTTCAGTCTTCAGCCATTTGATATCAGGGATAGGTTCATATCCCTCAACAAGCTGGTTTTTGTTAGGAATTAATATGTCAAAAAATACATTAGCCCCCAAAGTATCAATATTATTAACACCCAGGGCTCTGCCGGTCCGCTGCAGCAGGCTGACTGGGACTCCCGGCTGCAAATTTTCCAAGACGATATCTGAATAGTTCACAGTAAGAGTCGCGGCCCATAGGCTGCCGGTTAAACTGAATAATAACAAGGACAGGACTGTTATTCTGATCAAATTTCTGGTCATCATCCCTCTCTTTTCTATGGCACGGCAGGCGTAAACCTGCTTTTTACCCGGTATTCCTTACTCTTGGTCCCCTCTATGGTCTTTAGCAGGACAAGCTCTACATCGAACGCTTCCTGGTTGTTATTGGTAATGGTCAATCGTTCAACGTTGTTACAAAAATTATCCTGCCCATCGTTTACCCAGGTCCCGCCCGTGAACCGTTGCCGGCGCAATATCCCGGGATAAGCAGGATCCTTTTGGTTGGCTATCGCAGTGTAATTCAAGCGGTAGCGCCTAAAACGATTACCTTCATTGGCAGCCGCGCCGCCTTTGCTGGTATAATATTCATAATTATTGTCAGTAGTACTGGTAGACAGAACAACCTGCCGCGGGGACATACAGATATCATCAAAATAGTTAGTTCCGCCAAACTGCAATATCCCGGTTTCCCCGACATTTGGAGTACCCAGGTTGACAGCCACATAATTGGCATATATGACATCGTTGAACAAGGCAAAAGATTTTATTCTTTTTACAACGCTCGCATCTGGCAAGACGTATTCCTGCACAATAGGATTCGCCATATTTAAGGAATAGATCTTCCCGCCGGCATTAATGCCCATCGCTGCCCAACCAGTGGCGATATATAATTTATTATTGATAACAGTCATCGCGTAAATATCACAACGTTCACCCAATTGCAGGTTGGCATTGGTCAGCCAGTTAGCTCCATCCCAGTAATAAAGCCGGCAATTACTAGCCACAGGATTGATCCCGACATAAAGATTCCCGTTATAAGAGGCCATTTTCTGACCGACATAACCAGGTGGGAAAGCAGCATTTAAAACAGTATTAAAATTAGTATCTACAAACCAGTTGATGCCATCGTCACTATAAACCAGGCGGGTACTAAGTTGCCAGACGCATAAAGCGTAAAGCCGGTTATTATGGACGCAAAGATCGACCACTGAATCTTGGGCTGCGGCATCCTGGTAAGGCCTGGTCCATTTTATTCCAGCGGTGTAATCATATCTCCAGACTGTGGGTTCAGGCCACCAGATAGTAGCAACCTGACGATGCCGCCAGATACCGCCAACATAGAGGCAATTTTGGAACAAGGCATAACAATTAACCTCACTTCTTCCCTCACTAGCACTGCCCTGATGAAACTGGTTTGGTACCTGTGAAGGCATTACGGTCCAATTTGAACCATTAAAAGTATACATATCAGCCAGTTCAATATTAGGATAACCCAGCACCCTGTTCCTGAAAGCATAAATAAATCCGTTATATTCACAATTCATACTTGGCACTACATTATAATAATAATTCTGTTTATCGGCACCAGGCAAACCAGTTACCGGAACATCGCCCCAGATATCTTTATTCACGCCATCCCATTTCACCGGACCTTGGCTTGATACCGCGTCACGTTTGTCAGCCATATATAGTCCACTCTGATAAACCCCTAAGCCCCGGTCATAATTAAATGCATAATCCCGGCCGGCAGCATCTATATTCTCAGTCATTGATTTAAACCAGTTAATAGTCGCGGCAGGAAAGGTCACCCGGAATTTAAAAGGAGTATTAGTGTTCAAAGTGGTCGTAGTGACCATATGCACCCAGCTAGTAGCAGCGGCCGTGGAAACAAAACAAGGGGTAGGAAAATTCGTATCAACCACATTGGATTGCAATAGTCTTAGCTCCGCTGTCCCTACAGGACGAGTCCAGCCTGATACGATATAATCCCTGGTGGTATAGGTGGTAGTAGATACTTGACTGTAATAACTGGTCCCGGGAGTTAATCCCAACCCCAGGAAGCCGCTCCTGACCACAGACGGTCCGCTCACTCGCGAAACACCATGGGCTGCTAAACTAGCCCATTTTGTCGGGACATCACTGGTCAGGTTTAACGGATATTCAAAGCTAGGATTCATCGCCTCGTCACCTAAGGCATTATCAAACAGCTGGCCGCCCATGGTTGAAGCCTTGGCGTTGCGAAAATCATTGCCGATCCAGTACATGGTCTCTGAAGCAGCGCTATTCATCCCTAGCGAACCGCCGATCTGCCAGGTGCCTTTCGTCACTTTATTGATGAGCGAAAAGAGCCCAAGGAAAAGCACGCCCATGACTGCCGCTACCATCATGATCTCAACCAGGGTAACACCGTTTTTCTTATCTACCAAAAAATCCTTCATTTTACACCTCTTTGTATCTTATACTCTTTTTCTCCTGTGACGTCAATATCCTTCTCCGCAAAGAGTTGCTAAAACTACTTTTTTGTAGTCACATAAAGATAAGCATAACGAATAAGAGGAGCATCCTGCTCACCGGTCACTATGGGCAATATGAACATATAGTCTTTCCCGGTGAATTCTTTACCGCTCGGGAAGGTCAAGTATAATTTTACTTCTTTTGTCTCTTTTGGTTTGATCCTGATCATCTTCTCATCAAAAGAGAGTATATTGGCATCAGGCGTATCCTGGTACCCCTCTTTTAAACTCGCGCTGGACTCCTTCACTTTGATCGAATTGAGATAGAAACGGCATTCTTGGTCAGTGGTATTGGTTATTTTTAAAACTGTTTTAGAGTGTTTTTTCAGGTCAACCTTTTTCCCTACCGGCACATTTTTCACGAACATTTCCAGCGGAGATACTTCAAACGCGACTTTATCTTTGAAGGATTTAGCATCGAGATATATCGGATAGGGCCCTTTTTCTTTATCAATGGTAAACAGAACATGGCTGTTCACCCCAATCTTTAATATCCCTTCGAACGTATAAGGATACACGATAGCATCAAATTTTTTACCCAGGAGTTTATCATCATTCGGTATATTGAAAACCAAATCCGTAGAACCCTGCTCATTGGGTTTTAAAGAGAAAAAATTGCGTTCCAGTTTTATCCAGGCAGGATCAGGTATAGGTTCATATCCTTTTTTCAGTTCCTGCGCTGACGGGACAACAACTTCCACTTTTATATCAATAGTTTTATACCCGACGTTGGTTATAATATAAGGAAGATTTGCTTTATCCCTGGTACTAAATGGATATCCTATTTTCAGGTCTTCGATCAGGACCTCGCCAAAATTAGCAGTGAGCCCAGCGGCCAATAAAGGTGACGCGAAGGCAGTGAAGCAACATACCAGCACCAACATCGTTGATCTTTTCATTTTCTCCTCCTAAAAAATAAGGAGACCTTGCAATAAGGTCTCCTTTATTTTATTTAAATTATGGTATTACTTAGAACCATACGCCCATTGATATCCTGTGACTGCCGGAAGAATCTTCGATCTCCATCGGCATGATGAAGGAATAATCAAGGTTCAAGCCAAAGTTCTCGGAACGAATACCGTTGAATGAGAATCCGAAGGTCAGCTCAGTAGAGTTCCAGCCAGCCCTTAATCCCAGTGTTTTATTCATCAAATAGCTCTCAACGCCTATATGCATGGTGGAAACACCATCACGCATGGTCATATCAATGGCCGGAGTAATAAGCGTATATCGGTAAGCTGCGCCTAATTTTATTTCC
The DNA here is from genome assembly GCA_028712365.1 of bacterium. Lineage (GTDB taxonomy): Bacteria > CAYTYR01 > UBA6262 > UBA6262 > UBA6262 > UBA6262. The sequence goes on from JAQTQE010000005.1 coordinate 68,921, forward strand.
ATCGGCACTTTATCTTCATCTTTTAAGCCAACATCCGGCTGGGTCAGGTTTTTTGCCGCTAATCCTATGGCTAACCTATCCCATGGTTTTACTAAAGCGCCTAAATCCACAGTGACAGCGCTCTTAGAGGTTCCCCCTTGCACAAAAACCGGGTCATCCTTGGCATAATCATCAAGAGTATAAGAATGCCCTAGTGATTTCAAGTTCAAACCCACGTAAATTATCGGCGGCAGGTTAGGTAACCAGTCATTGATCTTTTTTGCGTATGTCAAGGTATAGGTATCTTCTTTATAGAGATCCGTGGCAGTAAAATTAGCCCAGCTTACTCCAAATGCTCCAATAGAGCTCTTGGGATAGACAAATGAGAGGTAATTGAATCCCAGGCTGACACTGTCACTGCCTGCCTTCAGGTCCAAACCATTATAATAAGTGGAATACATAAAACTGCTTTCCGCATTCTTCATTTGGGCTATACCTGCAGGGTTCCACAGGGGAGCATTACTATCGTTGGCTACCCCCACAAATGCTCCCCCCATGCCAGCAGGTCTGGTCCCCCAACCACAGTCTTTGAACGCAGCTTGGGCAATTTGTATATTGAGAACTATCGCTATTACTGTTAGTGTGATTATCAGGTTCCTCTTCATCGTCATCCCCCCTTACTTCGCCACGGCTATAACGCCGCTTACTAGAGTCCCGTCTACCTTGAACTGGTAGATATAAACTCCGCTCTCGACTACACTGCCGTCATCATCTTTACCGTCCCATTGGCCGGTGCCGGCAGATACTGACCGTATCTTTCTTCCGGTAATATCGAATATCTTGACTTCTTCAGCTAAACCGCTGAAATCAGCTTCGTCATTTATGCCGTCGCCATTAGGAGTAATAATTTTCTTGGCTGGCCGGTAATCCTCTGGGCTCAGAGAATTGACCGGGAACAAGGCATAGTAAGAGAAATGATTGGTTTTAACCGTGACCGTATTAGCGGTAATATCCTGGGTTTGGGTACCGTTCACCAGTCTCCACTTGAATCCATCCCACCAGAACATCTTGAGCTTGGCTTCTTCTATCGTGGCATTACCGTCAAGATCAAGTAATCCATCAACAATACCGTTGTTGTCAGTGTCTAAATATAATAAGGTAAGATCTATGTTCTTTAAGAATCTTGTGCCGTTAGGTGTCAGTTTAAAGATCATAGCCGGTTTTTCAGATAAAGAATAACTTGGGGCTGCCGGGCAAGAAGTGGAAGTTTCATCAATTTGTTCCAAGGTGATATCAAGATTGGACCCTACTGCCCTGCTGGGAGCAACAACCTTCACTGCGCCATCATTAGGATTACCGTCATTAACGGTCAGGGTACTGCCGGTCGTAGTTATGGTTCCGGTAGTTGTCCTGGTTACTGACACTGAATGATATTTCTGGGTTGCGGTACCGGTAAACTCAGTCCTGGTCTGTTCCGGGGAATAAGCATAATCAGTACCAGCCTGTGATTCGATAATATATTGGAAACCAGCAGTAGTTACTACGCTGGCAGGAAATTCAAAGGTATAGTCTGTGGACCCGTTAGTTTTTGCAGCGGTTGTGGCAGTGGTTACTGTTGTCCAAGCAGTATCTCCTGTTTTACGATAATATAATTTTAAAGTTGGCGCTGTTAAGCTGGCTACATTGGCAGTCACATACGCTTTATTGCCAACCATACCGATAGTGCCTAAAGCATCATAACCAGTCACACCATAACCTATATATTGTGAACCCATATTCACTTTAATGGTCGTAACCGCGCTGGCTAATCCTGACCCAAGTGAAGTCCGTCCTTCCAGCCCGAAGAAATATTTTTTACCTAAATATGACGTATTAAGCGGAACACTAATAGTGACGGAAACTTCCTGGCTGCCGCTGGTACTTATGGTAGTAGAGCTGGGATCAACCGTCACTGAAAAATCAGATGGTAAAAATTCATAGCCTGTAGGTAAATTAAATCCGTCTATGGTGGAACCTACAACCAAAGTATCACCACTGGTGACACTGCTATAGCTAAATTTAACTTTAGTAGAGATGAGATCTTCTACCCGGTAAGAGTAACCGAGCCTAAGGTCAGTCAGGGTAAAATCAGGTGGAGTTGAGGTCAGGGTAGCGGCAATACCGGCAGAAACAGATAAGAACATAAACAAAGTAACAAAAGCCAGCCCCAATAAGTTTGAAATATTTATCTTTTTTTGCTTTGTTTGACTGTTCTTATACTGCATTCCTTCCCCCTTCAATCCCTTGTATTGATCAAGTGTGCGGGCTTTGCAGCCCGCACACTTGTATGTATATTATTACAGTTTTACTGCGCTTACGACAACCGTGATCTGTTGGGTTGAACCTACGCTGGTCGTCGGAGGTGTATGCAAAGCAATCCAGAGGTTCCTGGCTGCATTCGCGGCAACGTTGTAACCATCGCCTAAGCCTGAGAAATCTAATGTACCGGCAGCAGCAGCTTTAGCCGAGGTAGTAATACCATCAAGAGCTGCATAGCTGGACATATCGCCGGCTACGCTGGCACCGGGCTGAGCAAACTGGCCATACAGTGCATATGTATCAGTGGTAGTTAAGTTAATAGTATTAGCCGGGGCAGTCGGATTTACTGCAGTCCATCCGCCGGGGTTGATCAAGTACACTCTGTAATAGCAAGCATCGGTCCCTTTGTTGGTGACGATGAAATGGTTCTGTGTATCATCCATGATGTCAGCTGAATTGTAGCTGGTATTAGTGGTGATCCCACCAGTGATCAAGTCAAAGTTCACAGACTGTTCGATCTGTACACCGACTACGCCAGAGGTCAAGGTTACGCGTACTGTACCAGTGCTGCCACCTACAAACTTCACATTGTCGAAATAGAAAATGCAATTGTCACCGGTGATACCAACGTTATCAGTATCTCCCATATAAAAACCGAATGGCATGGTGACGGCAGCCATATTCCGGCCATCAAAAGTTCCGGCATCGCTCTGTACTGTTGACCAAGAACCAAGCGGCGCTTCAAAACCAGCTCTAATGGTCAAAGCAGCATTGTTAGAATCATTCACAACGACTTTATTAATGACGACCGGTACATTCATGGTGTCATCGCTTCTGACTTGGAACTGCAATCTGGTTACACCGGAAAGATTCGCTCCGGGAGAAGCTGCGGTTAAATGACCTGACCAGGCTTCCTGAGTCTTATTGTAAGTCATTCTGGCTACATAGTTTCCAGTCTCACCTGTAAACGGAGATAAAACAGCAGCATCTACGATCGCATGAGGATCGGCCGGGTATGTATCCTGATTAGAACCCTGCCAAGTAGCAAAGGCATAAGCCCAGCTATCCTGAAAGATGATGGTATCAGCATGAGCCATTGAAGCTAAACTGGCCATTGCTAACACTGCAACTACTAACACTAACAATTTCTTCATGTGCTTCCTCCTTGTTTTTTTTGCCCCAAAAGCACATCCGTGACTTTCGTGGCTTTTTTATTTTTATTTACCGGGTACTCCGGTAAAACAAAAATCCGAGTTGCGTGATGTCTTAACTCGGTAGCCCGGCTAACCTCATTTGGTTATAGGTATTCCACTGGTCCCGTGGCTTTGCGCCCCTGCCTTACGACAGGTTTGCCTTTTCGGTTAACTTGTCAAGAATTTTGTTGTGCTTACTAATAATATAGCACGAAACATGATTTTGTCAAGCTTTTTTTATTTTCTAATTCTTCTTGCGATATTCCAGATAGGCATTAATGGAACCCGACTTTTCAAATAAAGTCCAGAAGGTATCCATGATCTGAACAGCTTTAAGCTCTTTGAATTGGTTGATGTCCTGACCCATAACTTGCAGGAAATCTTCGGTTGAGATCTGCCCTTTCAGCAGTTTCTCTTGTAATATATCATTAAAACTACAGGCCATTTCTTTCTGTATCGCCTTTTTAAATTTTGCCTTACTGGCATTCTGCATCATCAAATCCTTTATAGTATTGTTTACCGGCAGCAGTTCATAACAAGCTGTTTGGCCATAATATCCGGTATAATTACACACACTGCAGCCCTTACCTTTATATATATTGATCGTGGCTCCTTTAACGCTCAACCCCATCTTTCTGGCTGTTTTCCCGGTGATTTTATAAGGTGACCGGCAATATGGGCAGACAGCGCGTACCAGCTTCTGCTGAGCCAGGAGGGTCAAATTCTCAATAACTGAGTAGTGGTTAGTCCTTTTATTCAGGAAATCAGCGAGAAAATCAACGATATCCTGGTCAGTATTTATTGTTCCAATGACCAGATTGCCTTTTTCCGCCATCCGGCCGATGCCGTTCCAGCTTTCAACCCCCTGGATGTTCTCGACTGCCAGGACATTCGGATTAAACTGATTGACATTATCGATCATCCGGCTCATATCCTGGTCACTGGTCCCTGAAATTTCCAACTGGTTTACACATTCCAATTTATAATCCATCTTTCTCTCTATTGAAACAATGTCATTATCAGGAAAATTCAACTGCCGGAGGCTGGCATAAGCTGTGGTCTTCTTCCCGCTATTCTCCAGGCCTATGATCAACAAGCAACCCTTTTGAATTTCCAAGTATTTATCAAAAACCTGTAATTGCCGCGGGGTCAAACCCAATTGTTTCAGCGGCAGGAAGTAACTATGCAGCGGGGCATTATCAGCTGCCTTTTCAAACCGGCCTTCCCGGGAATAATATCGGGCAATAGCCTGCTTTAGCTCCTTGGGACTGGCGATATAGGACTTAATATGATACCCGGTCAAAAGAGCCAGCACCTTTTTCAGGAACTGATTGGCCGGGTCGCTCATTGCTACCCAGAGCGTATCATCCTCCAGCTTTACCGGCAAAATTAAATTGCGCTCAGCCAGATTTTCCGGTATTCGATGGATGATGGTATTATCGATCTGCTCTGTCTTATCTATTCTGATATAAGGAGAATTAAGCTGTTTTCCTAATAGGTTTAACACCAATTCCTCATTGGTGTAGCCAAGATTTACTAATATTTCTCCCAATTTTTTACTTGATCTTTGCTGTTTGGACAACGCTGTCTTCAATTGCCCTTCATCGATCAATGATGCATCGAGTAACATTTCACCTAGTTTTTTTTGCCCGTACCTTACGTGGTTGTCCCAGCCAAGAGGCCTCATTACGCGCGTCTCCTCGGTAATTTTCTCGTGGCTAATTACCGTTCCGCACCTCTTTATAATAAAATATGGATTTCCAATTAAAATATAACACAAATTCTCAGGTTGTCAAGGTCTTTCTGCTTATTCCATAATATTATTTACTCCAAATGAACCAGACGAATAAATACGCCGCCGTCACTGCGGTAAGGGTAAAAGGCAATCCAATTTTCCCAAATTCTTTAAAACTAATATCATACCCTTCTTTCTTTAGCAGGCTGCATGCTACGATATTGGCAGAGGCTCCGATCGGAGTAATATTGCCCCCTAAACTCGCCCCGATCAGTAAACCGAATAAGAATAAAGACGGATTAATACCCAGTTTAGCAGACATGGAAACAGCTACTGGCAGCATCGCCGCGAGAAACGGTACATTATCAATGAAAGCAGAAAGAAAAACTGATAAAAATACAATCAATGTATAGCCTAAAAATATATTTGACCCGACCAGTGTAGAGAGATAGTTGGAAATAATTTCGATCCAGCCATTAACTGTAAGACTTCCAACCAGGACAAAAACCCCCACCAGGAAAATAGTTGTATCCCAATCCAAAGCCCTGATACTTTTTATAATATTCCCTTTATCTATTAATTTTTTCCAAAGTATGGCAACTACTCCTGCGGCCATACAAATTATCCCGGCCAAGCATGAAAAATCAGCGTCAAAAAAAGATGAAGCTGCCAACAGGATGATCAAAGTTACCAATATGCCTGTTGGGACCCATGATTTGACCTGCTCAATCTCGATAGCCCTGTTTTTATCTTTAAGCTTTCTAAAGAAAAGATACAGAACAACAAAGGAAACAATAGCCCCGATCTCTACAGCAAAGAAAATACTCGGCCGTCCCTGATAAAAAAAGAAATCTCCAAAAGACATTTTAGCAAATCCGCCCAGCAACATACTCGGTGGATCGCCGATCAGGGTCGCAGTTCCCTGCAGATTGCTGGAAATAGCTATCGCGATCATCATATTAACCGGATTAAACTTCAATTTTTTCGCTAAAGACAAGGCTACCGGCGCTACGATCAAAACCGTAGCGACATTTTCCACAAAAGCAGAAATAAAACCGGTCAAAGCGCAAAGAAATAATATCGCCCAGGCTGTATTCGGGGCTCTATCGACAATGATCTCGGCAAGCCGGGCTGGCACTCGGCTATCCATAAAAATATCAGCTACGATCAGCATACCTACAAAGATACCCATAATATTCCAGTTAATAGCATAAAAAGCATCCTGCCAGGAAATCGCTCCTAACACTATGAGCAATAATGCTCCCAAGATCGCTATCAGCGTTCTTTTTTTAGTAAAAAAAATGAAGCCAATATAGGCGGCGGCTAAAACAGCTACTGTTGCTATCTTTGGATCAAGCACTATTATCTCCTTTAACAAAAAACCAGCATCTCTCAATGCTGGTTTTTTTAATCTTATTAAAAACGGGGGTGGCAGGAGTCGAACCTACAGTTCCGGTTTTGGAGACCGGTCGTTTAGCCATTAACGGACACCCCCATTTGGCTGAACGCTCAATGCTTAAAGCCAAATGTGTTTTTCTTCCAGCTTCCAGCATCCCGCATTTAGCTTATTTAGTTTCCTTGTGCATGGTATGAGCACGGCAGAATTTACAGAACTTTTTTATCTCCAGTTTGTCTGGATGTTTCTTCTTGTTTTTCGTTAAAGAATAGTTTCTTCTTTTACACTTGCTACAGGCAAGTGTTACTATTGATAGATCCTGGTTAGCCATTGGAACTCCTTAAGTTATTTTTACTCGATTATTTCTGAGACGACGCCGGCGCCGACTGTATGGCCGCCTTCACGAATAGCGAACCGCAGTTCCTTCTCCATCGCGATCGGCGTGATCAATTCCACGTCTACCATGATGTTGTCTCC